>CALAMB010000232.1 GCA_937925645.1 uncultured Acidobacteriota bacterium
ACCACCGAGATCTACACTCTTTCCCTACACGACGCTCTTCCGATCTCCGCGGACAAGCTCGAGGCGGCGGCGATCCTCAACGGCGTCCAGCTCGACGCCGCCCTGCCGGCCGGCACGCTGCTCAAGGTGGTGGTGAAGTAAGCGGCGCGTGAATCACCGGAGCCCGCCGGTCCGCGGCCCGGCCGGTGATCCCGACACCGGCCCGGTCAGTGAAGCGCGGTCCGGCGGCCGGCGAAGTAGGCGTCCAGGATCAGCAGGTCCGCCGCGTCCAGCGACTCGTCATCAGTGAAATCGCACGCCAGCGGGGGCAGCATTCCGGGTGGGCTGTTCCCGCCCCAACCAGGCCGGACGCCCCGACGGTTCAGGATATTCCACTCCTCCAGACTCACCACGCCGGAAAGCCGGCATAGATGACCAGGCGCTTTCCGTCGGCCGAGATGATGAACGCGTCGCCCACCATCAGGCCGTCGCCTTCCACTTCCACCCAGGCGATCTCCGCCGCCACCGGCGCCAGGTCGGCTCCCAGGTTCAGGTCCAGCAACTGGTACGCGTCGAGGTCTGCCGGGCGGGTGGCCAGCGCCACCCCCGCCGCGTCGTATGCCGTGATCTCCAGATTCAGGTGGAGGTTCTCCTGGTTCGTCAGCCGCAGCCGCACTGAACCGCCCGAGGGCGAGGCCGCCGGGAACACCAGCCGGTGCCAGGGTTCCAGCCCTCCCACCAGGCCGTCGAACAGGAATTCTCCATCCCGGGTCAGCACCAGCTCGAAACCCGTCACGCGCTGCGGGGCGTCCCAGCGGATGTACGCGGCCGCGGCATAGTCCGGGGGCGGAAACACGGCCTGCAGCTCCCGGGTCAACTGGCTGCCGGGAGGCAGTTCAAGATATTCCGTCCCCAACTGCGATCCGGCCGCATCGAAGGCGGCGGCGGCGATGGCAGCCGGCGCCTGATCCAGATTCACGAAGGTGATGCCGGTATAGTAACTACCCGAATCCGGGATCTCGTTGAAGAAGTGATCGTATGTGCCGCCGTCCGGCGGCAATTCGTCCATGGACACAGCGGGCAATCCGGCGAGGCCCGCCAGGTCGAGGTTCCAGAAGAGTTCGAATCCCACCAGGCGCCGGTCCGAAAGCACCCGGACGTTTCGGAGCCGCGTCGGATCGGCGACGTCCGGGAAAATCTCCTCAAGAAACCGGACGTACTTCCCATAGCCCGGGATGGCGACTGCCTGCTCCGACAGGATGCCGCCGTCTTCATCCCGAGCGGTCAGCCGGACCGAAGCCGGCGTCTCGTCGGTGTTCACCAAGGTCAGTCCGGTGTACCAGCCGGCCACCCCCGTTACCACGTAGGGGAAGGCCGAGTGGAAGGACGCCGCCTTCAGGAACGGCAGGTTGGCCTGGGTTTCCCCGTCGGTGGTCCCGAACGCCACGAGGCCCTTCAGGTCCGAAGCGGTGGTGGTTCTCACCCAGACGTCCTGCGCCAGCGTTTCCGCGGAGAACAACTCCGACGCGTCCTGCGCCAACTGGCACCGGGAACCCAGTTGATCCAGCGTGCGCGTTTCCAGCAAAGTGCCGTCCGCGCCAAACGCCTCCAAGACCACCGGGTGATCGTGTTCGCTCCAGTTGACCGCCGTCAGTGACGTCCACCACAAGTCGTCCATGGCCACGTGCGCCAGGTAATAGGTGTTCCGGATCGTCACGGCCGCCGCCGCGCTGTCCGTCTGGCCGCAGTCGTTTTGCAACCGGGCCCAGTAGCCGGTATCCCAGTCCACCGCCGGAGTGGCGAGGGTGGCCTCGGTCGCTCCCGGCACCGGCAGGGATGTGTCGCCGCTGGCTCCCTCGTACCACTGGATCGAGACGGGTTCCGTCCCCGAGTATTCCACCGTGAGCGCGGCGCTCGCCCACGATCCGACCGTGGTCGGGATCGGATCCAGGGTCACCGCCGGCGGCTCCGCCACCTCCAGGTCCAGCGGATCGGAACTGCTTCCCATGAACTCCCCGTCACCCGAGTAAGCGGCGGAAACGATCAGGGTCCCCGCTTCCGGGGCAGCGAGGGTGATCGACACCGCGAGATTGCCGTCCAGCGCCACCGTTCCCAGCAGCTCCGGGCCGTCCCGGAATTCGACACTCCCCGTCGGTGTCCCTTCACCAGCGGGCACGACGGACACCATGGCCGTCAAGGTCACCGTCCCGCCCGGACAGACGGGGCTCGGTGACACATGGAGCGTGGTGGCCGTCTCCGCCCGTTCCACGGCCTGGGACAGGATCTCCGAATCGCTCGACCGAAAATTCTCGTCACCGGAATATCCCGCGGTGATAGGATGCGTGCCCATCGTCAACTGCGCGGTAGCCCACGTCGCCGTACCGTTCGACAGCGGCGCACTGCCGAGAGCGACCCCGTCGTCCCGGAACGTCACCGTCCCGGTGGGCGTTCCCGCTCCCGGAGGTGTCGCCGTCACCGTCGCCGTGAACGTCACAGTCTGGCCCCGGTGCGAGGGATTCGGCGCGGCCGCCAGCACCGTGCCGGTTAGGGCCATATACACCCGGTGGAATGTGGACGGCGATACGCTGGGATTCAGCGAGGCGTTCCCCTCGAACCGGGCCGCCAGCTGGTGCGGCCCCACCGCCAGGGCCGTCGTGGTGAAGGTCGCCGTTCCGCCCGACAGTGTACCTGTTCCCAGGGTAGTCACTCCGTCAAAAAACGTCACCGTTCCCGAGGGCATTCCGCTCCCGGGCGGGATCACCGCCACGACGGCCGTGAGGTTGACCGCTTCTCCATATCTCGACGATCGGCTGGTCGTCAGGGCGGTCGTCGTGTCTGCCTTGACGACGTTCTGCCCGCCGGTCAGCGACTCCTCGCTGGGCAGGTGATTCGGGTCGGCCATGGGCCGGTAGTGCGCGGTGATCGTGTGGCCGCCCACCGCCAGGTCGGAAGTGGTCAGGACGGCCATGCCGCCCGACAGGGGCACCGCCGGACCGAGATCGGCGCCGTCCGCCCGGAAAACGACGGTGCCGGTGGGCGGACTCCCGGGGCCGGCCACCGCGGCGGTGAACGTCACCGGCTGTCCGTACCGGGACGGGTTGACGGACGACGAGACCGTCGTGGCGGTCGCGGCCCGGCGAACCGTTTGCAGGACGGCCGGGGAGGTGGAGGCCGCGTGGTTCGCGGTCCCGAGATACTCGGCCGTCAACGAATGCGTCCCCCCGGTGAGCGCGGACGTGGTGAACACCGCGGTCCCGCCGCCGGAGAGGACGACCGTTCCCAGCACCACGACGCCGTCGCGGAAGGCCACACTCCCGGCGGGCGCCGGGACGGGAGAGACCACCACCGCCGTCAGGGTCACGGCGACGCCGTAGACCGAGGGATTGGGCGCCGACGACAGGGTTGTGGCGGTGGGGGCGGGTTGAACCAAGTGGTTCAGGACGGCCGAAGCGGACGGCTGGTGGTCGGCGTTGCCGGAATAGGCGGCGCTGTAGCCGTGAATGCCGCCAGGGGGCGACGGAATAACCACAGTGGCGACACCGCCCGCCAGCGCCTGGCTCCCGAGAACCGTGGCTCCCTCGAAGAAGGTGACTGTCCCGGACGGCGTGCCCGCTCCGGAGCTGACCACGGCCGTCAGGGTCACGGCGTCGCCGAAGACCGAGGGATTGGGCGCCGACGAGAGGTTCGTCGCCGTGGCGGCCGGGTTGACCGGGTGGTTCACGGGCGGTGAAACCGATGTCTCGTAGCCGGGACTGCCGTCGTATGCGGCGGTGAGGACGTGGAGCCCGCCGGAGAGCAGACTGGTGGAGAAAGCGGCGGCTCCGGCCGACAGTGTCCCCGATCCGATCTCGACGGCGCCGTCGAGAAAACGCACCGTGCCGGGCGGCGGGCCGGCGGCGGAAGAGACCGTCACCGTCAGGGTCACCGGATCGCCGAAGACCGATGGATTCGGTTCCGAAACCAGGACGGCGGCGGTGGCGGCCGTGGCGGTATAGTCCTGGTCCGGCTGGTCCACGGCGACGTTGGCGTAGGTCCGGCTGGAGGGAGTGAAATGGTAACCGGCGAGGTCCGGGGTGACTGTCCCGGACCAGTCGTGGGGCAACACGGCGCTGTAGCCGCCGGAGGCGTCAGTGGCGATGCCGCCCGGCAGGCCGTTCATCGCCACGCCGGCGACACCGGCGCCGTTGAGCCGGACGCTCCCGGAAATGACCGGATAGGGAATCACGCCCAGGACCACGGCGCCATCGGCGGGGCCTGCCCCCGAAGCGTCCCGGATCCGGACGGTGACGGTTTCGGCATCGGGATTGTCGGGGACCGGAAGGAAGGCGACGTCGGCCAGGGCGGCGTTGACGTCCGCCACGGATCCGGTGACCGTCCACCGGCCCGCCGCGGCGTCGTAGGTTTCGCCGTGCCCGCTGCTGTCGGACAGACCGCCCAACGACGGGTCGGCCAGGATCAGGACGGCCATGACCGTATCGCAGAAGTCCGGATCGGTCACGACGATATCGTTGAGCGGCACGGTCGCGGCGCCCTGGAGATAGTCGCGGGTCTGGTTCATCTCCGTGGCCGTAGGCGCCGTGTTGAGTTTCAGGACGGCCACACCGCCCGACTGGTCCAGGCCGTCGACGATCGCCGCGTCCCCCGCGCCGTCCAGGCCCACCCGGCGGATGGCGGCGCCCCGGGTCTCGTAGTAGACCGTTTCGGCCTCCGCGTTCAGGGCCAGGCACCCCACCGCGGACTCCAGGCCGCCGAGCACGGTTGTCAGGCCGGTGCCGTCCGGATAGATCCGCTGGATCAGGCCGGTCAGCGGATCGGAGAATATGAGCATGCCGTTCCGGATGTCCAGCGCCAGGCCGAAGGGACTGCCCAGGCCCGCGATCACCTCCTGAAGGTCGTTGCCGTCAAGGTTCGCCCCGCGGATCCGGCCGTCGGGTTGGGCGAAATAGAGCCGTCCGGTGATGGAGTCGACGGCGATGCCGGCGGCATCCGTCACGGAGGGGATGAGATTCTCCGGATCGGCGCCGTCGAGGCCAGCCCGGTGCACCCCCGCGGCGTCGGTCCAGTAGAGCAGACCGGCGGCCGGATCGAGAGCCAGGGCCACCGGCGCCGACAGGCTGTCCAGCAGGGTTTCGGGATCGGTGCCGTCCAGGTTCGACCGGCGGAGAACGCCGCCGGCCGGCTCGAGCCAGTACATCTTGCCGCCGGTCCCGTCGAGGGTCACGGCGCGGGGTCCGGCCAGCCCGGCGAGCACCGCTTCCACGGAGGCGCCGTCGGCCTCGGCGCGCTGGATGGCGCCGGCACTCTCGTCCGTCCAGTAGATCTTGTCCGCAGCCGCGGGCCGGACGGTGCGGACGTTGTTGTCCCCCCGGCACTCGCAGACAGCCTGGGCGGCGTCGGCCGCGGCGGTGAAATCGGCCGCGCAGAGGCAGCAGTCGGGCAGGCTCCCCGCAGCGGGGAATACGAGGGTGATGCTCTCGCCCGCAGCCAGCGCGGCGACGGGCTGGTCGGTGAACGCCAGGCCGGCCGGGGTGGACAGGCTGACGCTGAAGGCGCCCGCCGCGCCGCTCCCCGCGTTGCGGACGGTGACGGACGCCGAACCGGACACGACGCCGCTGTCGCAACTCAGGGCGCCCAGCTCGATGTCGGTCACCTCAAGGTCCGGGAGGGACAGCGTGTGGGTCACGGGTCCGAGGGTGTCGCCGCCGCTCACGCACTCGCAGATCAGCCCCGCCGGATCCACCGCGACCGTGAAGGCGCAGGTTTCGTCGGCGCAGTCGTTCCAAGCACCGTCAACGATCGGGAACTCGGCCAGGGTGTGGGATCCCGCCGGCACATTGGTGATCTGGTCGCCGAAGGTGAGCCCGCAGTCGGCTGTCAGTCGAACCACGACCCCGGCCGCGTCTGCGCACCCGGTGTTGTCCACGCGGACGCGGATGGCGCCGGCGACCTGGTCGCCGGAACAGGCGACGAGCGCAAAATCGATGTCCGTCACCGCCAGTTCGGGGCGGTGCACGTCGAAGAGGATCCCGGCCAGGGCATTGTCGCTCTCGTCGCACCCGCAGACGGCGCCCGTCGGGTCGAGCACGACGGTGAAGCTGTAGGGCGAGGCCGCGGCGCAGGGGGTGCAGGCGGGCACCCACGCCGGCGACCAGGAGGAGCCCGGGATGTCGAGGTTCAGAGTTTCTCCGGCGGCGAGGATGTTGGCGCAGGCGAAGGTGCCGGTCCAGCCCTGCCCGTCGGCGGCCTGGATCAGGAAGCCGCCGCCGGTGCTCCCGTCGCCGGCGTTGACGATCGAGACGGCGATGCTGCCGGTGAAGGATCCGTCGGCGGCGCAGGCGGCCGCAGGCGCGACGGCGCCAACGGCCAGGTTGGGCAGCCGGAGAATGGCGGTCGGGGCGGTCGCCCAGACCGCCGAGGTGCAGTCGTAACTTTGGGTGAGGGGATCGCCGTCGGTGGCATCGCCGGCGGTGCCACACCCCCAGACAGCCCGGACGTTGTTTTCGCGCCGGGACGCATCGCAGCCGTTCCCGGCCGGGTTCAGGGTTCCCGCCAGGGTGAAGACCTGCGCGCCGCCGGAGGCGAGATCGTTGATCTCCCAGCCCCACTTTCCGGAGCCCAGGTCCGTCAGCCCGGCGGTGGAGGCGCCCGGGTCCACGGTAATCCAGGCGCCGGGCGTGTCCTCGATTCGGACCACCTGGGCGTTACCCGCCCCCGTGTTGGTGACGGTGATGGTCCAGGCCTGCTGTCCCCCGCAGGCGATCTGCGCGGATGCCGGCGCCTGGGTGACGGTCAGCTCGGGGTTGAGCGCCGGCACTGTCTGGCTGCCGCTGAGCTGGTACTGGGTGTCGCCGCAGCAGTCGTAGAAGCGCACGGCGTATCCCAGGTCGGCCGCGAAAAAGCAATCCGATCGCAATTCGAATTTCAGCACCAGCGTGTCGCTGCCACCGGCGGCCTGCAGCACATCGACCAGGTTGTTGACCTTGTCGGCCGTGTCGAAAAAGATCAGCCGATTCCCCGAAACGGCGGGATCGGCGATGGGTGTGGTGGCGCCCGTGCCGTCGGCTCCGACATACAGTCGGGCGGTCCCGGGATTGTACGTCAGCCCGGCGGGCAGGGAGATCTCGACATCGAGGAGGAAAGCATCCGTGGTGCCGGTGTTGGCGCACGCGAAGGTCACTTCGGTGCCGCCGTTGCAGGCATCGATGGATGCGGGGGAGAGGCCGACGGCGAAATCGGTCAAGCTCGGCTGCCGGGTCTCGGTGCGTACGTAGCTCACCGGCGTCGGGTTCAGACAAAGGCCGTTATCGGGAGGATCCACGCCTGGCTGGGTTGCAGACGAGCCGTCGGCGGTTCCGCAACCCCACCAGGCCCGGACCGTGTTGTCCAGATCCGGGCTGCAGGGTGATGAATCCAATGAGGCCCGCAAGGTCAGAATCGCGGTTTCTCCGGGACCAAGATAGCTCAGTTCCCAGCTGACCCGATTCACGCCGTCAAAGGTGCCGTCGTCGGCCGTGTAGGGCGGGTCTCCCACCGAGGAGTTGAAGGTAAAGGCGGCATCCAGGGTGTCCTCGACCCAGACGATGGGAAGCGTGTAGCCGCTCTGGTTCTCCACCGCGATGGTCCACTCGATGAGTTCCCCGCAGCTTACCGGTTGGTCGGCCCGGGTTTTCGTCACCCGGAGGTCGGGCGCCCGGAACGCCACGGAGAAGGTGGACGCCGGATTGTTGATGACCTGCCCGCCGGGGTCCTCGTACGACACGGTGACCGTGACCGGCCCGCCGGTGAAGGGACAGTCCGCGGACAAGTCGTAGTCCACATCCAGGGTGTCCCCCGGGTTCAGAACCGCCAATCCCGGGATCCCGGTGGCGGTCCAGCGCAGGGGAGAGACGGTGGGATTGGGGTCGTAGGCGGCGTCGGGCCCGTTCCATGCTCCGCCGTTCACCCGCCAGCGGGTCGTGCCGGAGACGTACCGCAGGCCGGCCGGCAACGTCTCCGTGACCTGGCCGTTGTAGCAGGCGGTCTGTCCGGCGTTGCGGAGCGTGAGCGTGCCCGTGGAGCCGCCGCAGGCATCCACGGGAGTGGTCACGACGGCGGTGTCCACCAGCATGGGCGTGAGGGTCTCCACCGTGGAACTGTCCCGCACGGCCGACTGGCAGTCGACGCCGACGCAGCCCCAGGCGGCGGCCACGTCGAGGGTCAGGTTAAAGGTGTCGATCAGGACCGCGTGGAAGGAAATTTCCCGCCGCTCGCCGGGCGCCAGGGCGTCGATGGCGACGGTGGCGCCGTTGACGGCGCCCCCGGTGTGGTCCATGTCGGCGGTGACGGTGACGCCGGTCATGTCGTCGACGACAGCGGAACTGAAATCGAGCCCGGCGCCCAGGAAGTGATCCACCCACACGTTGGCGGCGGTGCCCGCGCCCCGGTTGGTGACGAAAACCTTCCACTCCACCGAAGAGGAGGCGGCCTGGTAGACCTCCGGACTCACTTCCACCAGCAGGTCGCCTCCGCGGATGGCGGCGGGGGTCAGGCCGCCACTCACGGAGCAGGTATCGTCATAAACGCCGTCGTCGTGGCAGCGGTCGTCGAAGAAGGCCGTGGCCTCCAGGCTCCCCCCGCCGGAACAGCGCTTCTGCACCTGGAACTGGAGGACGCAACTCTGCCCGGCACCGGTGAATCCGTCGCCGAAATACCAGACGAAGTCGTCCCCCACCAGGGCGGGGGTGCAGGAGATGGGCGAAACGTCGCCGGCGCAAATGGCTGCGCTTGGATTGACCACGTAATAGTTCAGGCCGGACAGCACGAGCCGGACGTCCCGGGGATTGGCGGCCATGGACGTTTGGGCCAGGGTGAGGGTCACCGTCTCCGTCCGGCACCGGTCCACGACCGTCGACAGGCCCGACAACCGGAGAGACATGGCCGGCGCCTCGACGGCGACGGCGACGGCCTCGTAGATGGTCCCGTCCACAAGGCACTGGGATCCGGTGCTCCCCTGCTGCAGGGCGGACCAGGCGTAGAATTCCGTTCCCCCGCAGGCGGCGGCGGTGGCCTCGGTGATGGTCAGCTGGTAGGTGATGACCAGCGCTTTCGCGCCCACCGCGGCGGCGGCGCAACCGGAGAAGTCGAGGGTCAGCGTCCCGCCCGGGGTCGTGTCGGTGACGAGCACGCATCCGGTGACGTCACCGCCGTCGAAAGTGACGGTCAGCGATCCGGGGACGTACTGCTGCTGATGGTCGGCCCGTTCGGTGAACACCAACTCGTTGAGGAGGGCGCCGGCCGAGCCGTCGAATGCATACATGTTGGTGTACAGGATATTCGAGCAGCGCTCCGCGGTGGCCGGCGTGGCGGTCCGGGTGACCATGACCAGTTCCTCGCACACGATCGCCGAAGACTGCGACGCCGCCGCCGTGTGCTCACAGCCGCAGCAGTCGGTGACGGAGGCTTCGACGGAGTTGGCGAACGTGGTGAAGCACCAGGTTTCGCACTCGTCCCGGAGGGGCGCTTGGAGGGTCAGCGTCGTGGCGAGGGTGGCGGGAGGGAGATAGGCCCAGGTCACCGCGCCGCCGGTGCCGCCGGCCCCGGGAACCCAGGTCCCGCCGCCGGCGTCCACGACGGTGAAGCCCGCGGGGACCGTGTCGGTGACGGTGACGGCCCCGACGCTCCCCGCGCCGCAGTTCAAGGTCCCCGAATAGTTGGATGTGACGGCGTACGTGACCGCGTCCCCGATGGAGATGACGTCGGGGGCGCCGGTGACGTCGACCGAAAGGCCGGGCGTCCCGGTTGCCGGGAGGATCTCGCTGTATTCCACCGGGGCGAAATAGGCGCCGCCGCAGTCGTCGGCGTAGCGCGGTTGCCAGATCAGCGTTCCCGCCAGGTCGGCTCCGCCGCACCAGCCGGCGTACGCCAGGGTGAACGTCACGTCGACACGGCCGCCAGCGGCGATGTCGGGCAGCTCAAAGTAACCGGCGGCGTTGTAGGGGACCGACGACGCGGCGACGGCCAGCGGGCTGAAGTCGATCCACAGCTCGACCGCTCGGGCCGTCCCGTCACCGATATTCTCCACACTCAAGGCCTGCGGGCCGCTGTCCTCGCAGTATGAGAAACCGATGTCGGGGGGCGTCAAGCTCAGGCTGGGAGAACGGGGGATCCGCTGCACCACCGCGGTGGCCGTCCCGCCGTCGACGGCGGTGTCGAAACAGTCGGTCGCCGGGTTGCAGCCCCACCGCGCGTCGGCGGAATTGTCCAGGCCGGTGCAGGCGATGACTTTCACCGTGACGTCGAGGGTGATGATGTCGCCGGGAACCATCAGCGCCAGGCCCGGCACCTGGGCCGCATCCCAGCGGGTCGTCGGCCCGGCGTTGAGGCCGGCCGGCGACGACGCCACGTACTCGAGGCCCGCCCCCAACCCGTCGGTCACCACCACGTTCCGGACCGTTCCCAGGCCGGTGTTCTCCACGGCGATGGTCCAGGTGACGTTTTGACCCACCTCCTGGGAGATGACGCTGGGGGTTTTCCGGATGCTCAGCCGGCCCGGCAACACCTGGATGGCGCGGGCCGCTCCGATCTCGGACGGCGTCCCCGCAATGTCATAGTTAAACCGGCCGCCCAGGGAACCGGAGACGGCGGCGCACGCCGTTTGAAGCTGAAAGGTGACACTCAGCGTGTCGCCATCGTCCAGGCCCACCGTCGGGCCGCAGAGCGCATCCAGGTCCCAGATCAAGGAGCCGCCGCCGACCGCAGGATCGGCGGTGCAGAACACCGGGCCGGCGTTGACCCGGATCGAGGTGCTGCCGGGCACGTACGAAAAGCCCGTCAGCAGCGAGAGATCACCGGTCGCCACCAGGCGGGTCAACGGATTTCCGGAATCGTTTTGCAGGGTGAGGGTGTAGACCTTGGCCTCGCACCGGTTGATCGATGGGTCGCCGGCGATCTCCAGGTCCTGGGCGCCCAGCCGGGCCAGGGCGATGAATACGATCCCGACCGCGAACCCGCAGCGTCCGACGCGACCGGCCGGACGCTGCCGGCGATCCGTCCGCTCTTGACCGGTGAAGAAGCTGCCGTGCCGTGTCAGGGACGATCTGAACATGTTTCACCTACCCTTCCGGCCGGAAAACATCACCCGCAAACTGCGTCCCGCCTGATTGTGGGAATGTTGGATATATTACACATAATACCTACACTCAATCAAGAAGCTAGCAGACGCCGGAAGTGCCGGGAGTCCCTGCGCGAGGGCTTCGAGAGCCTCCGCAACCGGATGGAGTCGGCAGATTGAACACAGGATGCCCCGCACCGATTATCTCCACAAACCCTGACGGGTTGAACCTCACCCGAGGACGTCACGAAAGCGGCGCGTCGCAGCGTGCCTCGGTACAGCCAGGCGCAACCGGCCCTGTCAGGGCTGTCGGTGAAGACTCCGCCAAGGCTACGGCGAGGGCCAGACCTTCGACCACCCCCTGCTCGCATTCCAGCAGTTGGGCGTGGCCGCGGACAAGCTCGAGGCGGCGGCGATCCTCAACGGCGTCCAGCTCGACGACGCCCTGCCGGCTGGTACGCTGCTCAAGGTGGTGGTGAAGTGATCGGCGCGTGAATCAACGAGGCCGGCCGGTTTGCGGCCCGGCCGGTGATCCCGACACCGGCCCGGTCAGGGAAGCGCGGTCCGGCTGCCGGCGAAGTAGGCGCCCAGGATCAGCAGGTCCTCGGCGTCCAGCGACCCGTCGCCGGTGAAATCGCACGCCAGCGGGCGCGCGCAGGGGGGCGTGCCGGAGGCGAGGCCGCCCGCCAGCGTCACCGCCAGCACCACGGCGTCGCGCACGTCGCACCCGCCGTCGCCGTTGATGTCGCCGTCCCGCGTCACCGCCGACGGAACCATGATCCGGTAGACGTGCACGCGGGGCTCCTCGGCGTAGCTTTCGGTGACGTAGAGGCGGCCCGTCGCCGGATCGTACGCGGCGCCCTCCATGTCGGCGCAGGTGCCGCCGGTCATCCCCTCGAGCGCCCAGACCGCGTAGGGACGCATCTCCCAGCAGGCCTTCGCGCCGCTCCGCACCTGGAGCAGCTCGGCGGCGTCGTACGCCCACACCTGATGGCGGTACGGCCAGGCGTGGGTGCCGTGGCTGTCGTCGCACGGGTCGTCGCACTCCACGCCGCCGCCGACGCCGTAGCAGTAGGTCCCGGTCCCCTGCCGCCCGAAGAAGAGCACGCTCCGGCTCCCCGGCGGGAAGGCGATGCCCGCCATGTGGGTGGCCAGGTTGAACAGCTCGTTGGTGGTGGTCTCCGGCGCCAGCGGGTGCGCCAGCGGGTAGAAGATCAGGGTGAAGCCGGGGATCGGGCTGGCGGCGCCCACGTCGTCGGGGTCGAACACCGTGGCGCACGGTCCGGCGCTGTTGTTGGAGATGATGGACAGGCATCCCTTGCCCGTCAGCGCCGGTCCGCCCAGCAGCGCCTGCCATTCGGCGGGGATCACCGTCATGTAGCCCCCCAGGGAGCGCGGATTGGCCTCGGCGGCCATCGGGTAAAATCCCTGGAAGTCGTCGGGGGCGGCCAGGTTCAAGGTCGAGACGCCGTGGGAGTTCACCTGGCTGGCGTCCCCGTCGTAGTAGCACGAGGCGCCCACGATGAGCCGCCCGTCGTACACCATCATGCCGTAAACGAACGAATCCGACGTGGCCAGCGTCGCCAGCGCGCCGTCGGTGACGTCGCGGAACTCCTGGAGCACGGTCGCCGTTCCGCCCAGGTCCGGCACGGACACCTGGGCCACGAACCCGGGGTACCAGTCATGCCCCTGCAGGAACAACGAGGGCGTGCCGGACGGCTCCCGGTAGAAGCAGAGTCCCTTGCCGCCGTAGCCGAACCGCGAGCCGCCGAAGTCGCCCTCCGGCAGCGCGAAGGAGCCCAGGTAGACGATGTTGGCGCTCTGCACCCGCGGCAGGTCCCGCGGATCCCCCTGGGCGGCCGCCAGGGCCAGCAAGATGCCGATCAACCCGACAGTCAGCAACGCCCGCATCACCCACCTCCCGTGACGATCCGGAATCTCTCGACTCGCGCCTGAGCACCCTATGACTGTTCCGATCTTTTGTCTCCCATTATACCCCTATACCCCGCCGGCGCCGCGGCCGGCACCGCGGATCCGAACCTCCCCGGCGCCGGAAATTGAAAAATCCCCTCGCCCACTGTTATCATCTATCTCTTCTGGTCCGCTCGTCGATGGCGGGCGACCGTTTATTCACGATCTCCGAGCCGGGCGGCGCTACCGCGCACCGCCATGCCCGCCCGGCCGACAGGGTGGCCGCCGGAAACGGGACCGCCTCCCGCAATTTGGAAAGGAGACCCCGCATGAACGCATTTTTCAACGTCCCCCAACCCCTGAACGAACCGCCGCAGAGCTACGCCCCCGGCACCCCCGAGCGGGCCGCGCTCAAGGCCGCGCTGGCCGACCTGCGCGGCCAAACCCTCGAGATCCCCCTCATCATCGGCGGCCGGGAAGTCCGCACGGGCAACTTCGGCGAGTGCCGGATCCCCCACGACCACGGCCACATCCTGGCCCGCTATCACAAGGCCGGCCCCGCCGAGATCCAGCAGGCCATCCAGGCCGCCCGCGACGCCTGGGCCGGCTGGTCCCGCTCTTCGTGGCAGGAGCGGGTGGCCATCTCGCTGAAGGCCTCGGAGCTGCTCAGCAAGCACCGGCGCTACCTCGTCAACGCCGCCACCATGCTGGGCCAGAGCAAGACCGCCCACCAGGCCGAGATCGACGCCGCCTGCGAGCTCATCGACTTCCTCCGCTTCAACACCTACTTCATGCAGCAGATCTACCAGACCCAGCCGGAGAACTTCCAGGCCACCTGGAACCGCATGGAGTACCGCCCGCTGGAGGGCTTCGTCTTCGCCATCGCCCCGTTCAACTTCACCGCCATCGGCGGCAACCTGGCCGCCGCGCCCGCGGTGATGGGGAACGTCGTCCTCTGGAAACCCGCCTCCACCGGCGTCTATTCGGCCTACCAGGTGATGCGGGTGCTCATGGACGCCGGCCTGCCCGACGGCGTCATCAACTTCGTGCCGGGCGACGCCCGCGACATCGGCGATTTCACCCTGAGCCAGCCGGACCTGGCCGGTGTGCACTTCACCGGCTCCAACCCGGCCTTCAACCACATCTGGCAGGTGGTGGCCGGCCAGATCGGCCGCTACCGCTCCTACCCGCGCATCGTGGGCGAGACCGGCGGCAAGGACTTCGTGGTGGCCCATGCCTCCGCCGAGATCCAGGGGCTGGCCACCTGCCTGCTGCGGGGTGCCTTCGAGTACCAGGGGCAGAAGTGCTCGGCCACCTCGCGCGCCTACATCCCCCGCAGGATCTGGCCGGAATTGCGCGACGCGCTCTGCGCCCAGTTGGACCGGGTCAAGGTGGGGCCGGTGGAGGATTTCGCCAACTTCATGGGCGCGGTGATCGACCGCCCCGCCTTCGAGCGGATCCGCGAGTACATCCGGTTCGCCCAGGACAGCCCCGAGGCCGAGGTGATCTATGGCGGCGGCACCGACGACACCACCGGCTACTTCATCCAGCCCACGGTGGTGCTCACCACCAATCCCCATTTCAAGCTCATGGAGGAGGAGATCTTCGGGCCGGTCCTGACCGTCTTCCTGTGCGACGACGACCGGTTCCCGGAAATCCTCGACCTGTGCGACGCCACCTCGCCCTACGCGCTGACCGGGGCCGTGTTCGCCCGCGACCGCGCCGCCATCGGCCGGGCCGAGGAGCGCCTGCGCCACGCCGCCGGCAACTTCTACATCAACGACAAGACCACCGGCGCGGTGGTGGGCCACCAGCCGTTCGGCGGCGCCCGGGCCTCCGGCACCAACGACAAGGCCGGCTCCATCTACAACCTGCTGCGCTGGATCTCGGTGCGCACCATCAAGGAGTGCTTCAACACGCCGCAGGATTTCGCCTACCCGTTCCTGGCCGAGTGAGCCGCGGCAGCGGCCGCCGGCGAGCCGGGCCGGGGATTGATTATTCGACGGGCTTGGCATAGACTGTGGCTTCCCCATCGGACGGGCACGCGGATCCGATCCGCGGACCGGCCGTTTATTTTTCCGGAAGGAGTTCACCGTGGAATTCTTCACCCGTCTGGACCAGGCCCT
>CALAMB010000233.1 GCA_937925645.1 uncultured Acidobacteriota bacterium
CTATTGTCTTTGAAACTGGAAGGGCTTGCCGGAGACCCGGCATTGCGGCACAGAGTTGGAGTGCAAGATCATGCGCCTTTGGTTCCGGCTACGCCGGGTTAGGGATCCATGCAATTGCTGCGAAGGTAGGTGGTGATGGCGTCGGCGGTGCGAAACGCCACGGCGCAGCAGTCGTTGACCCCGATGCCGTGGAACGCGTTCCCCACCACCCACAGGCCCGGCACCCGGTCCGGCACCCCCTCCACGCGGGTGCGCAGCGCCCAATGGCCCACGGCGTACTGGGGGATGGCCCGGTCCCAGCGGAAGATCTTCACGAAGTCGGGCTCCGCCGCCACCCGCATGGTGGCGGCCACCTCGCGGCGGGCGTCGGCCAGCACCTCGGCGTCGGTGCGGCCGGCGATGTCGGTGCGGCGGGCGCCGCCCATCATCACCGTGAGCAGCACGCCGCCGTCGGGCGCCCGCCGGCCGGGGAAGATCGAGGAAGACCAGAGCACACCCAGGATGTCGCGCCGCTCCGTCCAGGGGGCCAGAAAACCGAATCCATCAGGCGCGGCCACCCCTCGCCCGGGCGCGAAGCCCAGCGCCACCACCGCCATGGGCGAGTAGGGGAGCGCCCGGAACTCAGCCGCCAGCTCCGGCAGCACCCCGTCGAGGAACTGTCCCGCGGCGTCGGCCGGAGCGGCCGAGACGAACGCGTCCGCGGCCAGCGTCTCGCCGTTGTCCAGCGTCACGGTGAAGCCGCGGCCGTTGCGCGCCACGTGCGCGACCCCGCAACCGAGGCGCACCCCGGCGCCGAGACGCGCCGCCAGCTCACCGGTGATCACGTCCAGGCCGGCGTTGAACGAGGTGAGGGCCCCGCCGGGCCCGGCGGGTCCGGCGCCGTCCTGCCGGCCCTGCCGCTTCTTTTCGCGGGCCAGGCGGAACATGGCCTTGAACAGCCCGCCGTAGTCGCGCTCCAGTTCGAAGATGCGCGGGAAGGCGCTGCGCAGGCTCATGGTCTCCGGATTGCCGGCGAAGACGCCCATGACCATCGGGTCCAGGAGCCGCTGATACGCCTCCTCCCCCAGCCGCCGCCGGGCGAACGCCGCCAGCGTCTCCTCGGCCTCGCCGCGGTACGGCGGCTGCCAGAGCTCGGCGACGATGCGCAGCTTGCCCGGCCAGGTGAGGAGACGCGACTTGAGGAACATGGGGGGATTTTCCGGCAGGCGGTGGAGCTCGCCGTTGAGGTAGATGTAGCGCTTTCGGGCGGCATCGTCGGAGCGGAGCAGCTCGCCGTCGAGACCCAGGCGTCGCACCAGGTCCAGCGTCCACGGCTTCGAGTCGAGGAAGCCGTTGGGCCCGGCCTCCACGCGGTAGCCCGCCTCGCTCACGGTCCGGATCTTGCCGCCGGGGCGCGCGTCGGGTTCCAGCAGCACCACCTCGGCGCCGTGGGGCGGGAGCGCGTCGCGCAGCGCCTCGCGGACGAGCCAGGCGGTGGCCAGTCCCGAGATGCCGCCGCCGGCCACCACCACCCGCGGCCGGTGAGTCCGATCCTCCGCCATGACCGTGTCGTCCTCCCTCGGGCGGCCGGCGCGCTCAGCCCGCGAGCCGGGCGCGGACCAGCCGCTCCATGATTTCGATGAACGCGGGGTCATCGTCGGGGCACCCCAGCCGGGCGAACCGCCCGATGCCGGCCGCGCGCGCCTGCGCCGCAAAGACGCGATCCATGTCCCACCGCGTCTCCAGGTTTTCGGCGACGAATCCCAGGGGCACCATCAGCACGTCGCGAACGCCCTCGGCGGCCAGCCGCCCGATGACCGCCGCGGTGTACGGCTGGAGCCAGCGCCCCGGTCCGAACTTGCTCTGGAAGCCGGGCTCCACCCGCCAGCCGTCCAGCCGCGCCCGCAGGCCGGCCACGGCGGCGTCCACCTGGTTGCGGTACGGGTCGCCCCGCCGCACCATGGACTCGGGCAGGCCGTGGACAGAAGGGAGCACCGTCGCGTCCGCCGCGGTAAAACCCAGCCGGGCCAGCTCCGCCGCGGCGCGGCCGGCCAGCCAGTCCAGGTAGCCGGCGGCGTCCCAGCCCCGGATCTCGAGCCATTCCCCCGCCCACCCCGCCGGCGCGACGCGGTCCCAGCGGGCCCGGGCGTCCTCGAGCGAGGAGCCCGACGTGGCGTGGGAGTAGAACGGATAGAGCGGCAGCGCCACCACCCGGTGCGCCTCGAATGCCGCCAGACGGCGGACGGCGTCGTCCGTGAGCGCGGGCTGGTAGCGGAAGGCCGGCGCCACGCACCAGTCGCCCCCTGCGCGCCGGAGCCGCTCCTCGAGCCCGGCCGCCTGCCGGCGGGTGATGGCGTTCAGGGGCGAGGCGCCTCCGGCCGCCTCGGCATAGCGCGCCGCGACTTTCGGCGCGCGGCGGCGGGAAATCTTGCGCGCGAACAGCTCCTGGAGCGCGGCCGGGCCGGGAAGCGGGACCAGCCGGCGGTCGCGCAGCAATTCCTCGAGGTACGGCTGGATTTCCGCCGGGGACTCCGGACCGCCCATGGCCAGGAGCAGCACGCCGGTCCGGGTGGCGCCGGCCATGCTCAGCGCTCGCCGCGGCGGCCCAGCTCGTGGACCAGGTCCACCAGCCGGGCGACTGCGTCCACGGGTGCGTCGGGCCAGACGCCGTGGCCCAGGTTGAAGACGTGCCGCTCCCCCGCCCCGGCGATGACGGCGGCCGTCTCGCGCCGCAGCGCCGCGGGCGTGCCGTAGAGCGCGGCGGGGTCGAGGTTGCCCTGGAGCACGAGGTCCGGACCGACGTGTTCCCGCACCCGCGCCAGCGGCGTGCGCCAGTCCACGCCCAGCGCCGGCGCGCCCGCGCCGGCGGCCAGGTCCAGCAGGTGCGCCCCGTCGAGGACGAAGTAGACGGCCGGCACGCCCGCGGCGCCGACCGCCGCCAGCAGCCGCTTGGCGTACGGCAGCGCGAACGCCTCGTAGTGCGGCCGGGCGAGCACCCCGCCCCAGGTGTCGAAGAGCTGGAACGCGTCGATGCCGGCAGCGAGCTGCAGGCCGATGTAGTGCTCCAGCGCCCGGGTGATGGTGTCCATCAGGCGGTGGAACAGCTCCGGCCGTTGGAACATCATCCCCTTGACCCAGCGGAAATTGTGGGAACCGCCTCCCTCCACCGCGTAGCAGGCCAGCGTGAACGGCGCGCCGGCGAAGCCGATGAGCGGCGTTCGGCCGGCCAACTCGCCCTTGAGCAGGCGGATCGCCGCCGGCACGAACGCGTTGGCTTCCGGGACGCGCCCGGGATCGAGCGCCGCCAGGTCCGCCTCGGACCGGACGGGCTCGAGGCGCGGCCCCTCGCCCTCGTGGAAGGCCAGCGCCTGACCCATGCCGGCCAAAGGGATCAGGATATCGGAAAACAGGATGGCGGCGTCCAGCGGGAAGCGCCGCAGCGGCTGCAGGGTCACCTCCGCGGCCAGCTCCGGGATCCGGCACAGCTCGAGAAACTCGTGGCGGGCGCGCAGTTCCCGGTATTCGGGAAGGTAGCGGCCCGCCTGGCGCATGATCCAGACGGGAGTGGTGTCGGGTTGGCGACCGTGCAGCACGTCGAGAAAGCGGGTGGTGGCGGTCATGGGGTGGCCTCGCGTTCGGCCGCGGCGCCTTCGGCCGCGCGCCGGAGCCGGACCGGGACGTAGTTGCAATACGGTTCCTCGGCCATGTAGTCGCCGGTGACGGCGAAGGCGCGGGCGCGGCAGCCGCCGCAGATTTTCAGGTATTCGCAGGCGCCGCACTTCCCCTTGAAATTGCCATAGTCGCGCAGTTCCCGGAACAGGGGGCTGTCCTGCCAGATCTCGCGAAAGGGGGCGCGCTTGACGTTGCCCGCCGAGCGCGGGAAGTACGAACAGGGGTACACCTCGCCGTCGTTGTCGATGAGGCAGATGGTCTGCCCGGCGATGCACCCCTTGGCACCGCCGGTGCTGAACTTCAGCGAGCGGCGGGCCAGCTTCTCGCCGGCCTTGCGGTTCTCCTCGGCCACGACGCGGTAGTAGTGGGGCGCGCAGGTTGGCCGCATGAGCATCGCCGTCTCCCGCTTTTCCTGCTCGTAGTGCCAGCGCAGGATCTCCTCGTAGTCGTCGGCGGCAATGAGCTCGGACAGCACATCCTCGCCCCGGCCGGTGGGCACGATCATGAACAGGTACCAGGCGGTGGCCCCGAGCGCCTTGGCCAGGCGGAAGGTGGCGGCGATGTCGCCCTGGTTCCGTTTCGTGAACGAGGAGTTGACGATGAACTCGATGCCCGCCTCGCGGAACAGGCGCGCGGCCCGCACCGCGCCGTCGAAGGCGCCGGGCTGGGCGCGGAAGTTGTCGTGAACCGCCGCCGTGGCGCCGTCCAGCGACAGCGACACGATCCGGATGCCGGCGGCCTTGATCCGCTGGCACACCGCGGCGTCCACCAGCGTGCCGTTAGTCGCCAGGCACATGCGCAAGCCCCGGTCCGTCCCGCGCCGGGCCAGGTCAAAAATATCGGGCCGGAGCAACGGCTCGCCCCCCGACAGCACCAGTACAGCGGGGTAAAATTCGGCAATGGTATCAATCAGTTGGAAAGCTTCGGCGGTTGAGAAGCCGTCCTGCGGCGAGTGCGCGCCCGACGACGACCGGCAGTGGATGCACTGCAGGTTGCACCGGCGGGTGGTCTCCCAGGCGATCCATTTGGGCAGGAATTCCGGTTCCATGGCGTCCTTTTCATGCTGGCGGCCTGTCTATTTGCCGCAATGTCCGCTAATTATACTCAGATGCGGCTCGCCACGCACGTTTTCAAACCATTTTTTAACCAAAAGCTTGAATCTCTGAAAATTCTCCGCTAAACTGGCGTTCTCGTCAGGATTCGAGTCCCGCAGGTCGACCAGCATGCCGCCAGCGCGCCAGGGTGCCAGTTCCTTCCCCATCGCCCGCCAGGGCCGCCTGCAATCCATCTTTTCGCCATTCCGGAGGACCGCGTGAAGGACTTCATTGAAATCCAGGACAATACCCTCGAAGAAATCGTGTACAACGCGATGATCCTGTTCCGC
The DNA here is from genome assembly GCA_937925645.1 of uncultured Acidobacteriota bacterium. Lineage (GTDB taxonomy): Bacteria > Acidobacteriota > JAAYUB01 > JAAYUB01 > JAAYUB01 > JAAYUB01. The sequence goes on from CALAMB010000233.1 coordinate 5,036, forward strand.
CACAACGATCTCGGAGCCAAGATCGACACCAGTTTGAACCGGGAGATCAAGAAGGAGACCACCGGCCAGCCGGACTCGCCCACCCAGCTCCGCCTCCGGCTGCACAACCGCTTCAACATGGATCTGAACAACGTCTACGCCCTGGAGATCTACCCCGAGGCGCGGCACAAGGTGGTGGAAACATCGGTGAACGTCTACCACGACGATTTCAAGCTGGAGGACTTCCAGCTTCCGGCCACCGACGTGTTCGACAAGATCCTGCGCGACGTGTCCATGGACTACGTCATGAAACGGTTCCACTACAACTTCCGCAACGCGACGCTCCACTGGAAGGCGGCCAAGGCCAAGCAGTTCATCATCGACCCCCAGGTGGACCGCCTCAAGCAGATGCACGACGCCTTCGAGCAGTTCAGCAAGAAGGCGAAGTCCCAGGCCAAGGCGCTGCACGATAAAAAAATCCGCGAGTTTCTGGCCCACAAGAACGACGTGGTCCTCGAGAAACGCAAGATGTCGTACGCCAAGTCCCGCATCCTCAAGGTGTACCACAACATTTCAGCCGCCGCCTTCACCTCGCTCATGGAGCACCCGCAACTGTTCAGCGCCCTGCTGCTCGAGTATTGCCTGGTGCCCCTGTTCCTGGCCAACGAGCTCTACGTCATGAGCCTGATCTACAAGCGCGAACTGGACGACATCCGGACGATCTTGTGCAAGCGCGTCCAGGAAGTATGACGTGCGGGCCGGTGAGCCCCCCGCCCCGCCTCCGGACGAACCCGACGACGATTCGTACGTAGCCCTCCCCATCGAGGACGCCCTCGATCTGCATGCCTTCGCCCCGGCGGACATCCCTTCGGTGGTCGAGGAGTACCTGCGCGCGTGCCGCGAGCGGGGCTGGCGCGAGGTGCGTCTCATCCACGGCAAGGGGATCGGCGTCCAGCGCCGGCGGGTTCAGGCGCTGCTGGCCCGCCTGGATTTCGTGGAGCGGTTCGCCGACGCCCCGCCCGGCCGCGGCCACTGGGGCGCCACGCTCGTCTGGCTCAAGACCTCGGATTCGTCATCGTAATCGTCATCGTCATCGTAATTCGTAATCGTGATCGTAATCGAGGCTCGAGGCTCGTTCAAACCATGCGGACATCGGACTTCGGAAATCGGACTTCGGAAATCGGATGGTGGCTGGGTGAGACCCTGTGGATACGGCCTGCGGTGGCGAACAGACGCCGTTGGATTTGTTTTCACTGGGAATGCTGAAACGGCTGTTGATTCAAATTGCCCATCCGGTTAGTCGCCCGGCTCACCGCGAGCGCCAGCGAGCTCGGCAGGCCGACGCCGCTCCCCGTCACTCCCCGCCCCAGCGTGTGGTGCATGTTGCCGCCATCCCCCGGGGCCTGCGTGAGCGCGGTGATTTGCCGAACTCGTCCATGGTGGCATTATAGCTAAAGGATGCGCTGTGGA
>CALAMB010000234.1 GCA_937925645.1 uncultured Acidobacteriota bacterium
TCAGGTTCACGATCCCCGACGGCAGACAGGCCAAACTCATGTTGTAGAGCCCGAAGCCGGCCACGGTGGGCCCGGCGGCCAGCAGCGCCAGCACCGCCCAGCCGGTCCAGGCGTCGCCCAGCGCAAACAGGTCGGCGGGTCGGGCCGCCCCTCCGATCGCCGCCGCACCGGGCATCAGGTTGATCGCCAGAAGAACGCCGGTGGCGAAGGCGAAGATGTACAGCAGCGCCGTCCACGGATCCAGGTTCCGCCGCGACGACGACCGCCCCATCAGGCTGTGGGCCGCGTAACCGAGGCCCGACAGGATGCCGATGAGGACACCCGGAAACTGGGTCCGCCAAGCGGATGCGTCCGTCGCGCCGGACACCATGGCGCAGCCGACAAGACTGACGGCCACCGCCGCCAGCCGGGCCCAGTCGAGGCGCTCCCCCAGCAGCAGCCACCCCAGCAGCACCGTGAAACCCGCCGACGAGTACACCAGCACCGTGGCCACCGCGGCCCCGTTCACGGCGACCGACACGGTCCAGAACGCGTTGAAGGCCGCGAGCACCGTCCCCCATGCGGCCAGGAACGGCCAATCGGCGCGCCCGACGCGGAACCGGCCCGGGGTCCGGAGGGCCAGCACCGCCAGCAGCGTGATCACCGCGAACAGGTCCCGCCAGAACGCCAGCGCCAACGGCGCCAGCGCGTGATGGACGGTGAGATAGCGGATGAAGATCGCCGTCGTGGAGAGGATGGCCGCGCTGGCCAGCGCCAGCGGGTAGCCGCGTGCCAGGTTGAAACGATCCGTGGTCACCGCACCGCTCCCGTCCGGGTGTCGCCCGGAGATGCGCCGATTGTAGGAAGAATGGAGACGCCTGGGAAGAGCCAATTATCCGACGCGCCGCTCATCCATCAGGTTTTCTGGCTGTAGTGGCGCTTGAGCCAGTCGCACAGGCCGTCCAGGCCGGGGAACAGCACGCGCTCGGTGACGTTGCTCTGGTCCAGCTTGTCGCGGACCTCCCACTTGAGCTCCGCCGGGATGATGAGGCGGCGGCACAGCTCCGGACGTCGGTCCAGCCAGTCGTCGATCCGGCGGGACGGGTTGGGCATCACCGAAAAGAGTGCGAACTGGTTGACGATGCGCTCGTCGATGGACGGCGGCTCCAGGAAGAGCAGGAACTCGCCGCCCGCGGCCAGCGCGTCGAAGTCCTCTAAAGACCGGATCAGGTGCTGGAAGGAGCTCCCCTCGTCCGCCTGGCCGTGGCCGGCGGCGTCGGCGGCCTTGGTGAGCTGGGAGAGCAGCTCCACGGTGAACACGTCGGCACCCTCCGCCCGGAGGGGCTCGCCCAGAGCCTGGGGCAGGAGCGCATGCACCTGGTGCAGGTTCACCATCCAGACGACACCGTCGAGGTCGAACCGCTCGATGTTGGCGGTGGCGAAGTGGAGCGCGGCCGCCGGCGAGTAGGTCCAGTCCAGCAGCCGGGTGGGGAGGCCGTGGTGCTGGGCCACCGCCAGCAGATGCCAGAACGAGGTGAAGTCGCCGAACAGCCCCTGGGCGTACTTGCGGAAGTTGCGCAGCAGGTGCCGCTCCATCTGCACGTAGGGACCGCGGAGCCGGATGAGCGACGACTCCAGCGCGTAGCCGGCGTCGGACAAGCCGCGGAACACGTACGGCGAGCGGAACCGCCGGATGGCGGGATCCCACGACGCGTAAAACAGCTCGTCCTGAACCTGCGCCCAGGATGTGACCCGGATGTCGTTGCTCATGGCGCGGCTCCTGTTACCGCCGGGATCGCGAAGGCCCGTCCGTCGATAGCGGTCAATCGGGGACCAGCCCGTCAGCATTAAATCACATCTCGATAGCAGAATGAAGGAGAGTGAGGAGTTAGGAGTGAACAGTGAACGGTGATATTCATCGTGCTCATAATCGTCATCGTAACCCGGCGGAGCCGGAACCAATCGATCCGCGGTCAGCATCCTGCCGCGCCAGCGGCAGCGGCATGTAGCCCGGACCGACAGGTCCGGGTAGGCGTGGTGGTCCCAGCCAGTGGAGCTCCGCAGGAGCGGGGGAAATGGATGATCGCGCAAGCCGCTATTCACGCCCGAGCCTCCCCCGCCGCTCGCGCGGCTCGGGTTGCGGATTAACCCGTTGCACCCGGACCTGTCGGTCCGGGCTACACTCCGCGGCTGCTGCGCAGCCGGGCCTGGGCGGGCGGCGGCCGGCTGGGGGTGCGGTGATGGAACAGGTCCGATGAGGGTGAAGAAAATCCTGGCAACTTTTTTGCAAAATGTCGGGAGTAACTGATTAATCGCAATCGAAATTGTACTCGTAATCGAACCGTTCGCAGGTTCGCAATCAGTTGATAGTTGATAGTTGATGGTTGATGGTTGATCGTTCGTTCTTTTCGTCTAACTTCTCTTGTCTCCGTCTCCCGATTTACCGACTCACCGATTCACCGATTAACCCATTCACCGACTCACCCATTCACCGACTCACCGATTCACCGTCTCCCATTAGACATCCAGCCGGTCGAACCGGTCCTTGGTGATCTCGGCCCTGAC
>CALAMB010000235.1 GCA_937925645.1 uncultured Acidobacteriota bacterium
TCGGTGAGTCGGTGAGTCGGTGAGTCGGTGAGTCGGTGAGTCGGTGAATCGGGAGACGGGAGACGAGAGACGAGATACGTAAGACGAGAAGCATCAGATAAACGGGAAGACCCGAACCGCGAACCCGAATCCACGAGACCCGAATTCCGATTTCCGAATTCCTATTTCCGATGTCCGCATTTCGGGAACGAGCCTCTAGCCCGAATCTCGAGCCTCGATTACGATTACGATCACGATCACGATTACGAATTACGATTACGAGCACGAGGGGGCGGAACGAGCCTCGAGCCTCGTGTTCTAGTATTGGTCCAGCGGCCGGATCTGCGACAGCGGCAGGTCGCGGAAGGCGGTGAGGCCGGCGTCGATCGCAGCCAGCAGGCGGTCCCGGTCGCGGCTGAGGATGCCGCGCAGCGGCAGGAAGTTCGAGGCGTGGTCGCTCCGGAACACAGCGCGGCGGCACCGCACGGCGCTGATGAACGCGCGCAGTTCGGCGAGCAAGCCGGCGGCGTCCAGCGGCTCGAAGCCGTCGCCGAACGCCGCCCGGAACCGGCGCCCCCCCGGCGGCAGGCCCAGCACCAGCGTGGAGATGTACTCGGGGTCCACGGCGCTCACCACTGCCGCTGAGCCGGCGGCGTGCGCGGCGCTCAAGTTCCGGCCGCCCAGTCCGTTGATGATCATGACCGAGACCCGCAGGCCGGCGGCCCGGGCCCGCCGCAGCGCCGCGACGGTGGACGCGGCCGTTTCGCCTTTCCGCACCCGCGCCAGGACCTTATCGTCGCCCGACTCGATGCCGACATACACCAGCCGCAGCCCCGCCGCCGCCAGAGCGGTGAGTTCGGCATCGTTTTTCTCCCGGAGGTTGCGCGGTGAGGCGTAGGCGGAGACCCGCTGCAGCACGGGGAAATGGGCGCGGATCCGGGCAAGCACGTCCAGCAGGTGGCCCGCGTCAGCCGCCAGCGGGTCGCCGTCGGCGAGAAACACCCGGCGCACCGGCCAACCGGACCGGGCAGCGGCGGCGAGCCGGCCGTCGATCTCGGCCAGCGGCGCCAGGCGGAAGCGGCGGTCGGTGTACATCTCGCAGAACGCGCACCGGTTCCACGAGCAGCCGGCGGTCACCGGCAGGATGAGGGCGTCCGCCTCGCTGGGCGGCCGGTAGACGGGCGCCTCACGCATCCAGTTGGGCCAGCGCCTCAATGATCGAGGCTTTCTGCAACTGGTATTTGGCCAGCCGCTGGCGGTTTTCCTCCACCACTTCGGCCGGCGCGCGGGAGACGAAGCTCTCGTTGGACAGCTTCTTGCTGAAAATGGCGATCTCCTTCTCCACGCGCGCCAGCTCGCCCTGGAGACGCTGCCGTTCGGCGGCCTCGTCGATGACGTCGTGGACGAAGATCTGGATGCGCTCCACCACCACCGACGCGGCGCCGCGCGGCCGGGCGGCGGCCGGCTCCAGCCGCAGGTCGGCCACGCCGGCCAGGTGACGGAGGACGTGCGCCTCGGCGCGGAGCGACTCGAGCCGGTCTGCCGGCGGGCGCAGGGTGACGGTGAGCGGGGTGGTCGCCGCCACGCGCTGGGTGTTGCGCACCTCGCGGATGGCCGAGGTGAGCGCCTGCACCGTGGCAAACGCGGCCAGCAGCTCCGGGTCGTCCAGCGCCGGCGCGGGCTGTGGCCACGGCGCGGTGACGAGCAGGGGCGCGGCGGTTTCCGGCGCGAGCCCGGGAAGCCCGCGCGCCGGCATCACCTCGTTGAGTTCCTGGTACAGCCCCTCGGTGATGTACGGCACCATGGGGTGGAGCAATCGCAGCACCACGTCGAGGCAGTGGCCCAGCACCTGGCGGGCCGTGTTCGCGGACGCCGCGTCCGCGCCCTGCAGGCGCGGCTTGATCAGCTCCAGGTACCAGTCGCAGAGCGCGCCCCACATGAAGTCGCGCGCCGCGCCGACAGCCACGCTGGGGTTGTAGTCCTCCAACCCGGCGGTCACCGCGCGGACCGCCTGGTTGAGCGACGCCAGGATCCAGCGGTCCTCCAGCGCCAGCGCCTCCCGCCGCAGCGGCTCCGGCCGGACACCCGCCAGGTTGCCCAGCGCGAAGCGGGCGGTGTTCCACAGCTTGGTGCAAAAGCGCCGGCCCTCGAGGAAGCGCTCGCTGACCATCTTGGCGGTGGGGATGTCGGGCATGGTGCCCAGCACGTCGAACTCCTGCTGACAGCCGCCGCACAGGTAGGTGAACACGCTCCGGCCGTGCCGCGTCTCCGCCAGGTCGTTGTGGTGGGCGCAGTGCGGACAAATGGCGGTGACCGGCAGCCGGATGTCCTGAGTGCCCGTCTGCATGTCGCAGAGAATGTACCGCATGGCGTCGGTGCCGTACTCCTCGATGATGTCCACGGGATCGATGCCGTTGCCCTTCGACTTGCTCATCCGTTCGCCCTTGCCGTCGAGGATGTTCGCGTGGATGAACACGTGGCCGAAGGGGATGTCGCCGAGGTTGTACAGCCCCATGATCACCATCCGCGCCACCCACAGGGTGATGATGTCGCGGGCGGTGACGA
>CALAMB010000236.1 GCA_937925645.1 uncultured Acidobacteriota bacterium
GCATCTACGCCGTCAGTCTGCCGATCCTGATTGTGGTCACGTACCTGCTCTCCACGAGTCTGCTGCATCTGGCGCTGGTGTTTCCGAAGCCGCTCCGCCTGGTGCGGTGGCGGCCCGAGCTCGGCACCTGGATTTACGCGCTGCCCATCACCCTGGTCGTGTTGTTGATTTTCACCGGATTTCTCGTCGGTCTGCTGGAAGGCCTGTTCGCCGACGGAATGACCCGGCTCGGTCCCTTCGTCGGCCTGGTGTTGCTGGGCGCGGCCGCGGCGCTGGCCGTCCGCTTCCGTCGCCGCTTCAGCGAGGGCGGCTGGCTCACCGGCTGGATGCGGCACCCGTGGTTGGCGGTGGCCTTCGCCGTCAGCGTCTACCTGGCGCTGACGGTGGGCGGCCTGGGACTGCTGGCGGGGATCGGCCTGTCCGACGGCCTGCCCGTCGGCTGGGGTTTCCTGCTGATCGGGAGCGTGCTGCTGGCCTTCATCGCCATTCCCTTCGTTTATCCGGGCCTGGCCTGCGTCGCCCTGGTGGCCGGCTACCGGCAGGCCGACGCCGAGGAGAAACACCAGTTGCGCTGGCCGCTCTGGGGCACCATCGTCGCGCTGGCGGGCACGGTGCTGGTGGGCGTGACGGTGTATGTCATCACGATGCTGCCCCTCGGCGGCATCGGCCGGCATCTGAACATGAGCTACCTGGTGATCAAGGCGCTCTATGTGCTGATTCCCATCTCGTTCGCCATCGGCATCTTCAAGTACCGCCTGATGGACATCGACGTCATCATCCGGAAGACGGTGATCTACACGGCAGTCACGAGCATCCTGCTGGTCATCTTTTTCGCCCAGGCCGCCGCCGCCGGCGCCTTCCTGGCGCTGCTCACGGACACCCAGAGCGTCTGGGGGGTCGTGCTCGCCACCCTGGGCGCCGGCGCGCTGCTGCTGCCCCTGCAGCGCCGCGTGCAGCGGTTCGTCGACCGCCGCTTTTTCAAGAGCAAGTTCGATTACCCCCAGGCCCTGACCGCCATGGAGCGCGCCGCGGCTGAGGCGATGGAGCGCGGCGTGCTGACGCGCCGCCTCGCCGAAATGACCCAGGCGGCCATGCGCTGTCGCGCTCTGGCGGTGTTCCTCCAGACCGACGCGACCGGCGCGTATCGGATCGTGGAGACCATCGGCATGCCCGACGGCTGGGCGGAGCGGGCACCGCTGGCCCCGGAGGCCGCCTTCGCGGACACGCGGATCGTCCGCCGCGAGGCGCTGGCTCCGGTGACCGCCCGGCAATGGCAGAAAATGGGGCTGGAGGTCGCCGCGCCCGTCCCGGTGGGCGGCGCGGCCGCCGGCCTGCTGGCGGTGGGCCGGAAACAGCCGGCGCCGCACCTGGAGGAAGAGGACCTCGACTTCCTCGTCCTGGCGGCGGGGGTGCTGGGCAACGGGCTGGCCCGGCTGCGGCTGCGGCAGCAGAGCCAGGACCTGGAACTGGCCCGCGACATCCAGCGGCGGCTGCTGCCCCAGCAGATCCCCGTGCGGCCGGGCCTGGAGATCGCCGCCGCCTGGCAGCCGTCCCGCTGGGTGGGCGGCGACTATTACGACGTCATCGAGCTCGCCGACGGACGGCTGGCCTTCGCCATCGCCGACGTGGCCGGCAAGGGGATGCCCGCGGCGCTGCTCATGTCCAACCAGCAGGCGGCGCTGCGCGCCCTGGCCGGCCTGGGCCTGTCGCCCCGAGAGCTGTGCGAGCGCCTGAACCGGACGCTGCATCCCCAGATGCCCGCCGGGCGTTTCATCACCCTGTTCTACGCGGAGTACGACCCGGCGTCGCGCCGCCTGACGTACGTCAACGCCGGCCATTGTCCGCCGCTGCTGATGCGGCCCGACGGCCGGGCGCAGCGGCTGGAGGAGGGCGGCCTGTTCCTCGGCCCCTTCCTGAAGCGCGGCTACGTCCAGGGCGAAGTCGAACTGGCGCCCGGCGACCGGCTGGTGCTCTACACCGACGGCGTGGCGGAAGCGGAAGACGGCCGGCAGGAGCAGTTCGGCGAGGATCGGCTCCTGGCGCTGGTCCGCGACGGACGCGCGCTGGCGCCGGTGGAACTGGTCCGGCGGATCGAGGCGGCGGTGCAGGACCACTGCAACGGCGAGCCCCAGGACGACCTGACACTGCTCGTCCTGGCGGTGGTCTGACCGGCGGCCGGCGGACGGGCGCAATCCGTTCCGTCCCGGGCTTCATCCAAGCCCGTTGGGTTCATCGGCATCTCATCGGAGGTTCATGACCATGCGACGCGCCATCCTGAACGGCCTGCTGATCCTGGCTCTCGCCGGCTTTGCGGCCGGCGTCGAAGCTCATCATGACCTGGCGGTCCGGCTGGCGCCGGCGGCCGGCACGCTCGCGGTGAACGACACCGTCGTCTTTCCCGCCACGGGCGCCGATTCCGTCCGCTTCCTGCTGCACGACGGCCTCAATCCCCGCAGCGAGACGCTGGGCTACGCGCTGCGCCGGCTGGAGCGGTCGCCGCGACCCGGCGATTTTCCCGCCCTGCCGGCGGGTTGGCGTTTCCCCACGGACGTGCCGGTGGCGCTTTACGAGCTCAGCCGCACGCTCGAAACCAGCGCGGAGTGGCGGTTCACCCTGGTCTACGAAGGACCGATCCGGCATCCCGTCACCCAGGCCGCGGCGGAGTACGCGCGCGGCTTCGGCGAGACGCCCGGGATCATCGCCGCCGAGGG
>CALAMB010000237.1 GCA_937925645.1 uncultured Acidobacteriota bacterium
CCCTAATCGTGCCGCATGGTGTCCGGACCGCTCCTCCCTAATCGTGCCGCATGGTGTCCGGACCGCTCCTCCCTTATCGTGCCGCGTGGTGTCCGGACGGTGCCAGGCGGTTTGAACCATCGAGCCCGCTCCCTCTTCTAAATCGGCATAGGGTATGTCGGCGGCGGGACGACAACGCGGATTGGGGAGGTGGACGATGCGTTGCAATCTCTGCACATGGGCAATGGTGTGTGTCCTCTCGGTGAGCGCCGGCCTGGGTACGGCCGGGGGCCGGCAGTCGGCCGCGCCGGACCCGCGGCCGGAGCACGTGGTGAAAGTCACTGTGGACCTGATCCAGGTGGACGTGGCCGTGACCGACGCCAAAGGTCGGCCGGTGCGTGACCTGAGGGCGGAGGACTTCCGGGTGTACGAGAACGGGTCGCTCCGTCCCATCGTGTGCCTGCGGTACGTGCCCGAAGCCGGACGGCCGGACGCGCCCGGTGCCGAACCGGCCGAGCCCGTGGGGACCGCCGGATCCGGCGTCGGCGGGAGGGCGACTTCCGTTCGGGAGCCCACCCATATCGTGCTGGTGGTGGACGACCTGGGCTCCGGTTCACCAGCCTCGCCAACACCCGCCGGGTGCTCCGGCGCTTCGTGGACAAGCAGATGCGCGACGGCGATCGGGTGGCGCTGCTGTGCACCGGCAAGAACCTCGGGGCGTTCCAGCCGTTCACCACGGACAAGGAACTCCTTCGGTCGGCCATTGGGCGGCTGCGATGGAACCCGTTCAGCCGGACGGGCCTCAGCGGGGCCGTGGCAGCCGAAGAGCTGGAGATGGTACCGATTTTGAGCAAAACGAAAGGTTATTTGCAGAGTTTGGAACGGGAGCGAGCCCTGAACGAATACGCCTATTTTCGGGAGCAGGTGGCCGTGGCCGGGACGTTCAATGCGCTGGATGGGGTCATGCAGAGTCTGGCGGCCATGCCGGGGCGCAAGGCGGTGGTCCTGATCTCCGACGGTCTTCCCATGCAGCCGACGGGATCAAGGTTTCTGGACTACCTCTCCCGCTTCCACCGACTCATCGACCAGGCGAACACCGCGGCGGCGCGTATCTACCCCGTCCGGCCGGGCGGTTTGGATACGCGGTCCATGACCGCCGACACGGCGAGCAGCAGACTCTACTACGCTAAAGACAGCTTCGAAGCTCGGGAGGCGGCGCTGCGGGCCATTGAGAAAAAAGCGTACGCATCGTACCAAAACAAACAGGCCGGTCTGGAGGTTCTCGCCGAAGCGACAGGCGGCGCCTGTTTCCGGACCAACAACGATCCGAACAAGGCACTGGCACTCATCCAGAATGCTCAAGGTGGGTACTACCTCATCGGCTACACGCCGGCGGAGCAGGCGTTCCAGAAAGACGGCGATCGCCTGCGGTTCAACAAGCTGAAGCTGGAGACCGTCCGGCCCAAGCTCAAGCTGAGCTATCGTCGGGGTTATTTCGGCCTGGATGAGAAGGACCGCCAACCCGCTGCCAGGTCCCGGCTGGAGGCCCTAACCCAGGCGCTGATCCGGCCACTGGCCGCCGATCCGTTTGATCTGGCGCTGGAGGTGGAGTCAGACGGCGCACCGCCCACGCTGATGGCACAAATCCACATCGATCCCCGCCGGCTCCGATTCGCCCGAAACGCTGCCGGCGATTATCAAGCCATCATCGACGTGCTGGCCATCACCCTGGACAAGTACGGGAACCTGATCGACCAGTCCGATCGCGTATTCACCGTTTCATCGCCGCCGGACAGGTTTGAAGCGGCTCGGGTAAAGGATCTGGTGCTGCCGTACAACGTGGCGCTGCCCCAAGCGGGCGGGTACCAGGTGCGGCTGGCGATGCGCGACGCCGAATCCGGACAGACGGGCACCGCGCTCCAGTATGTAGTTGTCAAGTAACCGGCCGCCCGATCGAACATCTTTCTTCAACGCTGCGATGCTGAATGGAGCCGCCGGGACATGAAATACTGGACATCCAAGTACCAAGATCTGGACGTTCGACCGCCGGACATCGCAGCAAAAACTGGACACCCAAACAGCAGGATATCCGACCCAAGACATCCGGGCGACATCCGGCGACCGGTGCGCGCTGTTTGGATGTGCGGAAATATGCGAAATGCAATATTTGAGTGTTCTGGTCTGGAATGGGGAATATGGGTGTCCAGATCTGAAGAATATGGGTGTCCTGATTTGTCCCACTGAAACGTGCGAAATGCAAAATTTGGGTGTCCTGGTCTGTCCTCCTGGTCTGTCCTGGTCTGGAATGGGGAATATGGGTGTCCATATCTAAAGAATATGGGTGTCCTGATCTGTCCATCCTGATCTGTCCTGTTGTGAACGAACTTCTTCTTACTATTCCCACCTCCATCCGGGGAGGGTCGTCTCGTGTCGGCTGCGATCAGTCCGGATGTACAACCGTGGGATCCAGCGGCCGCTCGCGCCGGAGCTCCTCGAGATCGGCCCGGCCGTGCACCCAGAGCCAGTTCAACGGAAACCGCCCGGGTCGGAGATGGACGTTGTACAGGTGCCAGATCACGATGGCCAGGAAGGCCAGCAGGGCTTCGTGGGCGTGGGCTTCCTTCAGCGCGTCGAAAACGACCGGTGAAAGGCCCGGGGCCACCCGGACCACCAGCTCGGGGAACCACATGCCCAGCCCCGTACCGATCATGATGACGCAACCCCAGAAGACCGCCCAGTAGTCGAATTTCTCAAAATAGGTGAAGCGGCCGAAGGCCGGCGGCTTGGGCGATACGCCCAGGAACCAGCGGAGGTTGTCCCACAGGTGCCGGAGATCATCCATGCGGGGAAGCAGCAACCGAAAATCCCGCCGCCCCTCTTCATGGATCAGCGAATACACCAGGTGGTAGACCGAGACGAAGACGAGCAACGCGCCGCCGATACGGTGAACGACCCGCCAGAAGTCCGCTCCGCCCAGCACGCCGCTGAGTGCCGCGGCCCAGGCCGCGCCGGAAAATCTGAGCCCGACCAGGAACAGGGCCGACAGGAAGAGCAGCAGCACCGAGATCATGAGCAACAGGTGCTGCGCGCGGAAGTGGTCGTTGAAGCGCTGCACCGGCGTGCCGGCTGCAGGCTCGTCGCTGCGTCCGCGCGACCGGAATCGGCGGAAGGACTCCAACGCGATATGCCCAACCAGCAACGCGATGACCACGATGGTCAGCCACTTGAAAAACGCGGCGATCGCGCCCACCGGGCCGTCGTACCTGGGCGCTGCCCCGGTGTAGCCGAGCACCGCGCTCTGGGTGATCCAGACGGGTTGGCCATCGGGCCCGAAGGGGCTCTCCAGCACAGCGCCGAAGAAAAACGGGCTGCCGGCCGAATGGCAGTCGCCGCAGCCGCCGGCGCCGAGCGCCGCGCGAGCCGGGTAGACGTCGTGGTTGTTCGTGTGGACGTTGCCGTAGGGCGAGGCCTCATAGTCATGTTTGGGCAGGCTGCGGTACTCGGTGCCGGAGGTGTAGACCCGCTCGTTCTGCACCCACACCACCCGGGAGTTCTCGAGCGGCCAGCCGATTTCGTTTAACAGGCGGGTCACGGCGGCGATCAGGGCGTCGATCTCCTCCGGGCGGTTCACCTCCGGAACGCCGTCGTCGGTGTCATCGGTGATCCTGGCCAGTTCCGGGAACCGGGCGGGATCCTGCCGGTGCTCGGTCCACATCTGGTAGCCGTCGTCCATTTTGGGTTGCATTAGGCCCGGCTTGCCCTCGGTCTCGATGGCGGGCCAGGCGGTGTGCAGGCGGTTGGCCGGGTATATTTTGCCCTTGTATTTCACGTAGACCGGGCGGAAGGCTTCGGTGGGTTTGTGGTCGTAGCCGGCCATGTCCAACATCCCGTAGTGATTGCGGTACGTCGCGTCGGTGCCGTAAAAGGTCCACAGGCGCTTCACGGTGCCGGGAATGCGGGCGTCGGAATTGAAGACGTCGCTGGCCTGGACCGAAGCGGGCATGATGGTGCGCTCGGGGATATGGCAGGTCTGGCAGGCCAGCCGCTCCAGGTGCAGTCGGGGCAAGCCCTTGTGGACGGCCCGGGGAGCGCCGCGGCGGCCGGTGTCGTGACAACCGGTGCAGCTCACCATGGTATTGTCCAGATCGTTTCGCACGTTTCCGCCGGGATCGTCCCCCTTGCCGAACTGGTGTTCCTCATGTCCGCGGATGCGGGGATCCGTGGCCGACTTGCCGGCAGGATGGCAGTCGACGCAACGCAGGCCGGCGCGCAGGTGGACGTCCGTGCGCGGGCTGAAGTTGGCGCCGCGCTTCTTCCAGCCCGGCTGGGCGTGGCATTCCAGGCAGGCCGTGTTCTGGGGCTCGCGCGCCAGCTTCAGCGAGAGCTTGCCCTCGGCGTCGAACCGTTTCGGATCATAGGTCACCGTGACCGGCACACTGCTCTTGACCGACCCGCTGACCTGGGCCAGGCCGGAGCCCGCGGCGGCGGCCCAGCGGAAATTGTGTTCCGCGATCTGGGCCTTCCGCTGCGTGAACTGGTAGGCGGGCAGGTGGCAGATCAGGCAGTCGGCCTCGAGCACACCACTCTCGGTCCAGCGGGCCTTGTAATAGTCGCCGTCCAGATTGTTCGTGCCGCCGGACGTGAAGCCGCTGGCCGGATCGGCCATCCAGTGGTCGTAGCGGCGCCCGGCCCGGTCGTATTCGGCGGATCCGCCGCCGGGATGGCATTGGCCGCAGCCCTTGGCGAGGATCGAGTAGGAGGTGAGGTCCATGGTGACCGCCTGCTCATTTTCCCTGGGCGACAGGAAGTTGTACAGCGGCGCCGGTGAGCACCAGGTGCCGCCGTAAAAGCCGGGAGTGGACGCCCACTGGACGCGGGCCGCCTGGTCGGCGGTGGGCGCCTCGCCGCGCCCCATCTGGAAGTGGAATCCCCGGGTGATTGTGTCGTAGTCGTGGCAGCCCTTGGCGCCGCACGTCTGCTTTGGGGAGTAGGGCGCCGTGGCGTTGACGCCCTTGACCGGATCGATGACCTGGCCGGCCTCGTCCCGCAGGGGGAACGGCGGGCACACGCTCACCGCCCGATCAGCGCGATCCCGGGTTTGGGGTACGCCCACCGGTCCGGCCGCGCCGGAACAGGCCGCCAGCGCCAGCAATCCTGCCAGGCCGAGCAAGCCGGCGATTACCTGAATGAATGTTGTCTGCGCCCGATTCACTCCACTCATGATGACCTCGCTACCATGAATATTGCGTTTGCAAAAAGAACCCCACGGCTCGGGCCGCCGGGCCCGTGTCGCGGATGAAACGACCCGGCCGGAAATAACCGCCGCCGGCCATGAACTCCAGCCGGGAGGTGGGCGACCAGACCACCCGGGCGTCGAACTCGACGCCGAGGGCCGTGCCCGACTGGCCGCTGGCGTCCCGGCGGAACGGTTGCAGGCCGGTGGTGTACCAGGCGTCGCGGGCCTGGTCCAGCGAGAACCGGTGCAGTTCCGCGAAGACCTGCCAGCGCTCGTGGGGCTGTATTTTCAGGTCGATCTCGGCATCCCGCAGGTTCGCCCAGAAGAACAGGTTCAGATAACCATAAAAGAAGATGTCCCGGCCGCCGTACACCCCGTCGAAAGTGCCGTGGATTCCGTCCGCGGGATCGCGGTCGCCCGTGCCCTGGGTGAACTGTCCGCCCAGGCGGGGCTGCCAAGGGAGCGGCAGGGTCGCGCCCGCCTGGGCGTTCCAGCCGGCGGCCCGCACGTCGTCCTGTCCGTAGCGGCCGAACTGGCGGATATAGGTGGCCGCGCCGTCCAGCCAGCCAAGCGTCGTGCCTGCCGCCTGAACGCCCACGGTATGGGTGTGCAATCCGCCCGGCCCGGTTTCGCCCGCCACGGGGTGGCGGTCGTCGTCTTTGAGCACGTAGAACAGGTCCAGGCGCAGCGGCAGCCGTTTGAGTTGGGTGTAGTTGACCAGCGTACGGAAGCCGGGCCTTGAGTGGTTCGGCCAGATGTCGGGCTGGTACTCCAGGTAGCTGCCCGCCCACGTGTCGCTCTCGCACCAACTGGTGTCCACTTTCAGTATGGCGGCGTCCCAGGCGAACCGCCCCGTGTTGCCCCAACTGCCGGGGCCGAACACCCGCTGGTCGCCGTAGGAGATCTGCTGGCGGCCGATCCGGAAGCCCACCGGGCTGCCGCCGACGCGGCGCCACTCCCCGTAGAGCTGGCGAATGTCCATCACGTCGTGGATCGGGTTGCTCACGGGGAAATCGTCATCGCCGTAACGCGTCCAGGCGGCGTGGGCGTCCTGGAGCTGCAGGAACAGCCGCGGCCCCGCCTTCAGGCGCAGGGTCAGATCCAGACGAAGGCGTTCCAAAAACAGGTCGTCATGCCCGTCAGGGTCGTAACCCTTCAGGCTGAATCCGTCGCCCCATTCCCCGCGGAGTCGGAACTGCCCGCCGAAGTCGGCCCGGAACGGCCCCCACACCATCTCCTTGACCTGCGACCAGAAGCGGTCTTCCCGGGAAGCGATCGCGTAATTCTGCTTGTCGTCGTCTGCGGTGGATGCCGGTAGATAGAGCGTGGCCAGGACGAAGAGGTAAAAAAACTCCAACAGAAACAGTCGGCCGATGGACTTGGGATACAGCCATGATGTGCTGCCGGCAATTCCGTTTTTCATTCGGTTTGACCGATTCGTCCATTGCCGTGTCTGCATCCGGGTGCCGAACACCGATCGTTCGATCGCCTAGCTTCCGACACGAGAGTCGGATTGACTATTTTACCGCCCGGATGGTGAGACTGGAGGCCACGCCCGCCAGTTCGTCGCCTGCCTCGCGGGTGACCGGGTCGGTGATGCTCCCCGCGGCGGTATACGCGGCGTCCTTGAGGATCTCCACCTGCGCGAAGCCCGCCGCCCGGATGGCGTCGATATAATCCTCGCGCCGCAACGCGCCGGCGATGCAGCCGGCGTAGAGGGCCTCGTTGTTTCGGAGCGCCGCCGGCAGGTCCCGGTTCAGGACAATGTCGCTCACAACCATCCGGCCGCCGGACTTGATCACCCGGAAGACTTCGCGGAAAACCTTCGCCTTGTCCGGCGAGAGGTTGATGACGCAGTTGGAGATCACCACATCCGCCTCGCCGTCGTCGGCTGGAAGGTCCTCGATGAATCCCTTGCGGAATTCCACGTTGGCCAGTCCGGTGGCTTCGGCGAATTGCGCGGCGTTGCGCCGGGCCAGTGCCAGCATGTCGTCGGTCATGTCCACGCCAATCACCCGTCCGTCCGGGCCGACCTGGCGGGCGGCGATGAACACGTCCCGGCCGGCGCCGGACCCAAGGTCCAGTATCACCTCGCCCGGCCGGACGCTGGCGTGCTCCAGCGGGTCGCCGCAGGACAGCCCCAGGTCCGCCTGGGGCAGGCCCGTCTCCGTCGGGGCCGGCGCGGGCGCCCCGCAGCAGCCTTTCGGTCCGCAGCAACAGCCGGTCTGCTCCCGCGCCACCGACGCGTAGGCCTGCTGCACCATCTCGCGGATATCCTTCTTTTCATCCATGGTCTCTCTCCTTTTAATTAATGGCTGGCCGGCGCGGACACCGCGTCGGCGCAGCGGAAATACTTCCCGCGGATCTTGAAGGCCACGTTGACCAGGGCGATCATCACCGGCACCTCCACCAGCGGGCCGATGACCGCGGCGAAGGCCTCGCCCGAATTGATCCCAAACACCGCGACGGCCACGGCGATGGCCAGCTCGAAGTTGTTGGAGGCCGCCGTGAATGAGAGCGTCGTCGACTGCCCGTAATCGGCCCCGGCCTTCTTGCTGAGCCAGAACGACACCAGGAACATCACCACAAAGTAGATCAGCAGTGGGATGGCGATGCGCACCACGTCCAGTGGCAGCTTGACGATGAACTCGCCCTTCAGGCTGAACATGACCACGATGGTGAAGAGCAGCGCCACCAGGGTGATGGGGCTGATCACCGGCACGAATTTGGCGTGGTACCATTCCTTGCCCTTGAGCTTGACCAGGATCAGCCGGGTGAACAGGCCGGCCAGGAACGGGATGCCCAGGTAGATGAACACGCTCTCGGCGATCTGGCCGATGGAGATGGCCACCACCGAGCCTTTCAATCCCACCAGCGGTAGCCCGACGGTGATGAAGAGCCACGCGTAGAGCGAGAAGAACAGCACCTGGAAGATGGAGTTGAAGGCCACCAGGCCGGCGGCGTACTCGCGGTCGCCCTCGGCCAGGTCGTTCCAGACGATGACCATGGCGATGCAGCGGGCCAGGCCGATGAGGATCAGCCCCACCATGTACTCGTGCTTGTCGGCCAGGAAGGCCACCGCCAGGCCGAACATCAGGATCGGGCCGATCACCCAGTTCTGCACCAGCGACAGGCCCAGCACCTTAAAGTTGCGGAACACCCGGCCCATTTCCTCGTAGCGGACCTTGGCCAGCGGCGGGTACATCATCAGGATCAGGCCGACGGCGATGGGGACGTTGGTGGTGCCGGAATTGAAACGGTTCCAGAACTCGTTGATGCCGGGGTACAGGTAGCCGGTCGCCACCCCGACGCCCATGGCCAGGAAGATCCAGAGGGTCAGGTAGCGGTCCAGGAACGACAAACGGTGGGATATGCCATCGGTCATGCGTCCACTCCTTTTGAGCATTCGGCTCCTGACGATCGTTTACTTACGCCTCTCGGAGAGACTCCGGGAGACCTTCCACGAACCGGCGGATCTCGTCGCGGACCCGCCGGTAGTGGGCCATGGCCTCCTCTTCAGTCGCCGCCTCGCGAGCCAGCGCTGGCGGATCGTCAAATCCGGCATGCAGCCGCAGGACCCGGCCGGGGAACACCGGACAGGTCTCCGCCGCGTGGCCGCACACCGTGACCACCCAGTCGAACGGGACGGTCATGATTTCCTCGACCGGCTTGGACCGCTGGGTGGAGATGTCCACCCCCGCCTCGGCCATGGCCCGCACCGCCCGGGGATCGAGCCCCTTGGCCACCGTGCCTGCGGAGTACGGTTCCAGCACCTCACCTTTGAGTTGCCGGACCCACCCCTCGGCCATCTGGCTGCGGCACGAGTTGCCGGTGCAGAGGAACAGGATCTTCACTTTGTCCATTTCGATTCCGCCTTCGGATTTTTTGGGCGCAGCTTGCAGGAGCACTGGCCCACCAGTTCGTAGTTGCGGTCCACCAGGACCGGCAGTCCGCCTTTGACCCAGTCCACCACGCCGCCGATGATGTAAGCGACGTCCCGGTGGCCGTTCGCCATGAGGAACCGGGCGATCTCCGGGCTACGTACGCCCACGTTGTCGATGAGGATGAGGGGGGTGTCCTGGGGGATTTCCGTCCAGCGGTCCCGAAACCCGCGGTGGGGAACCTGGATCACCGCGGGGACGTCGATGACGCGGAAGTTGGTCTCGTAGGCCTCGCGGATGTCCAGCAGCGTCGCGCCGTTCCGGAGGCGCGCCAGGGCTTCCTGCGGGGATATCGGGATCGGGGAGTCATCCGGCCGCTTTTCTTTGGGATTTCTCATCAAGGCCTCCTTGGCAGAATATCCGGCGCCAGGGAACGACGGCTCGCCGGGGTCACTCCGCCATGAACCGGTCAATCGCATCCTGCACGTAGCGGGCGAACTCGGTTTCGTCGCCATCCACCAATTCCCAGACCCGCTCCAGCTTCGCGTAGGCAAGCACCCGATCGCCGTCCATTCGGGCGACGGCCAGGGTGGAGGTCTCGAGCCTGAACTCGTCGGAATAATGCTGGTGTTCCGGCCGGTCAATGTCTACGGCCCGCCACTGGACCGTGCCCTGTTCCAGGTAGTCGGCGTAGGCGTCGCGGACCGCTTCGGCTGCCAGCCGCTCGATCTTCAGGCAGGTGGGGCACCGGAACTTGCCGTGGAAGTAGAAGACCACGAACCGGACCGCCGCCGGCGCCGGCTTCGCGGGTTGCGCATCCGCCGCCAAGACAGCGAGGCCTGAAACGGCCGTCAGCCACAGGCCCAGGCCCAGCGCCGCCGTCCGGCGCCGGTTCATCGGTCCACCACCTTCCGCCGATACGCCGCGGCGGGCTTCGCCGACACCGTCGCGCATTCGGACGTCTCGGCGGGGTGGCGCAGGCAGTTCAGGAATGTCCGCACGCAGGGGAGAGTCAGGCGGTAGAACACCCACTGGCCGCGCTTCTCGTCGGCGATCACGCCGGCGCCCTTGAGCACCGTCAGGTGTCGCGAGACGGTGGACATGTCTCCGCCGACGATCTCCTGGAGCTCGCAGACGCAGCGCTCGCCGGCGGCGAGCGCCTCCACCACCGCCAGGCGGCTCGGGTGGGCCAGCGCCTTGAAAACGAGTGCCTCCTGCCGCAATCCAGTCCAGTCCATCTTCACTTCAGCCTCCACGCAGAAGAATCAGGCGGTGTAGATCAGGTATACGCCGCCCAGCAGGACCAGCACGCCGCACACCCGCTTCAGGATCACCGCTCCGCGCGACCTCTCGTTCCAGCGCAGGTACCGCTGCACCACCTCGGTGAAGGTGCCCGCCGCCACGATCACCCCGCAGTGCCCCAGGCCGTAGAACGTTAGCAGCAGGGCGGCAAAGAGGGCGTTGGCCGCCGCAACCTTCACCGTCACGGCCAACACCGGGGCCATGTAGGCGAAGGTGCACGGCCCCAGGGCGATGCCGAACACAAGTCCCAGGATGAAGGCGGCCAGCAGGCCGCGGCGCTTGAGGCCGATGTTGCCAGGCCCGGAGAAGGGGAGCGGGATCACGTCCAGCAGGTGCAGCCCCACCAGGAAGAAGATCGCCGCCACGGCGTAGTTGCCCCAGGCGCCCACGTCGCCCAGCATCCGGCCCAGCGCGGCCGTGACCGCCCCGATCAGGGCGATGGTCACCAGGATACCCAGGCTGAACAGCGCGGCCAGCCCGAAAGCCCGGCGGGCGTTTGCCACCCGTTGCTCGCTGATGAAGCCCACGATGAGCGGTATGCTGGCCAGATGGCAAGGGCTTAGCAGGATGCTCAGCACGCCCCACAGGAACGAGGCCGACAGGGCCACCAGGGCCGAGCCTTCCACGGCGTGCGTCAGGGTGGCGAACAGCGATTCCATGTTCCATCCTCAGCCCGGACCGAAGCGGTCCGGTGATTTGCATACAGTGAGAGCCCCGTTAAAACGTGATTCCTTTCTCCTTGAACCTGGCCAGGATGTCTTCCTTGGGGTAGAAGCCCACGTGACGGAAGAATTCCTTGCCCTCGGCGTCATAAAAGATCTGGGTGGGGATGCTCTGGATGCCGTACT
>CALAMB010000238.1 GCA_937925645.1 uncultured Acidobacteriota bacterium
GGAACGTTCTGAACGTGCCGGCCGGCATCTTCGCCGGCGACATGAACGGCGACCATCGCATCACCGTGGCGGATGGGGTGATCCTGGTCGGCCGCGTCATCGGGATCATGTAGGCGGGTTCGGGATTGATTCGGCCCGGTAGATGATTGAAGGTTGATAGTTGATAGTTGATGGTTGATGGTTGATGGGAGACCGTTAATTATTGACGGCTGCTCCAGCTCCCGTCTCCTGACTCGTCGATCCATCGATTCACCGACTCACCGGTTCACCGGTTCGCCCATGAGCCGGGCGGTTTGTTCGGCCAGCCCACCCAAGCCACGGCGGACGGCCTCCTCCCGCAGCGCCCGGAGTGTCCGCTCCGCGGCTGCCGCGTCGCCGCAGCGGCGCTCGATCCGTCCCAGTGCCCATTCGCACTCGAGGCCCAGCAGGCGGAAACCCAGCCGGGCCATCGCCGCGCGTTGTTTGTCCAGGTCGCGGCGGGCCGCGTCGCACCGGCCCCGGGCGGCCAATAGCTCCGCCTCGGCCAGTGCCACCTCGGCCTGAGCCGACGGTTGGAGATTCGGCAAGCTGGACCGGACCTCCGCCAGGCGTTCCTCGGCGGCCGCGGCGTCGCCGCGTACCAGAGCCACGCGCGCCGACAGGGCCATGGCAGTGGCTGCGCCGTCGCCCCGGCCGTCGTCGCGAAACCCCGCCGCGGCGCGGACGGCGGCGGCCTCGGCTGCATCCAGCCGGTTTTCGGCCAGCTCCAGCCGGGCCAGCGTCAGGTGGATGGCAGGCACCTCGGTGTGCTCGCCGATCGCGGCTTCGATGGCCAGCGCCGCGGCCAGGTCGCGGCGGGCGTCAGCCGACCGTCCGGCGAGGCGGGCGACGTCACCGCGTCCCAGGAGCGCCCACGCCTCGTAGCCGCGGTGGCCGATGGCCCGGCTCATGGCCAGCGCCTCCTCGTACCGCCGGGCCGCCGACACCGGATCGGCGCGGGTGATGTCCAGATCGGCCAGGTTGCCCAGCGCCGCGATCACCTTGATCTTCTCGCCGGTCTCCTGCCACGTGGCCAGGGCCGCCGCGTACATGCGCGCGGCCCCGTCCAGGTCGCCGGCGTCGCTCAACAGGTTGGCCAGATTGTTGCGGGTGTGGGCCAGGCTGCTGGCGGAGCCGACCGCCTCGAAGATTCGCAGGCACTCCTCGTACATCGCCCGGGCCTCGTCCCGCCGGCCTTGCTGGTAGACGATTCCGGCGATGCTGCTCATAACCCGCGCCTGACTGGCGGCGGCACCGGTCTCCTGGTAGACGGCGAGGGCCTCGCGCAATTTGGCGAGCGCCGCCTCGGCATCGCCGTGGTCCTGGAGGATCCATGCCTGGTAGTTGATGGCGGCGGCCCGCTCCCGCTCGAAACCGTTGACGGCGCTCAACGCCTCAGCTTCCTGCAGGAGCCGCTGGGCATCCGCCAGGTCGCCCCGATAGTACCGAACCAGAGCGGACTGGATGGCGGCGCGGACCTCGCCGCCGCGGTCGCCGCCGTCGGCGAAAATCCGGCGGGCCTCGTCCGCCGCGGTCGTGGCCGCCGCGAATTCGCCGAGTCCCCGCCGGGCGCGCGATTCCTGGACTCGGGCCCGCGCCAGGACAAGCCGGCTGCCCGCGGCGGTGGCCCGCCCGGCCGCCCGGCCGGCCGCTGCCAACTGGCCGCGGTAGTCGCCCAGCAGATCCAAGACGTCGGCCAGCGCCAGGTCGATGCGCGGATCGTTTCCCGCCGGGGGCGGCAGGCGCCGGAGCTGCTCCAGCGTGGCCAGGGCGTCGACCCCGCGGCCGGATTCGCGCAGCACGGCCGCCAGGCTCAGGCCGTGTTCCAGGTTATCGGGGAAGAACGTCCAGAGGCTGCGGTAAACCAGCACCGCCTCGGTCCACTTGTAGCGGGCGGCGTGCAGGCGGGCTTCGATGACCAGGCGCCCCTCGCGACCCAGGCCGGCGGACCGGTCGAACGCCTGCTGGAGTTCCTCCCGCGCCCGGGCGTCGTGGCCGAGCACGGTCCAGGCGTCGGCCAGGGCCAGGTGCAGCGCCGGACGATCGGGCGCCCGCCGCATGGCGCGCTCCAGCGGGACGCGGGCGGATTTGGCGTCGAGGCGGCGCAGGTGGGCGAGCCCCTCGGCGTAGAGCCGCATGGCTTCGGGATCCTCGGGCAGGACCGCCCGGGCCGGGGCGGCGCCGTCTGTGCCTGCGGGACGGGCGCGCAGCCGCCGGAGCATCTCCGCGCTCAAGCCGGCGACCAGGCGGAACAGGTCGGACTCGGGGCCGGCGGCATCCAGCCGGGCCACGGTGCCGCCCGAAGCGACATCCTGGACCACGGCCCGGATACGGATCCGGCCGTCGGCCGCGGCGAATGTGCCGGCCACCACCAGGTCGGAACCGATGGCGTCACGGACATGCCCCAGGGATTCGGCGGAGAGCGCCTCTCCGGCAGCGGACGCCAGCTCCAGTTCCAGGCGGCCCACGTTTTCGCCGGGGATGAGGCGGACGTCCGGTGACGCGGCCAGGTCGGCGCGGAGCATCTCGGCCAGGGCGGTGGACAACCACACCGTCCCCGCGTCTTCGGTCAGGTCGCGGAAGCCAAACACCGCCACTGCCCGCCGCGGCCTTTCTCCGCCGAAGCCCGCGAGCCGCTCCCATGGCCGCCACAGGCACAGGCCGCCGGCGAGCGCCAGCGCGGCGGCCGCCGCGTACAGCCACAGCCGGCGCCGGCGCGACGAGGCGCCGGCCGCAGTCGTCGGACCGTCCGTTTCCGGGCTGCGGACGCCGAGCGCGGCAAGGAAGTCCCGGGCCCGGGAAAACCGCGCCGCCGGCTCGCGCGCCAGACAGCGCAGGATGGCGGCCTCCCACGCGGGAGCCAGCCCCTCGACGTGCCGGCTGGGCGGCGTCGGCGGCTCCCGCAGACTCTTGACCGCCGCGGCGATGGCGTTGTCGGCGGCGTAGGGCAGGGCGCCCGTGACGAGCTCGTAGGCCACCACGCCCAGGGCGTAGACGTCGGCCGCCGGCGTGACCGGCTTTCCCTCGAGCTGCTCCGGCGCCATGTAGAAAGGCGTCCCCACCGCGCCGGTGGGCTGGGCGTCGGAGTCGGCGCCCGCCGGGACGTCCGGCCGGGCCAGTCCGAAATCGGTGACCACCGCCCGCTCGCCGCCTCCCGGTTGGGGGACCAGCATGACGTTGCCGGGCTTGAAATCCCGGTGGATCACCCCGGCGGCGTGGGCGGCGTCCAGCGCGGACGCCAGTTGAGCCAGCAGCTCTCCGGCCGCGGCCGGGGCAAGCCGTCCGCCGGTCCGCAGCCGCTGGGCCAGGGTGGGGCCCTCCAGCAGCTCCATCGTCAGGAAGACCGTGTCGGCCGCCGGCTCCGCCGAATGGGATTCGGGGCGATGCACGCCCAGGTCGAAAATCCGGCAGACGTTCGGGTGGGTGACGCGGCGCGCCAGCTGGATCTCGCGTTTGAAGCGGGCCACGGACACTCCCCGCTCCATGCGGTCGGTCCGCAGCGTCTTGAGGGCCACCCGGAGGTGGAGTTCCAGATCGAGCGCCTCGTACACTTCGCCCATCCCGCCGCGGCCCAGGAGGCGGAGGATCCGGTAGCGCCCGGCCAGGATCGCGCCGGTCGGGAACAACGTCTCGGGGCGCAGCGGCGACCGCACCAGGTCCAGGGTGTCGGTGGAGTTTGTGTCCGTCGCCCGCATCGGGTGAGTTGACGAGGCGTCCTCAGTCCACAGTTCCGGCAGCGCGTCGG
>CALAMB010000239.1 GCA_937925645.1 uncultured Acidobacteriota bacterium
ACCTCCAGCACCCAGCGGTCGGTGGTGAGCGCCAGGATCTGCGCATCCTTGCCCGTGCCCATGGGCGAGATGTATTTTTCCAGTTCCCAGATCCGAACGCCGCTGGAGATGCCGATCACCAGGATGGCGAAATCGAGGTAGCGCTTCCAGGCCACGCTGATCTCGTCGGCCATGATCCGCTGGAGGATGCTGCCGATGGGGCGCTTGAACACCACCACGAGAACCCCTGAGACCACCAGTGAGATCACAAACGTCACTGCGAGCAGGGTGAGAAACATGGGACACCTCCCGGAATCGTCGTTCCGCCGCCGGACACCCGCGACGGGCTGTCGGCATCGGTCACGCGGGTAATTTCAAATTCGGTGCCAGGACGGGAGTTTCACCCAAATCCCCATAAAACAAGGCAATGAACGCGGCATCCGTACGGGTGCGGTGTCCGAACGCGTCGATAAGATCACATTAAATGAACGTTTGTATACAAAATATGTATATTAAATCCCCGCCCTGTGCGGCGCTTGTCATAGATGCCGGGATTTCATTCGCGCGGGTCTGTGACGCTCTCGTCGTCTCCATCCCGCCGCCGGCATTCGGGCGCGTCTTCGCCGAAGCGCGTCCCGGGCGCCGGTGGAACCCCCGTGCGGAGCGCCGCCCGGGCCAGCAGGTAGGCAGCGACGGGGTTGGAGAGCAGCAGAAAGACGATCACCGCTGCGGCCTTCAGCGCCACTTCCGCCGTTCCGAAATGCATGGCGACGCCGAGCAGGATGAGGCCGAGTCCGAGCGAAGCGGCCTTTGAGACGGCATGCATCCGGTTGTACAGGTCGGGCAGCCGGACCAATCCCAGCGCCGCCAGGAACAGGAAGGCGGCCCCCGCCGCCAGCAGCGCCGCGGCCGTCAGCCCGATCATGGCCGCCCCCCATGCTCCACGTAGCGGGCCGCGGCGACGGTGCCCAGGAACACGAACAGGGCGAGCACCAGCAGGACGTCCAGCAGCACGTCCTCGCCTGAGGTCACGGCGAACACCCCCGCCAGTCCCGCCACGATCAGCCCGATCAGGTCCAAGGCCACCGCCCGGTCCGGCAGCGACGGCCCACGCAGCAGGCGGAACAGCGCCAGGATCAGGGACCCCGCCAGGAGGGCCAGGGCCGCCGACACGAGTGCCGCCGCCGGGCTCATCGCAGCACCTCCAGCACCCGTCGCTCCAGGTTCCGCCGGATGGAGCGGGCCAGCGCGTCCGCGTCCGCCGCGTACATGGTGTGCACGCACAGCTGCCGGTTGTCGGGCGACAGCTGGACGCTGAACGTGCCCGGCGTGAACGAGATGAGGTTGGTCACCAGCAGGATCTCCAGGTCGGTCCGCGCCTCCAGGGGCACCATGATGAAACCGGGCGATATCCGCGGCCGCGGCCGCACGATGTCCGCCGCCACCCGCAGGCTGGACGCGACCACCTCCCAGAGATAGAATCCGATGAATACCGCCGCGAACCAGAGTTTGCGCACCCACCGCATCGGCTCACTCTCCCAGCACGGCCCGGATGTACCCCGCACGGTCCATGAGCTGGTCGCCGGCCCGTTGGGCCAGCTCCAGCAGCGGCTCGGGATACAGGCCGACGGCCACCGTGATTGCCGTCAACACCAGCACCGGCACCCACACCGGCGCCCCCAGCGGCCGGACGGCCGGCCCTGCGCCGGCGGCCGCCCCGTCCGGCGATTCCTTCCAGAAGGCCTCGAGCCAGATCTTGACCATGGAGAAGAGGGTCAGCAGGCCCACGCCCAGCGCCACGGCTCCGGCCAGCCAGTGGCCGGCCAGAAAGCAGGCCCGGATCACCACGAACTTGGCGACGAACCCCGACAGCGGCGGCAACCCCGCCAGCGACAGGGCCGACACCAGGAACAGCCCCGACAGGCCGGGATGCTCCCGCCACAGTCCGCCGAGGCGGGCCAGTTCCTCGGTGCCCCGCAGTCGCTTCACCGCGCCGACCACTAGGAACAGGTTGGTCTTGACCACCATGTTGTGCACCATGTAGACCATGACGGCCGCCAGGGCGGCCGGCGTCCACACGCCCAGCCCCAACGTCATGTACCCGATCTGGCTGACGATGTGCACCGCCAGGATCCGCCGCAGGCCGCCTTGGGCGGCCGCTCCCAGCACGCCCGTGATCATGGTGGCCACCGACAGCACCAGGATGAGCGCGTGGGTTCGGCCCACGTCCTGGACGAACACCAGGGTGAAGAGCCGGATCAGGGCGTAGACGCCTACCTTGGTGAGCACGCCGGCGAACAGGGCCGAGACCGCCACCGGCGGGGTGGGATAGGCCGCCGGCAGCCAGTTGAAAAACGGAAAGAGGGCCGCCTTGATCCCGAACGCCGCCAGCAGCAGCGACGCCGACGTCAGCACGACGCCGGTCGCCGGGTCAGCCGGGATCTTCCGGGCCAGGTCGGCCAGGTTCAGCGTGCCCGTTTTGCCGTACAGCAGTCCGCAGGCCGTCAGGAACATGGCCGAGGCCAGAAAGTTGATGGCCACGTACTTCACCGCGCCCGCCAGCTGGGCCGGCCGCCGCCCCACCGTCAGCAGGACGAAGGAGGCGATGAGCAGCACCTCAAACCACACGTACAGGTTGAACAAGTCGCCCGCCAGGAAGGCGCCCCCGGCGCCCATGAGCAGGACCTGCGCCAGGGGCGGAAAGACAGCGTCCGCCATCAGGTCGTCCGTGCCCAGCGCGTAGACGCCCACCAGCAGGCCGAGCAGGCCCGTCACCGCGACCATGATGGCCGCGAACAGGTCAGCCACCAGGGCGATGCCGTACGGCGCCGGCCAGCCGCCCACCGCCAGGACCAGGTGCCCGCCGCCGGCGCAGGCCGCCACCAGCACCAGGCCCGAGCCGCAATGGGCGGCCGCCCCCGCCAGCGCCAGGATGCCGCGCCACCGCCGGCCGCGGACCAGCACGAGCAGGGCCGCCGCGGCCAGGGGTATGAGGATCGGCGCCGCCAGCCACCCGCTCACGGTCCCTCCTCCTCGAGCCGGTCGAGGTCCTCCACGCCGGTGGCGTGGTGCATCCGCCAGAGCAGAACCAGGGCGAAGGCGGTGATGCCGAACCCGATGACGATGGCCGTCAGGACCAGCGCCTGGGGCAGCGGATCCGGATGGGGCGGCGCCAGGGCGGCGGCGCCCTCGGCCACGATGGGCACGCCCCGGGCCGACAGGCCGGCCGCGGTGAAGATCAGCAGGTTGATGGCGTTGCCCAGCAGGGCGATGCCCAGCACCAGCCGCACCGGGCTCCGGCGGAGGAGCAGGTAGACGGCCACGCCCGTCAACGCCCCGATGATCACGGCCATCACCAGTTCCATCGCTCACTCCTCCATCAGGGCGAACACGATGCTCACGCCCACGCCCAGCACCACCAGGAACACGCCCGCATCGAAGATCAGCGGCGTACCCAGGCGGACCCCGCCGGCCCACTCGCCGCTCCACAGCCCGCTCAGGTACGGGCGCCCCAGGACGAGCGCCGGCAACCCGCTCCCCAGCGCCAGGAGCAGCCCGACTCCCGTCAGCGTGCCGGGGGCGACGCGCAGCCAGCGTTGCGCCGCGGCGACGCCCTCGGCCAGAGCCAGCAGGGTGAAGGCCCCCGCGGCCACGAGTCCGGCGATGAAACCGCCGCCGGGATCGTTGTGGCCGCGCACCAGCAATCCCAGCGCCCCCGCCAGTTGCAGGGGCACCAGGATGCGCGCCGCGCCCCGCAGGATCACCGAATTCATGGCGGTCCCTCCTGCGGCGGCCGGCGGCGCTGCAGCAGGTACACCGCCCCGAGGGCCGCGACCGCCAGCACGGTGATCTCGCCCAGGGTGTCCAGGGCGCGGAAATCCACCAGGATCACGTTCACCACGTTCCGGCCGAACGCGAGGGGCACGCTGGACCGGGCGTAGAATTCGGAAATAGCGGGCCCCAGCTGGACCTGGAGGGCCTGCCACACCAGGCCGGTCATGGTGATGCCCACGGCCGCGGCGATGCACCCGTCGCGCAACCGCTGGCGGCTCGCCGAGAACTCCCGCAACCGCGGCAACCGCCGCAGCACCAGCACGAACAGGATCATGGTCAGCGTCTCCACGAGCAGTTGGGTGATGGCCAGGTCCGGCGCCCCGTACACCATGTAGAGCAAACTCACGCCGAAGCCGACGCCGCCCAGCGCCAACACCGCCCCCAGGCGCGAGGCGGCGCGCACCGCCGCCAGGGCCGCCGCCACCACCAGCATGCCCACCACCACCGCCACCGGCGACACGGGGGCGAGCCGGTCCGGACGCGTCCACTGGATGTAGCCCCAGGCGCCCCAGGCGGTCGCGGCCACGGCGCCGGCGAGAACGGTGAAGATGTAGCCCCGCAACCGGCCGTGCTGCAGGATCCGGGTCTGGTCCTTGGCCAGGTCCATCAGCCCCTCCAGCAACTGGCCGTAGATCCGGCTGGGCGTGAACGGCACCGTCAGGGCCAGTCGCTCGCCCAGCCGGCGGACGCGCTTCCGCATCGCGAACAGGCCGGCACCTACGGCCATCGTGGCCAGGCTCAGCAGCAGCACGGCATTGACGCCGTGCCACAACTTGAGTTCGATTTGCGTCGCCTGCGCGTGAACGGCGGCCGCGGCCGGCGCGATGACCGGACCGGCCAGCATGCCGGGCATCAGTCCAAACACCAGGCCCAGGACCGCCAACAGGACCGGCCCGGTCAGAAGCGCCGGCGGGGCTTCGTGCACGGGTGCCCGTGGACGCTTCGGCCGGCCCAGGAACGGCCGGATCCCTACCGTCAGGGCCACCGCAACGTTGAGCGCGTTGGCCAGCACGCCGGCTCCGAGGATCAACCAGCCGACGCCGGGCGCCTGAAGTTTCGCCTCGTAGAGCAACTCCTTGCCGATATAGCCCAGCAGCGGCGGGAACCCCGACATCGACAGGGCGGCCAGGCCGGCGGCGACCGCGGTCACGGGCATGCACCGGAACAGACCACCCAGATCCTGGACATTGCGCGTGCCGGTCTCGTGGTCCACGGCTCCGGCCACCATGAACAGCGCCCCCTTGTACAGCGAGTGCACCAGCAGGATGACCAGAGCAGCTTCCACCGCCATTGTCGTGTCCAGCCCCAGCAGCAGGACCAGCAGGCCCAGCATGCTCACCGTGGAATAAGCCAGCAGGCGCTTGAGATCGGTCTGGCCCAGCGCCATGAGCGCGCCCAGCAGCATGGTGGTCACGCCCAGCAGGGTGAGCAGGTAGTGCCATTCCGCGGTGCCGCCCAGGACCGGCGCCAGCCGGGCGAGCAGAAACACACCGGCCTTGACCATGGTGGCCGAGTGCAGGTAGGCGCTTACCGGCGTGGGCGCCGCCATGGCGCCGGGCAGCCAGAAGTGGAACGGCGCCTGGGCCGACTTCGTCGCCGCGCCCAGTACCACCAGGATGAGGATCGCCCCGTAGTGGCCGTGCGACCGGATCGATGCCGCCGCGCCGGCGAGCTGGACTATCTCGAAGCTGCCCCCCGCCAGGCCCAGCAACAGCGAACCGGCCAGCAGCGCCAGTCCGCCGCCGCCGGTCACCAGCAACGCCTGCCGGGCGGCGCTCCGGGTCCCGGCGTCGGCGTGGTGGAACCCGATGAGCAGGAACGACGCGATGCTGGTGAGTTCCCAGAACACGAACAGCGAGATCAAATCCCCCGCCGTCGACACGCCCAGCATGGCGCCCATGAAGAGTAGTGTCTGCGCGTAGAAGCGGCCCAACCGCGCATCGCCTTTCAGGTACCCGCCGCCGTAAACCAGCACCAGTGCTCCGATGCCGGCCACCAGCAGGATCATCAGCAGGCTCAGGCCGTCCACGTACAGGCCCACCCGCAGGCCCAGCGTCGGGGCCCAGTCCCAGCCCGCCGCCTCTGCCGGACAGCCGGGCCGGACCAGCCGGCCGACGGCCGCCGCGACGACAAGCAGCGGCCAGGCCGCCAACAGCCAACCGGCGCGCGCGCCGGCGCGCCGGTACAGCCACGGCGCCACCGCTGCCGCCCCGAAAGTGCCCAAGATGAGCCAGGCGAACAACACCGGATGCAACCCGTGCAGTGATGGTATCGGCGGAAGACGGATGGTCGCCGGACCGGCCGCTCCCGCATTCCGCGCCGATGGCCGCGGGACCCGCGGCGCACGGAGCGGATTATATCATCAAAGTTCCGGCGCAGACACTGAGGGAGAGGTCAGGAGGGCGGGCGCGTGTCGCGGATGCGAACCGGGGGTCCGTCGCGGTGGGGGGCTCGATCCGCCGCCTGTGGAATGACCGCACCGTTCCGCCCGGTTGATCGTGCGCCCTGAGCCCAGCCATCGACGTGGACAGTCGCAGAAATTCTCGCTCTGCCATTTAACATGCAACAAAAGGGCCTGGCGTTACGTCATATCACCGAACATAATCTTTCGGGGGAATACTCATGCATCCATTCGTTCTGACCGTCCGCCGCACGGCGCTGGCTCTGCTGGCAGCCCTGCTCGTCCTGTCCACCGGTTCGCTCCTGGCCGAGGATCCCAAGCCCGCACCGGACATCCCGGCGCTCGCCGCCAGGCACCAGGCGGCCATGGCCGCCGGCGACTGGGCGGCCGCCGCCAAGGCGGGCGAGGAACTCATCAACGCCGTCGCCCCGCTGCACTATGACACCGCCTACGCCGTCGCCGCCTGCTTCTGCCAGATGGGCCGGATCGAACTCGCCTACCAGTGGCTCGAGGAGGCCAAAGGGGCCGGCTACTGGGACGTCTGGTCCATGCGCACGGACACGCGGTTCCAGTCCATCCTCCACGAGGAGCGGTTCAAGACCATCGCCCGCCAGATGCGCGCCCGCACTTACATTCAGATGCTGGAGCGCCCCGAGCGCGAAGCGTTCCAGAAACCCGACCAGGTCATGGCCGCGCTGGAGTTCAAGCCGGGGGAGCGGGTGGCCGACGTGGGCGCCGGTTCGGGCTACTTCACGGTCCGGGTGGCCGCGGCCGTGGGCGCCGGCGCCACCGTCTGGGCGGTGGACATCTCCGAGGAGATGCTCGCTTTCCTGGCCGACCGCATCAAGTGGGAACGCATTCCCAACGTGAAGCTCCACCGGTCGATCCCCACCGATCCGCAGCTGCCACCCGCCGCCTTCGACACCATCCTGATGGTGGACACCCTCCATTACGTCAAGGACAAGGCCGCCTACGCCGCCAGACTCCGCGCCGGCCTCGCCCCGGGCGGGCGCGTGGTCATCATCGACTACACGCCCAAATCCATGGAGGAGCGGCCGTGGGGTCCGCCGCCCGAGCAGCAGTTCTCGCGGCAGGAACTGGACGCCGCGATGGCCGCCGCGGGCCTGGTGCCGGTCAAGGCGCACGAGTTCCTCACCGAGCAGTACTTCGTCGAGTACGCCGTGAAACCGTGACGGCGGCCGGGAATGAGCGGGGTTGATCCGCCGCTCAACCGGCGCCCAAGCCGGCGGACAATTCACACAGATTATTCCGGCTTTTGAAGCCCTGGCGGCGCTTGTCATGACGCGCGCCGGCCCCCGGTACGATTCCCTTGACACCACCGGACCGGACGGCCACAATGAACCTGATGACCGACCCCCGCGATCCGTCGATACCGGTGTCAGCCGGCTATTGTGTGGTGTGCGGCGAGCGCCTGCCCGGGCCGGATTCGGAGAGCTGCCCCGGCTGCGGCGCCGCTGTCCGTCACCCGCTGGTCGCCCTGCCTGAAACTGAGCTGAGCGATCCGTTCGGGTCCGTTTCCAGCCGTTCCGCCGCCTCCACCACCGCCGAACTCGGCCCCGACGGCTTTTCCCCGCACGTCATGCCCGAACACGTGGGCCCTTACGAGATCCAGGTGGAACTCGGGCGCGGCGGCATGGGCGTGGTGTACCGGGCGTGGCAGCCGTCGCTCAAGCGCACGGTGGCCTTGAAAGTGATGCTGGCGGGCGAGTTTGCCGGGGAGCGCTCCGTCCGGCGGTTCATCCGCGAGGCGGAGGCCGCCGCCCGGCTGCGCCATCCGCACATCGTGTCGATCCTGGACCTCGGGGAGCATGACGGCAAGCCGTTCTTCACCATGGCCTACATCGAGGGGCGGACGCTGGAGCAGGCGATCCGCGCCGGCTCCATCAGTCTGGCCGACGGCGTGGCCATCGTGGCCAAGGTGGCCGCGGCGGTGGCTCACGCCCACGCCAACGGCGTCATCCACCGGGACCTCAAGCCCGCCAACATCCTCCTCGACGGCGATGGCGAGCCCCACGTGACCGATTTCGGACTGGCCGCCCAGGCGCGGGAGGCCAGTTCCATCACCGGCACCGGCGCCGTGATGGGGACGCCCCTTTACATGGCGCCGGAGCAGGTCGCGGGCGCCCGCCACCTTGTGGACGAGCGCACCGACGTCTACAGCCTGGGTGCCACGCTGTACCACGTGCTCACGGGCCGCGGCCCCTTTCCCGACGAGGCGGCCGCGCCGGTGCTGTTCTCGGTGCTCACCCGCGAGCCGGAGCCGCCGCGGGCGCTCCGCCCGGACATCTCCCGCGACCTCGAGCTCATCTGCCTCACCGCCATGGCCAAGGAGCGGGACCGCCGCTATGCTTCCATGACCGAATTCCACGACGACCTGGAGCGATTCCAGCGCGGCGAAGCCATCCGGGCCCGGCCGGCGTCGCTCGTCTATCGGCTGGGCAAGCACCTGCGGCGCAACAAGACCGCGGCCGTCCTCGCCGCATCACTGGCGCTGGTGCTGGCCGCCGCCGGCGGCTGGACTTGGTTTCAGCAGGCCCGGACCTGGTTCGGCTGGGAGGAAGTGTTCCGCGACGATTTCGACCGCGACGCCATCGGTCCGGACTACCGACCCAATGACGGGCATTGGGCCATCCGGGACGGTCAGTTGAGGGGTCACGGCATCGGTTACGTGGACATCAGTCTCGTCCGCCCGTTTCCCGGCAACCTGCGCCTGACCTTTGACGCCCGCATCATCCCGGGCAGCCCGAAGCGTGAGATCGCCGTCTTCCTGGACGGCCAGCACCGGGACCGGTCCGGTTACTACTTCGGTTTCGGCGGCGACTACGCCACCACCACCATCGATCGCGACGAGAAGGAGGTGCGGCATGCGCGGTCCCCCGCCGTGGAGCCCGGGCAGGCCTACCACGTGACGGTCACCCGGCAGAACAACCGGCTGGAGATCGCCGTGGACGGTCGCCTGTTGGCCGGCTACCTCGACCCGTTTCCGCTCGATCCCGCCGAGACCGACCGGCTCCGACTCGGGACCTACGACGGCGAGGTGACCATCGATAACCTGCGCATCTACCAGGAGAGCGTTCCGGAGATGCTCAGCGCCACCGCCGTCGGCGACCGGCTCTTCGACCACGGCCAGACCGCTGCCGCCCGGCGGGAATACGAGCTGGTGGCGCGCAACCACGCCGGCAAGGCCATCGCCGGCGAGGCGCGTTTCAAGTCCGGGCTCTGCCTGCTGCTCCAAGGCGACTATGCCGCCGCCCGGACCGAATTCAGCCGGGTCGCCGCCGCCGGCGCCGATGAAACGTACCGCCGGCTGGCCGACCTCAACCTCGGCGTGGTCCTGCGGCTCGAGGGCCGGCATGAAGAGGCGTTCCGGCGGCTGCGCGACCTCGAGGGCCGGTGCGCCGATCCCGAAGAGCGGGAGCGCCTGGCCATCGAGCTGCAGCAGCTCAGTCACCAGGCATGGACGCACGGGGCGCCCGAGAGCGCCCTTCGCTACAACCGCTTCATCATCGACCGGTTCCCCGGAACCGAGATGGCCGAGCGGTCCGAACTGGCGCTGGCCGGGAGCGAATCAGACGAAACGGTCCGCCGCCGGGAGCTGGATCGTTTTTTAGCGCGCCATCCGCGACCCGGCAAAAACCAGAACAACGCGTACCAACTACTGGCCGGCAGTTGCCTGCTGCTGGGCGATCCGGCGGCCGCCCTGGCCGTTTTCGAACGGCAAATCGAAGCTTTTCGCGGCATCAACACACGGTTCGCGCTCGGCGCGCTGATGGGGAAGGGCCTGGTGCTGGCCGGCCTCGGACGCGGGCGCGACGTCCAGTCAGTCCGGGAGGAGATGCTGGCGCTGCTTCCCGGCGATCCGCTACCTGTCCGCCAGGCGCGCGAATTGGATGTTTTCGCCGCCCGTCGGCAGGGGGACTCCGTCCGCGCCGTCCGCATTCTGGAGGCGGCGGCGGCCGACGGCTCCATCCATCCGACCGAGGAAATGACGCTGGCGCTGTTGTACCGGGAGATGGGCGAAACGGACCGGGCGAACGCGCTGTGGCGCCGGGTCGCGGCCGGCCCACCCAGTGAAGAATCCAAGGCGGCCGTGCTCTTCCTGGGGGACCGTTCGCCCGACGCGTTCCAGGCGGACGAATCGATCATCTACCCCTACCGCTGTCTCTACCTGTGGCAGTATCACCGGATGCGGGGCGAGCGGGCCGACGCGCTCGCCCTGGAGTATGCCCGCCAGTCGGCGCCGTTCACTCCGGAGGTCTGCGAGGCCATCCTGGCGCTGCGACCGCCGGCCGGGCGGTGACCGTGGCTCCCGGCGATCCCGTCATGCGTCCGGCCAGTGACCACTCCCTGCTGGTGGCCTTCGGCGACACGATCGCACCGGAGCACCACCTGGCCGTGGTGCGGCTGACGGCGCGGCTGCTTGAGGCGCCACCCTCCTGGCTGCGTGACGTGCATCCCGCCTACAGTTCGGTGTTGGTGTGGCACGATCCACTGCAGATCGACGCCGGGGCGGCCGCCGAAGCGCTCCGCCGCATCTGGGCCGAGGCGGCCGAGGCGCCGGACCCGCCGGAACGGACCGTCGAAATCCCGGTCCTTTACGGCGGCGGCCACGGCCCCGACCTGGCCGACGTGGCGGCCCATTGCGGGCTGACCGAGGCCGAGGTGATCCGGCGCCACGCCGCCGGAGAATACCGGGTCTACTTCCTGGGCTTCTCGCCCGGTTTCCCTTACCTGGGCGGACTGGACGAGGCACTGGCCACGCCGCGGCTGCCCACTCCGCGACGGCGGGTGCCCGCCGGCAGCGTCGCCATCGGCGGGAAACAGACCGGCGTCTACCCGGTGGCGTCGCCGGGCGGCTGGCGAATCATCGGGCGCACGCCGCTGCGCCTGTTCGATCCGGCGCGGACGCCGCCCGCCTGGCTTGCCATGGGTGACCGGGTCCGGTTCACGCCGGTCGACGAGGCGGCGTCCGCCGCCGCGGCGGGCGGGGAGGCGGCGCCGTGAGCCGCGTGCGTGTTCTCGAAGCCGGTTTTCTCACCACCGTCCAGGACCTGGGCCGGCCAGGCTGGGCGCACCTGGGGGTATCCGCTGCCGGCGCCGCCGACGCCATCTCGCTGCGCCTGGGCAACCGGCTTTGCGGCAACGCCGACGGGACCCCGGCCCTGGAGCTGACCCTGGTGGGCGGCGCCTTCGCCTTCGAGGGACCGGCGCGGATCGCGCTGACGGGCGCCGATTTCTCCGCGACGCTGGACGGCCATCCGGCGCCGGCGTGGCTCTTACTGGCGGTCGCGCCGGGCCAGGTCCTGCAGCTCGGCCCCGCCCGAAGCGGCACCCGCGGCTACCTCTGCGTCCGCGGCGGTTTCGCCGTACCGCCCCTACTGGGGAGCGCGGCCACCCACCTCCTGACCGGAATGGGCGGTCACGCCGGCCGGCCGCTGCGCAAGGGCGACGTGCTGGACATCGGGCCGGCGGCGGACGCGGACGACGTGCCGATGCGGCGCGTCCCGCCGGACGCTCTGGACCGGCTCTTCCCTGCCGGTCCCTTGCGGGCAACCGCGGGTCCCCAGGCCGATTACTTCGGGCGGGCTTCGCTGGACCTGTTTTTCTCCAGCCCGTGGCGCGTGCGCGAGTCGTCGGACCGGATGGGGATCCG
>CALAMB010000240.1 GCA_937925645.1 uncultured Acidobacteriota bacterium
GCGCGGGATCGCCTGAAAATGCCGGATCAGCGTGATGTTCTGCATCAGGATGACATGCAGGCGTTCCAGTGGATCTTGAACACCAGTGCAGGCGTTCTCAATGTTGGCGAACACATGCTCTCTCAGATGTTCAAAAATTGCCTCGATCAGGCGCTGCTTGTTAGGATAATGCCGATATATCGCCGACGGGACCAGCCCGACGAGACGGGCCAGACCCGCCATGCTCAATCCCCGCAATCCCGACCGGGAAACGATATCCAGGGAGTGATGCAGAATCTGCTCTCTTCGTTGTTTGGAATCCAGACGCTGGGTCATCGGGTGCTCCATGTGAACGAGCATTCACATCATAGTGAACAGATGTTCACTCTGTCAACTGGATTCATG
This sequence comes from uncultured Acidobacteriota bacterium, assembly GCA_937925645.1. GTDB lineage: Bacteria > Acidobacteriota > JAAYUB01 > JAAYUB01 > JAAYUB01 > JAAYUB01. The sequence goes on from CALAMB010000240.1 coordinate 385, forward strand.
GGCGGCTTGAAAAACAGGTCGGGAGTGTTTCAGTGAAAGGCGTTACGAAGGATTCCGCTACAAGGCGTGGCACATGCTCCAGATCGCCCCTGCGACATCAGAGCCGGTCAATCACCCGCTGGAGGCGGGCGGTGACTTCCTCGGCCACTTCCCGCAGTTCCGGCTTGTTCACCGCCTGCATCGAAACCATCGGATTGACGGCGGCGACCTCCACCTCACCCGGAGTTTGTTCCTGCACGATAACGTTACAAGGCATCAGCGTGCCTATTTTGTCTTCGATCTGCAGTGCGCGATAGGCGAACGGCGGGTTGCAAGCTCCCAGAATCCGGTAATTCGGAAAATCAACATCCAGCTTCCGCTTCATGGTTTCCTTGACGTCGATTTCCGTGAGCACGCCGAAACCCTCTGTTTTCAGCCCGTCCACGACTCTGGTGATGACGTCAGGGAACGGCATCCTCAGGATTTTGTTGAAGTAATACGTCATCGAGTTACCTCCAGCGTGTTTAAAGAACTCTGATGATGAGTGACCGCGTCAGGATTCCACCGACCCGCTTCCGCTCGCCGGAGACCTCCTGAAATGTCGCCGGCTTGTCATGTTCGGACTTCGCTCCGGGCAGTGCGCCTACGGCTATCGCTCGAGCACGGTGAACAGCGCTTCCGGCTAAATCATGGCCGCGTGATGTTGTACTTCTTCATGCGATAGATCAGGATGTGCCGCGGAATTCCCAGTGCCCGGGCGGCCGCCGCTTGATTCCAATGTTGGCTCACCAGCGCCTGGTAGACGGCGTCTCGTTCCATGGCCCGCAATCCCCGGCTGGCGTCGATCTCGGCGGTCAGCCCGGCGCCGGTCGCCTCAGCCATCTCGACGGGCAGCATGCCCACCTGCACCACCTGACGGGGGTGGAGCACCGCCAGGCGCTGGCCCAGGTTGACCACTTCGCGAACGTTGCCGGGCCAGCCGTAGGCGTGCAGCGCTTGCCGGGCCATCGGGTGCAGCGTCAGTTCGCCGCCACCGAAGTGCCGATAGTAATGCGCCAGCAGGATCAGCGCGTCCTCACCCCGGTCCCGGAGGGGCGGCAAGTGGATGCGGATCACGTTGAGCCGGTAATAGAGGTCCTCACGGAATTTTCCTTCCGCCACCATCAGTTGAAGCTCCCGGTTGGTGGCGGCGATGAGGCGCACGTCGACCGGCAACGGCTTGGCCCCGCCCAGGGGATCGATCACCCGCTCCTGGATCACTCGCAGGATCTTGGCCTGCAGCCGGATGTCCATGTCACTGATTTCGTCGAGGAACAGCGTTCCCCCGTCGGCTTGCTGGAATTTTCCCCGATGATCGGCCGCCGCCCCGGTGAAGGCGCCCTTCCGATAGCCGAACAACTCGCTCTCCAGGAGATCCGCGGGCACGGCGGCGCAGTTCAGCGCCACGAAGGGCGCCTGAGCCCTGGGCGAGAGCTCGTGCAGCGCCCGAGCCGCGAGTTCTTTTCCCGTCCCGCTTTCGCCCGTGATCAGGATGGTGGCGTCGGATGGCCCCACCTGTCGCAAAAGGGTCAACACGTCCTGCAGCGCCGGGCTGGTTCCCATGATCGCTTCCAGCGGTTTTTGTCCGGCCAGTTCCTCCCGCAACCGACGGTTCTCCCGTTCGAGGTCCCCCAAACGGAGAGCACGATCCACGGCGTGAAGGAGCTGTTCTTTTTCCACCGGTTTGGTCAGATAGTCGCACGCCCCGGCGCGCATGGCTTCGACCGCGTCGTGAATGGTTCCAAAAGCAGTCAACATCACGACGGGCAGATCCAGATCCCGGGCCCGGAGCTGCCGGAGAAGATCCAGGCCATTCATCTTGGGCATCCGCACATCGGTCAGGACGAGATCGAACGCCTGACCGGCGACCGCTTCCAGCGCGCACGCCCCTTCGGGAGCCTCCTCCACCTCATATCCCGCTTTCCGAGATCGGAAGAGCACACGTCTGAACTCCAGTCACGTCAGTCAATC
>CALAMB010000241.1 GCA_937925645.1 uncultured Acidobacteriota bacterium
CAGGAGCACCGGCGCCCGCCACCCCGGGTTGGGCCGGGCCGTGATCATCCGCCAGGCGAGGCCGGCCCAGGTGTAGGCCAGCACGGCCGGAGCGAGGAACGGCACGAAACGCACGGTCGCCTTCCGAAGGCCGGGATGCAGGCGGCGGGTGCGCCCGCTGCCATAGCCGAGCTGGAACAGGTGGCGCAGCACGTCGCGCAGCCGCTCCTTGTTCCGGTGGGCGACGACGAGCTCCGGCTCGAACCGCACCGGGAGCCCCGCGCGGGTGATGTGGGCGGAGAACAGGATGTCTTCGGCGACGATGAATTCCGGCGCGTAGGGTGGGAGGGAGGTTAAAAACTCCCGCGGGATCAGCAGCTGGAATGACGGCAGGAACTGGCGGTGGCCCGGCCGGCTGGACGGGACGAACCGCGAGAACTCCACCCAATACTGCAGCGAGCCCGCCCACGAGCGGGGCGTCCCGTTGGCCATGGGTCCGGAAACAGCGGCCGGCGGCTCGTCGAGCAGCCGCGCCAGCGCGCGGCCCCAGCCCGGCTGGGGGACGCAGTCGGCGTCGAGAAACAGTATCCGGTCGCCGCGGGCCGCGGCGGCGCCGGCGTTGCGGGCGTCCCCGCAGGAAAGTCGTTCCGTCCGCTCCACCACCCGGACGTTGGGGTAGGGCCGGGTGGCGGCGGCGGCGTCTCCGCGGGCGCCGCTGTCCAGCACCACGATTTCGTGGAACATCCCGGACAGCTCACGGTGGAGCGCGGCCAGCACGTCACCCAGCGTCCGTCCGCTGCGGTATGACGGGATGACGACGCTGACGCGCGGCGGTGAGGCATCGGGTGATCGCGGCTCGTCCATTTGGGCGTTTCCGTCATCTGTATAGCGCATGAATCGCCGGCCGTCGGTCCGACCATCACTATACCGGATCGCAATGCCGTTATCCAGCGCAAGCCGCCGGCGGGGCCGGCCGCTGCGAAATCAGTTGAACCGCCGGCTGAAAATGGATAAGGTAATCCACTCGACCGTGCGCGTGATGTTCGCGCCGAGTATTCAGGAGGAAGCTTCATGAACGTACCGCGTGCCATTCTGCTGGGTTTCGCCGTCTGTCTGGCGCTGGGGACGTGCGCCCATGGCCAGGACGCCGCGGCGGCCAAGGGGACGCCGAAAATCGTCTTCTCGCAATACATCCACAATTTCGGCGAGCTCAAGCCGAGCGCCGAAGTCAGTCACGATTTCGCCTTCACCAACGCCGGCGACGCGCCGCTCGAGATCCTCAATGTGCGGTCCACCTGCGGCTGCACGGTGGTCGCGCCGAGACAGAAGGTGCTGGCCCCGGGCGAGTCGTCGGTCATCAAGATCACCTACCACGCCGGACGAGCCGCGGGCATGGCCGAAAAGAAGATCATGGTGTACACGAACGACCCGGAACAGCAGGAATCGGTGCTTACGATCCGCGCGGCGATCAAGACGGACCTGGAATTCAATCCGTCCTACGTCCGGTTCGACAACATCCCGGTCGACCAGCCGGCCGAGGCGTCCGTCTTTTTCATGGCCAAGGATCCCGACGCCCTCAAACTGACGGACCTCAAGGCCGACGATCCGTTCCTCCGCTGCGAGTGGCGAAAGACCGGCGATGGCCGCTTTGAGCTCAAGGTGACGTTCGTGCCGGAGCAGGTCAAGGCCGACCACCGCGGCTATCTCAACTCCACCGTCCGCGCCAAGTCTAACAGCGAGAGCTCCCCGGTCATCCAGATTCCGGTCTACATCAAGTTCCAGGAAGAGTATTCGCTCGTGCCCGCCCGGCTCATGATGTACGGACTGAAGGCGGGCGAGGAAGTCAGCCGGGACGTCATCGTCAAGAACAACAAGGGCGCCGCGTTTCAGATCACCGCCGCCGAGTCCAGCAACCCGTTTGTCCGGGCCGAGGTGGTCCGTAACGGCGAGGCGGCCAACCTGGTGAAGATCGTCATCGATGCCAAGGCGCCGGCCGGGCTGTGCAACGCCACGGTCACCGTCCGGGTGGGCGCCCGGCACCTGGCCGTGCCGGTGCGGGCGCGAATCGGCAATGCGGCCGCGGCGCCCGCCGCGCCGCCGGGCTCCGCCGGGGGGCGCTGATGCGCCGCTGGCTGCTGATCCTGTTGGCCGGTGGTCTGTCCCTGGCCCACGCCGCGGCCGGAACCCCGCGGATCGAGGTGATGAACAGCATCCTGGCGCTCGGCACGGTGCGTCCCAACTCGGTGACGCCGGGCCGGTTCGTCATCCTGAACACCGGCGACGCCCCCCTGCGCATCCTCAACGTGACGTCGCATTGCGGCTGCACCGTGGCCGAACTGCCCGATCGGACCATCCCGCCGGGCGGGCAGATGCAACTGTCCGTGAAATACACGGCGGGGAACGGGCCGGAGAACGTGTCCAAGCACATCGACCTCACCACTAACGACCCGGTCACGCCGAAGCTCACGCTCTACGTCCAGGCCACCGTGCAGGGGGATCTCGAGTGGAGCCCGCGGACGCTCAACCTGGACTGGCCGGTGCCGCCGGATTTCCAGGGCCGGATCGTGTTCCGCGCCGCGGACGGCATCGCGCCGAGTCGCGTGTACGACCCGACCGGATTTCTCCAGATCGAATGGCGGCCGCTCCCGGGGGAGGGCTGGGAGGCCGTGTTCCGGCTCCCGGACGGCGCCGAGTTCCGCGGCGTCA
>CALAMB010000242.1 GCA_937925645.1 uncultured Acidobacteriota bacterium
TGAATGGGTACCAAGATTTGGGTTCTTTGGTCCAGGACCCAGAACCCAGGTCCCAAGTCCGATATCCGATATCCGATGTCCGAATTCCGATTTCCGAGACAGTTGATGGTTGATGGTTGATCGTTGATTGCAGAGAACGAGCATTGAACACCGTACTCCGCACCCCGCACCCCTAGCCCCGAACCCCGATTACGATCACGAGTACGATCACGAGTACGATTACTCAGTTACTCCCGATTTTCTGCCAATTTTTGGCAGGATTTTTGCCGCGCCATCGGACGGGTTGCCCACCCCATCATCGACCGCACCGTCTCTGCATTCACAACGAAAATAGCCAGGCGCAGCCCCGCGAACGCGGGGCGCGGAGAACAGGTTGCCGCGAACGCCGCACTTCCCCGCGCCCCGTCCCCGGGGCGCGCATTCTGCAAACACCATCGCTTGTCCAGGCGCTACCCGGCTACGCCGGGTTGCGCCTGGCTATTCTCGTGGCGATCCGAACTTCGTGCTGAAACACACACCGGTACGTACAGAGTGGAAATTCACAATCGCCATCGTTTGGTTCCGGCTCCGCCGGGTTGGGATTACAAGCACGACTTTCGGACACGAGCCTCTAGCCTCTAGCCTCGATGACGAGCACGATTACGAATTACGATTACGAGCACGGAGATACAAGGCCCGTCTGGCGGCTACGCCCTGGCGCCCGCGGGAAAATACGCCGGCAGGCGGCGGACCGGCTGCTTGCGGCGGCGGTAGGTGCGGGCCAGCTCCAGAAAGATGCCCACGGCCGTGTCCAGGTCCTTCTGGGTGCCGTCGAAGTAGAAGTTCTTGATGGGGATGTTGTCGTGCTCGGCGGACACCCGCGGGTAGACCGCCTCGCAGGTGATGCCGTTCATGCAGGTGAACGGGCTGATGTCCACGATACCATCGGCTCCCTGGTGGTACAGGTAGACCGCCTTGCCGACACTGAGCACCATCTCGCCCAGCGCGCCGTAATGCGGCAGATACGGCATGGCGTAGTCCAGGACGGTGCTGATGTTCGCCGGCTCCTCGTAGCCCACCAGGTCGTCGTGGAGCATGCCCACGATGGCGTGTTCGTCGCGGCGCTGGATCTTGTTTTTGACGATGGCGCCGAGCATCGACAGCGAGACCCGCTTGCCGGCGGCGCGGATCCGCTTGAAGGTTTCGAAGTTGGTGTACCAGACCCACTCGGTGATGTCGGAGAGCCACCCCTCCCCGCCCTGCGCCTCGATGCGCCGGATCATGTGCTCGTTGCTGAACGTGTTCAGGCGGCAGAAAATCTCGCCCACGACACCGATGAGCGGCCGCGGCTCCGAGTAATCCGCGGGCACCGCCCGGAAGCGGTCGCGGCAGCGGGTCATCGCCTCGGCCAGGGCGTCGAGCTTGGCCTTGGGTTTCATGCCCGGCCGCTCCAGCACGGCGCACATGTCGTTGAGGCTCTCCTCGTGCGCCCCGTCGGCGTCGCCGGCGGTGCGTTCGTACGGGCGGGTCTTGTGGAGGAACTTGCGCAGGATGTCGGAGATCACCAGCGCCCGCCAGGCGGTCCGCATGAGCTCCCCCGCGCTGCCGCCGATATCCTTGTAGCCGTCCTTGCTGGTGGGGGAAAAGACCTGGATGTCGTCCAGACCGACGTCCTGGAACACCTTGCGCACGAAGGGGGCGTATTGCCCGAAGCGGCAGGGGCCGCCGGCCGTGGGCATGAAGAAGGCGTTGCGCGCGCGGTCGAAGCCGGGTTGCTCGGCCAGCCGCAGAAAAGTGCCCAGGGTGACCATTTCGGGATAGCACTCGTCGCCCGAGGTGACGCGGGAACCCAGTTCCATGGCCCGGGCGTCGGCGTCGGGACACTCGTGGGCGTTGACGCCCACCGACCGGAAGGCGGCGGCGAAGGTCTTGGCCCCGCCGTAGCTCATGCGGGGGATCCAGAGAGTCTTGTCCCTCAGACTGTAGCCGCCGGGGACGGCTGCTTCCGGGCTTGCTTGCTCCACCATCGGAGAACTCCTTTGCTGTCCAGGTACGCTTCGCAGCGGGTCATGACGCCGGCGTCGTTGGAGTGGGCGTCGAACTGGAGGATCAGGGCCGGCTTGCCCGCCGCCTTGCCCATGAAGTGCTTGACGTACGAATCCGGCCCGCACTTGAAATTGGTGATGTAGATGCTGTGCAGGTCGGGATAATCCTTCGTCAGCTTGGCAGCGGCGAGAATTTTCCGGCCATAGTTCCAGAACATGTTGTCGTTGACGTCGGCGATGTCCACGTCATCCATGGGCAGGAAGTCCATGGGGATGACGTTGACGCCGTAAAAATCACGCAGCTTCTTCGGCACGTCCAGGTTCACGCCGGGGTCGTTCACGTTGTACGGGCGCCCGAGCAGGATGATGCCGATCTCGCCGGTCTCCTGCAGGCGTCTGATGGCGGTCCGGCCGGCAGTCTGGATCCGCTCGATGAACCGGTTCTGGGCCGCGTAACCCCTGGTCAGGGCGGCGTGCACGTCCTTCCGGCGCAGCTTGAAGCCGGCGTCCCGGAAGTATTCGTACAGCTCGCGGGCGACCGCCTCGAGGCCGTCCCGAAGGTGCAGCGTGGGGGCGAGTATCCGGTCTTCGTATTGCTGGAAATAGGGCGCCGAACGGATCACGAACGGCAGCGTCTGGCCCCAGGGGCACATGAAGCTTTCCACTTCGGGATACGGGGTTTCCGCGTTGATGATGTTGGGCAGGAAGACGTGCCGGACGTTTTCGTCCAACAGATGCTTGACGTGGCCGTGGGCCACCTTGATGGGAAAGCACGGCTCGGACACCACCGTGTCGTACCCGTCGAGGACGATTTGCCGGTTGGTCGTGGGCGACAGCAGCACGTCGTAGCCCAGCTCCCGGAAGAACGATTGCCAGAGCTGGAAGCGCTCGAAGGTGTACATGGTCCGCGGGATGCCGATCACCGGCCGCTCGCCCGACGGCGCCTGGTAGCCCTCGAAGAGCCACTGGTTGCGGAGCGTCACGAGATCGTCCAGCACCGGCTGCTTCTTCGACTTGGCGCGCTTGCGATAGCGGTCGCTGCACTTGTCGCCCCAGTAGACGCGGTCCTCCTCCACGCGGAATTCCTGGATGCTGCAGAAGTTGGTGCAGCCCTTGCAGGTGAACTCGCGCAGGGTGTAATCCACCGCCCCGAGGTCGTAGCCGCGGAAGTTGGTGGTCTCGCCGGTGCTGGTGATCTTCTCGCGCACCAGCAGGGCCGCGCCCACCGCGCCCATGACGCCGTTGAACGGGGGGACGATGATCCGCTTGTCCAGGATCTTGGAGAACGCCGCGGCCACGGCGTCGTTGTAGGCGGTGCCGCCCTGGAAGAAGATGACGTCGCCGATGTGCCGGCCCTGGACCACCCGGTTGATGTAGTTGTAACCGATGGAGTAGGCCAGGCCGCCCACGATGTCGGGCCGGGCCGCGCCTTTTTGCAGGTAGCTGTTGACGTCCTGCTCCATGAACACGGTGCACCGCTCGCCCAGCTTGATGG
>CALAMB010000243.1 GCA_937925645.1 uncultured Acidobacteriota bacterium
ATGCCCGCCAGCAGGAAGGGGTTGAGATTCGCACAGGCCAGTGGCCGGCTCGAGACGGAAAACCCGATACGCTCCGCACAGCCAGATCACGGTGGACGTGTACCGACTAACTGTCATTTTAGAAACAGACTCTCCAGCCGCCTCCCCAGTCAGGCCATATGGCCGCCAAGACGCACCGCTATCGGTGCTGTGGTACAGCGTATAGCCGCACAGGGCGTATATGATCGTGGAATCAGACGGATCGTACTCCAGGTTCGTCACCCGACTCGCCAGCCCGACTCCGAACTTCGCCCAGGTGCGGCCGGCATCGGTGCTGCGGTACACCCCGTCCACGCCGCCGGCCAGCACCACATCAGGATCCGTGGGATGGAACACGATGGTAAATACCAGGCCATCCTCCGGATGGTCGGCGGTCCAGCGGTTCAAACCCGCCCGAACCGGAACGGCGGACCCCAGGACGAGCAGCAGGGCCAGCCATGTTGTGGGCAATCCCTTCACGATATCTCCTCCATCAGATGATCCACCTCAATCGCCACGCCGGCCGCCGGCCATCACCACTCCGTGTTGCCCACCAGGACGTTGATCAGCAGGGTCAGGTCGAGGACGTCGACGCGCCCGTCGATGGTGAGATCCGCGACTGGGTAGACTTCCCCCGGTGTCCCGGCCTGGCCCGCCAGGGCGCCCGCCAGCCACAACAAATCACCCGCGTCCACCGCGCCGTCCCCGTTAAAATCCTTGGAGCCGATGGTCAAGGTGTAAATACCAGTCGGACCATAAGCGTAGATCCGGTCCGTATCATGGGGATCCGGCAGCACACGCGCAAACATGGCATCGGGAGCCTGGCCTGCAGTGATGGGTCGCCAAAGGAGGCCCGCCGTAGCCGACCGATGGATTCGGTAGGAATCCGACACGGTGATGATCTCCGGTGCATGAGCATTCTGGGTGATATGTTGCAGGAATTTATATGTCCCGGGCTCCATCCCGGAATTTCGAGTTTCCCAACTGCTCCACTGGTCGGCGCGGAACTGAAAACCATTTCCGTTGACGGCAAACAGGCCGGACAGGCTGCCCGCGTCTTGGATCGCCCATTTGGTGTCGTTCAAGATGACGACCGGTGCACCACCGTCAACCGTCTGATATAGCTTATCAGCGGTTCTGAAGAAAAAAACCAGATCATTCGGTCCGAATACGACCTGATGGATAGTGGTTGGCAACAAATTATACTCGCCGTTCCATGTGTCACCATCGTCCCCGCTCGTACCGATCCCCGTATGGTGGGCCGCCCAGATTTCACCGTCGTGTCGCGGATGAAACTGGATCTCGTACACCCAATGACTCAGTCCCATATTGTGCGGGGTCCAGTTCGCGCCGCCATCATCTGAACGCATGAACCCGCTGCCGCCGGTGCCGGCCATGATCCGGTCCGGATCCGCCGGATCCGGCAACAGGCTGTTCACCCGGCAGTTGTCCATACCGTCCGTGAGAATCTGCCAATTCTGCCCGGCATCGGGGCTCCGGTACACGCCGTTTGATGCCCCGACATATAGAATCTGGGAATCCGTTGGATCCACAACCAACGTATTGATTGATTGGAACGAAAACTCCGTTGGGATGGCTTCCCATGTGGTCCCGCCGCCGAAGCACCGATACAGGCCGTCGGCGTACAGGGCGTACACGACGCCGGAGAGCAGCGGATCGGCCGTGATGCGATACACCCCGCCCGAACTCAGCGGATTGACCACCGGTGTCCAGGTCTCCCCCCCATCCGTGCTCTTCACAAGATCCCGGGCATAGGTTGTTCCATAAAGCCATCCCGGTTCCGTCGCGTCGAAGGCCAGGGAAGTCAGAACATCACTCATATCATCAAACTGCGCCAGCAACTGGAATGTGACGCCGCGGTCCGTGCTCCAGTACAATTTGTAATAGGGCGTAGAGGCATAAACGATGGACGGGTTTAACGGATGGAACGCGAGATCCCATAACTTGATGCCGTCTCCGGAGAGCAGGCCGGTCCAATTGGCGCCGCCATCGTCGCTGCGGTACAGATCGCCGTAAGTGCTGCCCGCCAGCAGGATCTCCGGATCCTGCGGATCCACGGCCAGGATGGTCGGTTTGAACGATGGCTGGACAAACCGCCACCATCGGCCGCCATCGACGGTCCGGGCGATGCCCAGGGAGACACACGCGTCGATCCGGTCGGAATCCGTCGGATGGGGACACAACCGGTATATGTCCCGTTCGGGGAAATTCCCCATGGCCGGACGCCATGATGCCCCGCTGTCGTCACTGCGATAGATCCAGCCGCCATCGGCGCCGGCATACAGCCGCGACGGGTTTCCCGGGTGGACCGCCAGACAGCCAATCGCGTCACCGCTGAATCCGGCGCCCAGGAGCTGCCACTCATCCTGCCCGTCGCGACGGTACACCCGGCCGTAGGCGGTGCCGGCGTACAGCCGGCCGGGGATGGCGGGATCAGCCGCCATCGTGTCAATATTGGCCCCGGCCAGACCGGCCGAAGCGGATGCCCAACTCGCCCCGAAGTCCTCACTCCGGATGATGCCGTCGTTGGTTCCCGCCAGGATGAGTCCCGAGTCGTGGGGGCTGACGTAGACGCCGCCGATTCGGCGGATGCGCGGCCCCGCATCCAGCCCCGCCCAGGTGACACCGCCGTCCGCGCTCTTGGCTAAGCCGCCACCCGCTGTGCCGGCATACAGGGTGGACGCGTCAGCCGGATCAATGGCCAAAGCCGTCACCGTGCTCATTGGCAACCCCTCGTTATGTAGGGTCCAAAGATCACCCTCGTTATCTGTCCGGTAAACTCCGCCCCACCAGATCGATTTGGACGACTGGTTGTACCCCATTCCTGTCCCCAGGTATAGGCGGGCCGGATTATTGCAGTCCAGAATCAGTGTGTTGAGGATCAAGCTGTCCAAACCGGTGACCACCTCATCCCATGTGGCGCCGCCGTCTCGTGTCCGCCCCAATCGGCGATACCCGTCGACATACAAGGTGTCCGGATCACTGGGGTGGGCGAGAACCCAATGGGGTTCTGTCCAATTCAACGGTAACGGCAGGGGATCACATTGACCGGATACGGGATCAAGCCCGTACACCCGATAGTTGAGCTGGTCCACCAGCCAGACGATCGTGGGTTGGCTCCGACTGACTGTCAACCATCCAAACGACGCACGAGCGGCATCCCCGGTGAATGTCCAGGCATTCCAATTCTGCCCCTCGTCCCGGCTGCAGTAGAGCTTGTGTCCCGACACGGCAAAGACAATGGTGGGATCAGTGGGGTGAAATTCCAGGAACTGTACCGTGCCTCCGGAAAGCCCGTTGCCGAACGGCGCCCAGGTGCTGCCGGCATCGGTGCTGCGGTACACCCCGTCCACGCCGCCGGCCAGCACCACATCGGGATCCATGGGATGGAACACGATGGTAAATACCAGGCCATCCTCCGGATGGTCGGCGGTCCAGCGGTTCAGGCCCGCCTTCGTCGGCGTCACGAACCCCAAAGCGAGCATCATCAGCAGCCAGGTTGCCTGCAGCTTTTTCAAGACACCTTCCTGTTTGGATAATTCGTAAGCCGGGACACCGGAAGCAAATCGACGTCGAACTCAATGTCCATGAAAGAAACATTCTTTCGGATGATCATGCCCCTGTTCCCCAATCCCTGAAAGCGGCAATATAGCACATCCGAAATTTCATTTTCAGCATTTTCACGCTGAAACGGATCAAGGCCTATTGGAAGCCGTGGAGGTTCGGAACCATACAGACTCGTCGACTTTCACGCAGCGGCTACGGACTTTAGCCGCCGCCCACGGGGGGGAAGAAGGCGATTTCGTCGCCGTCGGCCACCGGGGTGGCCGGGTTGGCGTAGCGGAGGTTCACCGCCAGGAGCAGGCGCGGCGCCGCCTCGCGGAACGCCGGGAAGCGCGTCTCGAGGAATCGGACCACGTCGCCGGCGGTGCGCACGTCGTCTCCAAACTGCTCCCGCAGGACCGCCGTGCCCAGGGCTTCCCGGATGCCGGCGAAAAACTTCAGGGTGAGGGTCTTCGTTGCCATCGGGCCCATTTCAGCACAAGTCGGGCGGGAATGCCAGAGGAGTGAGGAGTTGGGAGATAGGAGATAGGAGATAGGAGATAGGAGATAGGAGATGAGAGAGGGAAGATAGATTTAAGGGAATATGTGAACGGATAAAGCGGTGAATGGGTATATAGGTGAATCGGGGTAAATTTTATTGGCTATTGCTTATTGCTTATTTTTTATTGGCTATCTGGAGTCGAGTTGGATTATGC
>CALAMB010000244.1 GCA_937925645.1 uncultured Acidobacteriota bacterium
GACGAACTGATGGACCAGGTGTCCGAATCCGGACAGCCGCTGTGTCGGCGATGGACATCCGGTCGCCTTCGGTGTGGACCGGCGCGATTTGAAATCCTTTGATATCTAGAAGGTAAGGAAGCGCCGGTCGATCCGTGATCGTTTGGCACAACGCTTGCGATGCAAGCGGCGAGGAGAACACCCATGAGCATGGATCGTCCCCTGAAGAAAAAACGCCTGACCCTGCGGAATACCATTCGTTTCGGCCTTCCTGCCCTGTTTGTCGTCGCGGTGGCCTACCTGCTGGTCTTCCAATCTCACGCCACCACCCTGCGGGTTCAGGAGGAGCACCTGACCGTCGCCGAGGTGCGCCGCGGCCCCTTCCAGGAGTTCATCCCAGTGATCGGCAACGTGCAGCCCATCAACACGATGTTTCTGAATGCAGAGGAAGGCGGACGAGTGGAACACCTTTATCTGAAGGCGGGGGCGTTCGTGCGGACAGGGGAGCCGATTCTGAAACTCACCAACACCGACCTGCTCCTGGACATCATGTACCGCGAGGCCGAGTTCTTCCAGCAGAACAACAACCTGCGCACGGCGCAGCTGTCCCTGGAGCAGTACCGCTTCGAGCTGGACCAGCAACTGGCCGACGTGGAGCACGACCTGGAGCGGGCCCGCCGGGAGTACCGGAACCAGAGCGCGCTGTACGGGGAAAAACTGGTCTCCAAGGACACGTTCGACGCGGCCCGGGAGACCTTCGAGTATGCCGAGAAGAAGCGCGCCCTGACCATGGAGACGCGGCAACGGGAGCTGGCGTTCCGCGACCAGCAGATCGCCCAGCTGGAGGAGTCGGTGACCCGCATCCGGGAGAACCTGGCGGTGGTGCGGCAGAAGCTGGACAACCTGGTCATCCGGGCGCCGGTGACGGGCCAGCTCACCTCGCTCCAGGCGGAACTCGGCCAGTCGAAGACGCCCGGCGAGCAGCTGGGCCAGATCGACATTCTGGACGGCTTCAAGGTCCGGGCGCCCATTGACGAGCACTACATCGCCCGGATCGGCACCGGCTTGCGGGGGACCTTCGAACTGGCCGGCGCGTCCTATGAGCTCCGCGTGAAGCAGGTCTTCCCGGAGGTGCGGGACGGGCGGTTCGAAGTGGATCTGGAGTTCAGCGGCCAGGAACCCGGCGGCATCCGCCGGGGGCAGAGCCTGCACATCCGCCTGGAACTGGGCGACGTGGGCGAGGCGCTGCTGCTGCCCACCGGCGGCTTCTTCCAGAAGACGGGCGGCAACTGGGTCTATCTCGTGGAACCCGGCGGCCGGTCGGCCGTCCGGCACCCCATCCGCCTGGGCCGCCAGAATCCCGAATATTACGAGGTGATCGACGGCCTGCGCCCGGGAGACCGGGTGGTCACCTCCTCGTATGATAACTACGGCGACATGGATCGCCTGGTCTTCCAATAGGGGGAAGACCCGTCTGCATCATCCGGCTCATAGGAGTCCCACATGATCGAAACACGGAACCTGAAGAAAATCTACACCACCGAGGACGTCGAAACCACCGCCCTGAACCAGGTGAACCTGGCGATCCAGCCGGGGGAATTCATCGCGGTGATGGGTCCCTCGGGCTGCGGCAAGTCCACGCTGCTCAACATCCTCGGCCTGCTCGACACGCCCAGCGCCGGCGAATACCTCTTCCTGGGTGAGGAGGTTTCCCGCCACTCCGAGCGCCGGCGGGCCCAGTTGCGAAAATCGAACATCGGCTTCATCTTCCAGAGCTTCAACCTCATCGACGAGCTGACGGTGTTCGAGAACGTGGAACTGCCGCTGCTCTATCTCGGCATCTCGGCCTCGGCCCGGAAGAAACGGGTGATGGCGGTGCTGGAGCAGATGCAGCTCGTGCCGCGCAAGAGCCACTTCCCGCAGCAGCTCTCGGGGGGGCAGCAGCAGCGGGTGGCCGTGGGCCGGGCGGTGGTGGGCAGTCCCAAGCTGATTCTGGCGGACGAACCCACCGGCAACCTGGACTCCACGCACGGTGACGAGGTGATGAAGCTGCTGACCGATCTCCACGAGAGCGGCACCACCATCATCATGGTCACCCACTCGCCCGCCTATGCCGATTACAGCCAGCGCATCGTCCACCTGTTCGACGGGCACGTGGTGACCGAAAACCTGATGGAGAAGTTCCATGTCTGAAACTCCGGCGGGAGGTGGCAGCATGATCCGGTTGCGTGACATCACCCGGTATTACACGAACGGATTCGTCAAGACCTTCGTGCTGCGGGGCGTCCGGCTGGACGTGGCCGAGGGGGAGTTCCTGACCATCATGGGCCCCTCGGGCGCCGGCAAGTCCACCCTGCTCCATATCCTGGGCATGCTCGACGCGGCGTCGGAGGGGGAGTATTTCTTCCACGACATCCCGGTCCATGAAATGACGGAGCGTCGCCGGACCGAGCTGCACCAGCAAAACATCGGTTTCGTCTTCCAGAGCTACCATCTCATCGACGACCTGACCGTCTACGAGAACCTCGAGACGCCCCTGTTGTACAAGAAGGTGAAGGCCGCCGAGCGCAAGAGCCTCGTCGCCGACATGCTGGACCGGTTCGGCATCGTCGCCAAGAAGGACCTGTTCCCGGCCCAGCTCTCCGGCGGGCAGCAGCAACTGGTGGCGGTGGCCCGGGCGATGATCATCCATCCCCGGCTCATCCTGGCCGACGAGCCCACGGGCAACCTGAACTCCAAGCAGGGTGAAGAGATCATGGAGTTGTTCCGGGAGCTGAACCGGGCCGGGACGACCATCATCCAGGTCACCCACTCGGAGAAGAACGCCGCCTACGGCCACCGGATCATCCACCTCTGCGACGGGTGGGTGACGGGTCACCAACAGGCGGCGAGCGGCTGAGCGCCGGGGGGCGCGC
>CALAMB010000245.1 GCA_937925645.1 uncultured Acidobacteriota bacterium
GATTGACTGACGTGACTGGAGTTCAGACGTGTGCTCTTCCGATCTTTCGATGAACCGTGGATCAATCTCTACAGCGATTATTTCTCGGGCGCCGGCGTGGATTGCTTCGCGGACGTCGGTTGTTCCGCCGCCGGAGCCGAGAACAAGAACGCGATCCCCCGGTTGGATGCACGGGACAGCAAGTGACATGTTCAATCGAGTTTGAGGATCGATCTTTTCAAC
Organism: uncultured Acidobacteriota bacterium; assembly: GCA_937925645.1. Lineage (GTDB taxonomy): Bacteria > Acidobacteriota > JAAYUB01 > JAAYUB01 > JAAYUB01 > JAAYUB01. The sequence goes on from CALAMB010000245.1 coordinate 223, forward strand.
AGGAAGACGTGAGGCGGAGGAGATGTAGAATCCATTAGCCAAGAAAACTACTTTGTCCGACGATTCGGAAAAGAATGCGTCGATCCGCTGATAGGGACTCCATATGCGGGCGGTCGAGTAAACATATCCTGAACTTATTACCGCCAGTAAGGGCGCCACGGCCAGTGCCATCCATATAGGCCGCCGAACTTCCCAAGCCACCAGCCCACCTGTCATGAGCACCCACACACTTAGCAACACGATCAGATCGGGGAAGTACTGATTCTGCAGTGTAAAAATCACAGCTCCGGCGACTCCGCCGGCAGCGATGATGACATATCCGGCATACCTATAACCCCGTTCACATAAAGCGGCACCCTGCCGGCTTCCAATCAGCATGATGCAGGGCACGAGGCTGATTCCAAGCAGAAGAATGGCCAATTGCAGGTCGAAGTCGGATTCTTTCGGATAAATATTGGCAACGGCTGTCCATTGAAATTCCCAAGGCATTGTTTGGATTAAATTGAAACGGCCTAGCCACATGCATAGAAAGAATGATAGCGTGATGAACAGCGGCAACAATGAAATGAAACGACGTAATCGCTGAGTGAAGAACCCAACCGCTTGGGTGAATATGGCGAGAATCAAAAAGATATTTCCAAAGTATGCAGTTGCACCGCACACGGTTGTAAAGAGCCGAATGAACGCCAACTGGGAAAAAATCCCCAGCAGTGACCAGAGGAACAGAATCACGAAACCTCCGTAATCGTCAATTCCATCTGCAATTCTAGCAAGGCTGACAACGAGAAAAGTGTTTCTTCATCTTTGATCTAAGTTTATCGATTCGGTGTACACCCGGCCCCACGGGTCGGTGGCCTCCACGACGACGTGGCGGGCGTCGGGCGGGGGCTTGAAGTAGAACAGGTGGTCGGTCCGGGTGGGCTCCACCCACGGGTGTTTGGCCGGGCGGTCCTCGCCTTCGTAGAGCTGCACGGCCAGCGGATCGCGGCCGACGCGGCGCGCCATCTCGCCGGCGCGCAGCCCGTCGGCGTAAGCGATGATCCGCCAGTTCCGGTCGGCGCCCCAGACGTTGGCCACGATCTCGTCGGGCGCCTCGGGATCGCCCCCCACCGGGTAGACGCGCAGCTGGTGGTCGGGCGGCCGGCCCACCGCCTGATAGCGCCGGGTCAGTTCGACGCCCCTGACCTCGTACACCGTATACCCCCGCGGCGTGCCGTCGGGGCAGACCGGCCCCGTCCACCAGGCGCCGCAGACCGCGCCCCCGATGTGGATGTCGACTCCGCCGTCGCGCAGGTACTCGCACTCGTGCATGTGCCCGCACAGCGCGTAGGCGCGGTACGGCGCGAGGATCTCGTACAGGGCCTCCCGGTTCCCCACCACTTCCGCCAGGTTCGGCTTCTCGCGGCCGTGCCGGACGTGCTGCTCGTTGTAGGGCGGGATGTGCACGAACACCACCACCGTCCGGCCGGGCTCCACCAGGGCCAGGTCCCCCGCCAGCCACTCCAACTGGGACTGGTCGATGTAGCCGATGTAGCCGCCGAACCAGTGGATGTCGTCCAGCACCACGTAGTGCATCGCGCCGCGGTTGAACGAGTAGTGGGCCGGACCGAACGCCCGCAGGAACGGACCGGCGGAACGCCCGTCGGTGCGGGCGTCCGGATCCACGTCGTGGTTGCCCATCACCTGAAAAAACGGGAGGCCTGTCGCCGTCACCGCCGCCGTGTAACCGGACAGGAGCTCGGGATGGTCGTACACAAGATCTCCCGCGGAGACCCCGAACGACGGCTGGCCGCCCAGCCGGGCGGCCGACGCCTTCAGGTCCGCGACCGTCTCGGTCTGGAACAGGCGGACCTCGGCCGGCGTCTGCACCTGGGGATCGGCCAGCAGGAAGAAGGCGTGCCGTTCGCTGTCGACGCCCGCCGGGGCCAGGTCAAAGGCCACCGCGGCCTCGCCGGTTTTGTCGGGGCGCAGGCGCTGGTGGACGCGGACCGGTCCCCCGACGGGAGTGTCGAACCCGGCGTCGGCCGGAAGCGACAGGTAGACATGCGGCCGGCGCGACGTGGTGATCAGCTCGAAGGCGCCGTCCGCCCCCGTGGCGGCGACGGTGAGACCGTCGGTCACGGCGACCCTCGCCCGGCCGACGCCGCCCACCCGCACGACGCCCCGCACGCGGACCGGCGTCCACGGGGCCGGCGGCGCCACCGGTCGCTGGGGCGCGCCCAGGACGCGGGTCGCGGCCTCCGGCAGCAGCCAGCCGGCCGCGGCCAATCCGGCCGCCCGCATGAAATTCCGCCGGTCGATCATCG
>CALAMB010000246.1 GCA_937925645.1 uncultured Acidobacteriota bacterium
GCTCTCGCCGCTGCAGCAGGAACAGCTCGAGGCGTTGGTCCCGGCGCAGACGTAGCTGAAGGTGGTGGTCTGGCCGTTGGGATCGGTCTGGCTGATCTTCCGGTTCATGATGTCGTAGCTGAAGGTGGTGGTCTGGCCGTTGGGATCGGTGACGGCGGTGATGTTGCCGGCCCCGTCGCGCTGGTAGACCGTTTCATGCCCGAGGGGATCGGTCACCTTCGCCACATTTCCATATGCGTCGTACTCGTAATGCGTTCCGTGGCCCAGTGGATCCATCACCTCCTGCAACAACCCGTTTGTTTCGTACGTGTAATGGGTTGAATGATTCATTGGATCGATCTGCTCGATTTGATTGAGTCCTTCATCATACTCATATGTTGTCCGACGTCCGAACTCATCCTCGCTGGCGGTCAGCCGATGGGTCAACAAATTATAAAAGTACCGCCGCGTCAAACCGAGTGGTTGTTTGGTCATCCGAATCAACTGGCCATATTCGTTGTACCAATATTCATCCCATGAACCATCAGGATACTGGACCGCCTTGACCAAACCCCGGCCATCGGGATGCTGCAGTGTGACTTGACCCAGGGCATCCTCAGTGGCCAGCACATGGCCGTTTTCATCGGTCCAGAGATAACGGGTGTGACCTGCTCCGTCGATCACAGTGCTCATATTGGCGGCATCGGCAGAATACGGGTTGGCCTCTGTCCAAGAATCAGGATCCAGAACCTGCCCCTGATTAAGCGCCGGCAGATATTGCCGCAGCTCTCCGGTCGGGGCAATAACCCGGGCCAGAGTGCCATAGTCCGGCTCATATTCATACCGGAAGCGGCTGCCATCAGCCATGGTCTTAGCTGCCAATCGATGGTAGAAGTCATATTCAAACTGCAGGAATGACAGATCCGGTTGTACTATCCGGACAAGATCACCTGCTCCATCCACTACGAATTCGGTCACCCGTCCCAACGGATCCTCCACCTCGGTTAGGTACCCTTCCGCCGAGTAGCGTATGAATATCGTTGCTCCCAGGGGATCGGTGATTGTGGTGAGCAACCCTTGGGTATTCCAGCCATACTCTGTCCGATTGCCGTTGCGATCTGTGCAGGCCAAAGGATGACCATTGGCATCAAACTCCCATGTGGCCTTCTCACTGCGGTCAACCAACTGGTTGGTCAAGCGGTCATATTGGTAGCGGTGCCTGGAATCGAAGGCGTACATTTGGCGGCTCATTTTGTACAGATGACCATTTTTGGCCATGAAATAAATATTCTCAAAGTCATCGTCGAAGAAAAACGACCACGGTTCCAATAAATTCAGGTTAAACGGTTCCATGACCGAATCATCACCACCCGCCGGCAATCCGCCGTTTCTGCGGAAGTCGGCTACGGTCCAGACCTGGCCTGCCGCGTCAATCTTACGCAACCGGTCGCCCCATATCCCTTCAGAAAGGAGGTGATAGTACTCCAGATAGTAGAAGTTTCCATCGCTGTCGGGGAACATCTGCAAAATGCCATTGATTTTCACCTTTGCGGCGGGTACCCCTTCTTCGAACATCGCTTCGGCGGCAGTGCCGGCGGCGTCATAGCCAGCCATTGGGTAGGCATCACCGGCCGGGGTAACTTTCCAGATTTCGAGGCCCGAAGCCCGATTGACATTAACCCAAAGATTCAATTCCCGATCCACTCTTAGATCGCAGGCAAAGTCGCCTGTATCGAACTGCAGTTCGCCAATCCGGACCACTCCACCGTTGGCGATAACCTTGTGAATCACGGTGGACTGACTGGTGTAATCCCACGACAGCGTGTAGACATTGCCCATGTGATCGGTGCAGAGTTCATTGATATCCATTGGCATAATCGCCACCAATCGGACCATCTCTTCCCGATCCAGTTTAAACAGGCGATTCCAAGCGCCTCCGCTGCTGGCGAAATAGACATTTCCCTGTTCGTCATGTCCCAGAAAGTCATTGCCGCCGCCACTCATATTTAGATACAGATTTTTTACCAAGTTGGCCGGGATGGCATCCGTCTGGGACCAGTCCACATCGGTATCGCCCCCGCCGATGAGTATGCGGAGCTGTCCCTGACAATCCACCTTGCGAAGCTGATGGCAATATTCCGGATTGTTTAGGCTAAGATTGTAGAAGAGCTCGCCATGATGGAAATACATGCCTTCGGCTCCCAACGCGTTGTTGGCGATGCTGTCGTCGGGTTGTATCTGACAGGCAGGTGGGCGAACGTCGGTAGCGGTTCCAGACACCTTTTCGATCATTCCGGCATGAAGTTCCACCGGTTGGCCGGAGTCTTCCTGGATGTAAATCGACTCGCCATCTGCCGAGAAGTGCAGGTATTTCAGCGTATTCAAACCTAACGACCATCCGGCACCGTATGGGGAGTGAGTCAAGTCGGATCGTTGCAGCAAAAAGTTACCCGAAAATCGCACTCGTTGACGATAAGGTTCGCGCATCGGCACTCCGGTGTCCGTCAACGGTTCACAAGCGAAGCAGGCCGTGGACCAGTAATTGTATGTGCGGTAGCCGTTCTCAACCACGCAGTCATACGGATGAATCCCGGGCTGCAGACTTTGGCCCTGGGCGTCCGTCAGAGGAATGCGGATTTTAAAATAATTGACAGCCTGATCGCTGCTGAACGTGGTCCGGTAGTGCCGATCAGCGATGTCAAGATATATGGTGGTGAAGTCCGGCCGAATGACCTCGGTGTTGTCAACCTTGACTGTGAAAACAAAGTGATCGGTCACCGATTTGCCGTCGTAAGACAGAGTCAGACTGGCGTCCCCTCCCATCACTTTATAAGGTACCGTTTGATAGCTAATGCGGAGGTTGCCGGTATCGATACTGATCTCCGACATGCCCCCGTCGATTTTCTCGCATTCATCTTTAGGGTTTTCTCCAGGGCCGGTGGGAGCGGGATCTCCCGGAGGAGCCACGGCATTGGGATCGCGAACCGAAAAATGGGTGATATAAAACTCCATGTAGAGTCCATCCTCACTAATGACCGACATGGAGTCGTGCTCCCAGCGGTGCGCCCGGCGGTTGTACCAGCCCACGGGGATGGGCGTGCCCGGTTCGAAACCCAGGA
>CALAMB010000247.1 GCA_937925645.1 uncultured Acidobacteriota bacterium
ACGATTACGAATTACGAGCACGAGTTCCCAACTCCTATCTCCTATCCCCTCACTATTTACTGTTCACATCCGCTCCACCACCAGGGCCGCGGCTTCGCCGCCGCCGATGCAGAGCGAGGCCACGCCGCGCCGGGCGCCGCGGGCGGCCATGGCATGGAGCAGCGTCACCAGGATACGCGCGCCGCTGGCGCCGATGGGATGCCCCAGCGCGATGGCCCCGCCGTGCACGTTGAGCCGCTCGGGATCGAGGTCCAGCTCCTTCAGCGCGACCAGCGCCACGGCAGCGAACGCCTCGTTGATTTCGAACAGGTCGATGTCGCCCAGGCCGAGTCCCGCCTTGGCCAGCGCCTTGCGGATGGCGCTTGCCGGCGCCGTTGGAAAGTCCGCCGGCGCCTGGGCGAAGGATGCCTGCGCCACGATGCGGGCCACGGGCGCCAGGCCCAGAGCGGCGGCCTTCTCCGCCGCCATCACCACCACCGCCGCCGCGCCATCGTCGATCTTGGAGGCGTTAGCCGCGGTGATGGTCCCCTCCTTGTCGAAGGCGGGGCGGAGCTTGGGGATCTTGTCGAACATGACCTTACCCGGCTCCTCGTCGACGGCGATCATCACCGGCTCGCCCTTTCCCTGCAGCACAGGGACGGGCACGATCTCGGCGGCGAAACGGCCCTCCTTCTGGGCGGCGATGGCCCGCTCGTAGCTCCGGACCGCGTACGCGTCCTGCTCCTCGCGCGAGAACCCGAGGTTGCGCACGCACCCCTCGGCCGCCGCGCCCATGTGGAAGTCGTTGTACGGGTCCCACAGGCCGTCGTGGATCATGCCGTCGAGCACGGTCTGGTGGCCCATGCGGAAGCCGGCGCGGGCGCCCGCGAGGTAGTACGGCGCCAGCGACATGCTCTCCATGCCGCCGGCGACGACGACGTCGGCGTCGCCCGTCGCGACCGCCTGGGCCGCGACCATCACCGCCTTGAGGCCGGAACCGCACACCTTGTGCAGGGTCAGGCACTCCACCGCGTGGGGCAGGCCGGCGTAGACGGCCGCCTGGCGGGCCGGGGCCTGGCCGCAGCCCCCCTGGAGCACCTGGCCCATGATCACCTCGTCCACCTGGTCGGGCGCGACGCCCGCCCGGCGGACCGCCTCGGCCACCGCCGCGGCGCCGAGCCGCACGGCCGGCACGGCGGCGAGCGCACCCAGGAACGATCCGATGGGCGTCCGGGCCGGGCCCAGGATCACCGCTTCACGCAGCATTCGACTCATGGCTCCCTCCTCGAGTGTTCCAGCGCCCGCCGGCCGGCAGCCGCTCGGCGCGGGATGGTTTGGGCCATTGTAACCGACCCGCCGGCGCCGGCCAAGGGGATTAGGATCCGGCCGCGTCTGTTATAATGAGGCGCGCCCGGGAGGTCGCCGTTGTGGCTGCGGACTCGCGCAAGACCGGCATCCGGATGGAGGAGGTGGCGCCCGGCTCGCCGGCGTGGCAGATGGGCCTGCGCGCCGGCGACCGCTGCCTCGCCGTCGACGGGCGCGTCCCCATGGACTACCTCGACGTCCAGTATCACCTGGCCGACAGCGGACCCCACGTCATGGACGTGGAGAAGGCGGACGGCGAGCGCTGGGAGGCGGAGTTCGAACTGGACGCGGACGAGGCGCTGGGAATCGGCTGGGAGGACATCCGGCCGCGCACCTGCCGCAACCGGTGCGTGTTCTGCTTCGTGGACCAGCTTCCCCGCGGCGTCCGGCCGAGCCTCCGGATCAAGGACGAGGACTACCGCCACTCCTTCCTCCACGGCAACTTCATCACCTTGAGCAACCTGACCCCGGCGGACCTGGACCGCATCCTGGTCCAGCGCCTGTCGCCCCTCTACGTCTCGGTGCACAGCACCGACCCGGCCCTGCGCGCGCGGCTGGTGCGCTGCGGCGCCCGCGACCGGTTCTTCGAATACTTCGACGCCCTGGCGCGCGGCGGCATCGCCCTCCACACCCAGGTGGTGCTCCTGCCCGGCCGCAACGACGGCGCCGCGCTGGAGCGGACCATGGCCGACCTGGCCGCGCGCCACCCGGCGGTCCGGTCGCTGGGCATCGTCCCGGTGGGCCTCACCCGCCACCGCGCCGGGCTCTCCGCCCTGCGGCCGCCCGATCCCGGATTCTGCCAGGCGGTCATCCGCCAGGTCCGGCCGCACCAGGAGCGCTGGCGCCGCCGGCTGGGCGTCCGCTTCGCGTACCTGGCCGACGAGTTCTATCTGCAGGCGGGACGCCGTCTGCCGCCCGCCCCGGCCTACGACGACTTTCCCCAGCTCGAGAACGGGATCGGCCTGGTCCGGGACTTCCTCGACGAAGCCGCGGCGCTGCTGCGGGAGCCGCCGCCGCCGGCGCGGGTCCGTCGCGCGGCGCTGGCCACGGGCATCCTCTTCGCGCCCCTGCTGGCCGGGGTGCTTCGCCGGGTGAACCGCCGCTGGGGCGTGGCCTTCCGGGCGCTCCCCGTGCCCAACCGCTTCCTCGGGCCCCGGGTCACGGTGGCCGGCCTGCTCGCCGGCCGCGACATCGCCGCCGCGGCCGGCCGGCTCGCGCCCGACGAGTGGCTGGCTGTCCCCGGCCGGTGCGTGGGCGCCGGCCACGGTCGGTTTCTCGACGACTGGACGCCGGCCGATCTGGCCGACGCCGTGGGGAGTCCCGTGGCGCGGCTGCCCTTCGGAGCCGAGGGTTTGCGGACCCTGGCCGCCGGCGAGGCCGACACAGCAAGCCCCCGCCGGGGACGGAGCCCGAAAAACCTTTGACAACGCCTGAAATCGTGGTAAATATGACTCATACCCTGAATACAACGGTATGGTTTACAGTCCTTTCACCCATGAACCCCAGTTTCATTAAAGGTGCGTAGATGAACTTCATCGAGATGAGAGTCGAGGAGTACATCGACGGAAAGCTCGATGCCGACTCTCCGGATCATGCGCCCAGCATCGCGGCCCTCAGGAAATTCGTGACCTACATGGACCGGGAGACCGAGATTTACAGCGTCCAGGACATCACTGAAACCGAGGCCCTCGACTTTCTCCGGACGGTGCGCAACATCCGGGAGCGCGACATCACCATCGCCGCGCTCAACGGCTTCTTCGAGTTTCTCCACACGAAAGAGCTCATCGACCGTCCCCTCCAGCTCGACGCCCAGGACGTCTTCCGGGCCAAGCCGGCGGAGCCGGGCCCCGACGTGGCCGAGCTGTTCGAGGACGACGAGGATTCCCCCCGCTACAAGCCGCGCCGCCTCCAGGAGTGAACGCAGCGCGCCCTCGCCCGGTGGTCCGTCAGCATTCCCGGTCAGTCGGCTCCGAGCGCCGTCCGCCGGACAATCCGCAATCCGCGACGCCACCGCAGGTTGCACTCCAGCAGCCGCACGTCCAGCCCGGGCCGGAGGTAGCCGGCCAGCGCCAGTTGCTGCCGGTGGCAACGGAAGAGCGGCGTCACGAGGCACAGCGCCGGCGGTTCCGGCGACAGCCGCACGCCGGCGAAGTAGCCGCACCGCTGGAACGCGCCGCTGCGCAACCCGTCGGCGACACGCTCCCAGTAGTCGAGGGCCTGGAACAGGAGCGTCCCGCACTCGGCCGCCTTGATCTCCACCACCGCCAGGCGGTTGGCCGCGTCCAGCGTGAGCACGTCCATGATGGATCGGCCCGTGCCCCGGTAGGTGGGCACCTGCCGGTAGGTCCACGCGCGCTGGAACGCCGGATCCAGCACGCCGATGTCGTCCAGCAGCAGGCGCTCCAGCCACCGTTCGGGGAAGAGCCGGTAGGCGGCATGGCCGGGCACGAGCGGCGGATCCGACCGCAGGCGGACCGCCTGGCCCACCAGGGCCAGCGCCCGCTCCCGCCCCAGGTCCGGCCAGGGGCGCAGCGGCGGTTCCCACCCCACCAGCAGGTTCCCGGGCCCGCCGCCTCCCACTCGGACCAGGGGGAGTCCGCGGCAGCTCACCACATCGAAGCTGAACGGGGTTTTCTCATGATGCAGGTCGCCGGGGAAAGCCGCCACGAGTTCGCGGGCCAGCGCGTTGTCGAAGCACGGCCGCTCGGGAGCGAACTCGAAGCTCACGGGCAGGCGGCAGCGGCGGCGGATCTCGGCGGCGTCGATCTCCTCGACGGCGCCCTCCGCCAGGTCGTACCGGAAGAGGCGCGCCTGCACCTTCGCCGGATCCAGCAGTTCCAGCCGGCCCAGCAGATGCAGCGCCGCGTCGCCGTGAAGAAACAGGGCCAGCGTCCGGTCGAACCGCCGCCGGGTGCCGCGGCAGTGTCCGTACCAGACCAGGGCCGCGGTGAGAAACGCGCTCCCCGCGCCGGCGCCCTGGAACGGGTAAAGGCCGAGGCCCGCCGAGAATCCACCCGGCCGGCGCAACACCAGCCGGGCAAAGAGGCCGGATACGCGCTGCCGCGCGTCGGGGCCGGAGGCGACGGACTCCAGCGCCAGCCCCGGCAACGGCCGGCGGGTCAGGAGCGCCGCCAGCCGCAGGTCGTAGAAGCGCCGGCTGGCGTCCGGCGCCAGCCCCTCGGGCGGCGCGCCCTCCGCCTCGCCGAGGAAGCGCAGCGCCAGGCCCGGCGCCCCGGCCAGCGCCACCCGTTCCGGTCCGTCACGGCCGAACCCCAGCACCCGGAGCGGCTCCGGCCAGCCGGCCACGGCCAGCCACGGCGTCCCGCGCGCGTCGAGCTCGCACCGGCACGTCCCCGCGGGCAGGTCCGGGGTGAGCGCCAGCCCGCCCTGCTCCAGGCGGCAGGGGCAGAGCGCCGCCAGCTCCCGCACCAGCCCCGCCAGTTTCCGTTTCGCCGTCATGGACGCCTCCCTATCCATTAATAACGGATGAGCCGCCGGGTGTTCGAAACCGGCGGCCGCCACTTCGCATTGATTCCGCCGCGGCGCCCCGCTACAATGCGGGGAACGAACGGCCCGGCCCCCCGGGCGGAGCGGCATGAACGTACTCCTGGTCAAACCGTACAGCGACTTCCCCACCCGGATTCCCCACCTGGGTCTCGGCTACCTGGCCGCGGCGCTCCGGCGGCGGGGGCACGCCGTGCGCATCGCCGACTGCCCCCGCGAAGGCCTCGGCGAGCGGGAACTGCTGGCCCTGGCCGCCGAATGGGCGCCCCGGCTCGTGGGCTTGAGCGCCTTCACCGCCGACGTCCCCGTGTTGCGCGGGCTGTGCCGCCTCCTGCGCCTCGCGCTCCCGGACGCCACCCTCGTACTCGGCGGACCTCACCCGAGCTGCCTGCCGGACCATCTCTTCGGCTTCATCCCCGAGATTGATTATGCTTTCGCCGGCGAGGCCGAGGCGGGACTGGCGCAACTGGCCGACGGCCTGGCGGCCGGCGGCTTCGACCCGGCCGCCATCCCCGGCCTGGCGTGGCGGAGCGACGGGGAGGTCCGCGCCAACCCGCCCTATTTCGAGCCCGACCTCGACGCCCTGGGCCTGCCGGCCTGGGACCTGCTGCGCCCCGAGATCCCGGTGCTGGCGCCCCACGGCGCGTTCGTCCGCCGCCAGCCGTCGGCGCCCATCGTCACCAGCCGCGGCTGTCCGTTCCCGTGCACCTTCTGCGCCGCGCGCAGCGTCAGCGGCCGGCGGATCCGCCAGCGGTCGATCGAGAGCGTGCTCGAGGAGGTGGCGCTGCTGGCCGACCGCCACGGCGTCCGCGAGCTCCACATCGAGGATGACAATTTCACGTTCCGGCGGGAATTCGTGGCCGGATTCTGCGAGGGGATGCTGCGCCGGGGCGGCGCGCTGCCGTGGTGCTGTCCCAACGGCGTCCGGCTGGACTCGCTGGACCCGGAGCTGCTGCGCCTCATGCGCCGCGCCGGCTGTTACTCGTTGTCGCTCGGCATCGAGTCGGGGGCGCCGCGGGTGCTGGCGATGATCCGCAAGGGGCTGGAGCCCGACGACATCCGCGAGCGGGTGGCCTGGATCCGCGAGGCGGGGATCAAGACCACGGGCTTTTTCATCATCGGTTTTCCCACCGAGACCGCCGCGGAGATCGAGACGACCATCCGCTTCGCCCGGGAACTGGCGCTGGACCGCGCCCAGTTCAGCACCTTCCTGCCCCTCCCCGGCACGGTCTATTTCGACGAGCTGGTCGCCGCGCACGGCCTGGACGGCATCCCCTGGGAGGGCTTCCTCACCACCGAGGCGTTCGAGGTCCCCGACGGCCTGCCCCGCGGCGAGCTGGTGCGGCTGCAGCGGCGGGCCTTCCTGCGGTTCTACGCGCGGCCGGGCACGCTGCTGCGGCTGGCGGGCGAGATCCGCGGCCCGCGCCACCTGGCCCACCTCGCCGCCCGCGCCGCCGCGGTGTGGAAAAGCGAACGGTAAACAGTGAACAGTGAATGGCCGGCCGCGGACAGAGCGTCGCGCCGCCTCCGGCTGTGGGTTCCGCCTGCACGCTGCTTGGGAATCCGGGGCATCGGCGCGCGTTCAGCGAACGCGCGCTACGGTGACACTCCTACCGGCGGACCGTCACTCCCGAGTCTTGAGCTCGGAGTCGTGGGCCGACATGAACTTGCGGAGATCACCGGCCAAATCGAGGAGCTTGAGCCACTGCTCCTTGTAGAGCGTCACCGGGAAGCGGCCCAGCCCGTACACCGACACGGCGCCCTTGGCGCTCACCTTGAACGAGATCGCCCGCGGCGCCCGCTGCTTCTTCAGGGCCTCGTTCTCCGCCTTGACCCGTTCCAGTTCCGCCTTCAAAGTTTCCAGATCGTCTGCGGTCATCAGTCCCTCCTGCCGGGTGCATAGTGTCGCCTATTGTACCTCAGATTCGTCTTCTCTCAAAAACCCGATTGAATGAGCGGCGGCGGACGGGAAGTAGTAAACAGTAAACAGGAAACAGTGAATAGTGAGTGGTGGGTTTTGAATTGCGGACCATGGTGCGCGCCGACGCTCAGTGGGCCAACCCGAACAACTCGGGGCGGAATCCGGACGCCGTGCCCCTCCCCGATCGCGCTCATGGCTTGAAGGGAGTAAAATATTGAGGGCAGTCCATTCCGATGCCCAATGCCCGATTTCCGATGTCCGCGGAACGGAAGCGAGCCTCGCGCCCCAGCCTCTCGAGCCGCGATGATCATGACGCGCACTTACGCGAGCGGACCGAAAAGCGGTTGTCAAAGGCGGCAGTGGATTTGTATAATGAATTCACTGGCGCACCAACCATCCAGCGGATTGAGGGTCCCCATGCTGAGCAAGAATCTCATCGACGCAATCCTTGCGCACTCCGAAGAGATCATCGTGCGCATCGTCGACGCCATCCTGACCCACCCCCGGACGGCCTACTACCACACCATGGACCGGGCCGAACTCAGGAAGCGCATCGAGGGCATCTTCAAGAACCTGGGCAAAGCCCTTCAGGAGGGGGCCGAGGGCGAGCTCCGGACCATCTACCTCAAGTTCGGCAAGGTGCGCTATTTCGAGGGCGTGCCGCTGCCCGACCTGATCTACGCGCTGATCCTGTGCAAGACGAAGGTGCTCATCGTGGTGCAAAAGCACGTCGTCCCGGAATCGTCGGCGCAGCTCTATCTGGAGATGCAGCTCCACGACACGCTGGCCGGATTCTTCGACGACCTCGTCTACTTCACCACGAAGGGTTACCAGGAGGCGTGCGAGGAGATGGCCGGGGGATCGACCACGAAAGCCCACCTGTTCTGACCATGGCGGACGGCGCCCAATCCCGGACCGGCAGGAGACCATGAAAGAGAGACGCCAGTTTGTTCGCATCCCCCGCAAGGGGCTCATCAAATTCCGGGAGATACATCTGCCCCGAAGCCTGATCTCCGACGACGCCTCGTTCTACACCAACATCTCCCCCGGCGGCATCCTGTTCGAGTCCGCCCACCACCTGAACCTGGGCACCATGCTCAAGCTGGAGATCGAGCTCAAGGACTGGGCCCGATGCCTGCCCGGCGCGGAGAAGCTCCCGGGCGGCAACACCCAGCCGCTGCGGGTGCTGGGCGAAGTGGTGCACTGCCACGAGCTCGGCTCCCAGAGCGGCTACAGCATCGGCATCAAGTTCGTCAACCTGGACCCCCGCCACCAGGAGGCCCTGCTCAAGTGCCTCCAGGACCACGCCGCCCAGCATGATTAAAGGGATCATCTTCGATCTGGACGACACGCTGTACTCCTTCCAGGAGTACCTCGAAAGCGGCTTCTGGGAAGTGGCCCGCTACGCCGGCGGCAAGTACGGCATCGACCCGCAGGAATCGTTCGCCTACATGAAGATCCTGTACTCCCGCTACGGCGAGCGGGAAGTGTTGTCGAACCTGGTCTCGTATTTCTCGCTGGAACCCGCGGCCATCATCGAGATGATCTCGGTGTTTCGCGAACACCGCCCCAACATCGCCCTGTTCCCGGCTTACCGCAAAACGCTCCAGACGCTGGGCGACACCTACACCCTGGGGCTGCTCACCGACGGCGATCCCGGTGTCCAGGCCAAGAAGATCAAGGCGCTGCGAATCCAGAAGTATTTCAAGCACACCATCTTCACCCACAAGTTCGAGGAGGCGAAGTGGAAACCCAACGCCTTCTGCTACACGCTCATGGCCCGGGTGATCGGCTGCAATCCCCGCGACCTCGTTTTCGTCGGCGACAATCCGCTCACCGATTTCCTCGGCGCCAAAAAGGCCGGCTACCTCACGGTGCGGGTGCTCACCGGCGAGTTCCGCGACAAGGCGGTGCCCATGGAATTCGAGGCCCATCGCCGAATCAAAGACCTGACCGGGCTCCAGGACTACATGAATGAGTTCTTCCAGTAGCCTCCCCCGCCTGGTGCCGCTGTTCGAAATCGGGTCGGCCCAACTGGCGCCCGTTCTCGAGGCGGAACGGGCGGAGTGGGCCGCGCGCCTCGACTGGGACTTCGAGCCGTCGCTGGCCTCGCTGCGCCACCTGATCGACACCCGGGTGCTCCCCGGCGTGGCGGTGGCGGCGGGCGACCGCGGCGTCGGCTACGCCTATTACCTGTTCCGCGACCAGCGGGCGCTGGTGGGCGGCCTGTACTTCCTGCCCGAGTTCCGGGACGGCGACTGGCCCCGGCTGGTGCTCCAGCGCGTCTTCCATGAGTTGGCCCGCCAGCCGCTGGCGCGGTCCATCGAGGGGCAGATCCTGTTCCCCGGCCCCGAGCGCTCGGCCGGACCACTGCTGCGCGCGAGCGGCTTCCAGTTCCTGGAGCGGCGGTTCCTCCGGCTGGAGGCGCCGGCGGAGCGCCCGCTCCCCCAGGGCCCGGCGGACCTCACCCTCCGCCCCATCCCCGAGGGGAGGCTCGACGACCTGGCGCTTCTGATGACCCACGCCTACCGCGGCCACGTGGACGCCCGGACGTCGTCACTGTACCTGAGCTTCGACGGCTGCGCGCGTCTCATCCAGGCGCTGGTGCTCCGCGGCGGCTGCGGTCCGTGCGAGGCGTCGCTCAGCCTGATGGCCGCGGTGCGCGACACGCCGGCGGGCGCCATCGTCGTCTCCCGGATTTCGAAGGGATCGTTTTTCGTCTCGCAGGTGTTCGTCCACCCCCGGCACCAGGGCCAGGGAATCGGGCGGGTGCTCGTGGGCGCCGTGATCAACGCGCTGGCCAAACGCCACCCCGGCGCCCGCCTCAGCCTGACGGTCTCGCGGGACAACGCGCGGGCCTATGACTGGTACCGCCGCCTGGGCTTCGCCGACCGGCTCCCCCACTACGCCTTCATGAAACTGGCCGGAGACTGACCGGTCACTGCCAGCATCGGCGCGTGGATCCGGCCGTTGGAGGCCACGATCTCCGGAAAGTATATCGAGAAAGGCCCGCCGTCGAACCGGCTCAGCCGGCCGCCCGCCGCGGCGAGGATGGCGGCGCCCGCCGCCGTGTCCCACGGGCGGAGCCGGCGCTCCCAGAAGCCGTCGAACCGGCCCATGGCCACATAGCACAGGTCCAGCGCCGCCGAGCCGTCGCGGCGGATGGCCTGGGCCTGGCGCAGGAACGCGGTGAACAGCGGCACGATGTCGTCAGCGGTGTGGGCGTCGTAGGGAAAGCCCGTGGCGAGCATCGACTCGCGCAGGCTGTCGCGTTCCGAGACGCGGACGGGCGCGCCGTTGAGCCAGGCGCCGCCGTCCCGCACCGCCCAGAACTCCTCCCCCAGGGCCGGGGCGTGGACGACGCCGAGCAGCGGCTCCTCTCCCCGCACCAGGCCGACGGACACGCAGAACGGCGGGTAGCCGTGGACGAAATTGGTGGTGCCGTCCAGCGGATCGATCACCCAGGTGTACTCGCCGCTGCCGGCGCGCGCCCCGGACTCCTCCAGCAGGAAGCCGTGGTCGGGAAATGCCGCCCGCAGCCGGTCCAGCACGGTCTTTTCGGCTTCCAGATCGGCCTGGGTCACGAGGTCGATGGCCCCCTTCTTCCGAACGTCGAGCGCGCGGCCGAAATGCCCCATGAGCACCTCACCCGCCGCTCGGGCCGCCGCCCGCGCCGCCGCCAGCCACTCCTGCTCCATGCGCGCCTCCTGTCCGCCGTCCGCGGCCGTCCACTATAGCAATCCCGCCCCGCCCGGCGCAACCGTATTGACGGCCGGGGCTCCAACCATTAAGATAGCGGTCACGCCCGGGCGGGAGGACATTGGATTGGTTCAACTGGAACTTGACCCCAAAAGTCTCGAATCCCTGTTCGACAAGCAGAAGGAGAGCCTCAAGCTGCTGGAGTCGCTGTTCAACGTGGATATCTACATCCGCGGCCACCAGCTCCAGCTCGAAGGCGCCGCCGACGACACCGCCGTCGTCCGCGGCATCCTCGAAGACTTCGCCCGCCTCCACGCCGGGGGCGCCGCGCCCGACCGGGACAGGATCCGCCGCGCCTTCCGCGAGATCGCCGAAAACACCGCCCTGAGCCTCAACGACTTCTTCGAGAACTCGCGGGTGATCCAGGCCGGCCATCGCAAGATCTGTCCCAAGAGCCGCAACCAGAGTGTCTACGTCGAGGAGATCTTCAAGCGGGATCTGGTGTTCGCCATCGGCCCGGCGGGAACCGGCAAAACCTTCCTTGCCGTGGCCGCCGCCGTGAACCTGCTGCTGGACAAGCGCGTCGCCCGGATCATCCTCACCCGGCCGGCGGTGGAAGCCGGCGAGAAGCTGGGCTTCCTGCCCGGCGACATGCAGGAGAAGGTCAACCCGTACCTGCGGCCCCTCTACGACGCCCTCTACCACATGCTGGACTACGAGCGGGTGCAGAAGCTCCTGGAGCGGGAGGTCATCGAGATCGCGCCCCTGGCCTTCATGCGCGGCCGGACGCTGAGCGACTCGTTCATCATCCTCGACGAGGCGCAGAACACCACGCCGGAACAGATGAAAATGTTCCTCACCCGCATCGGAATCAACTCCAAGGTGGTGGTCACCGGCGACATCACCCAGGTGGACCTGCCCGACGGCAAGGTCTCGGGACTGATCCAGGCCCGGGAGATCCTTCGCGACATCGAGGGAATCCGCTTCTGCTATTTCGACGAGCGGGACGTGGTCCGCCACGCCCTGGTCCAGCTCATCATCAGCGCCTACGCCCGCCACGGGGGCCAGGCCGCGCCGCGCGCCACCCGGCGGGAGGAGCCGCCGGCGGACACCGCCGGCGGCGCGCCCGGCGGCGACCGGCCCGCCTGAGCCGCCACGGAGCGGGATCGCGCACCGTCGCATGGGCAAGAAACGCCGCCACGCCAGATCCGTTGAACGCCGCGAGGCCGCGGCCGGCGCCCGTCCGCCGCTGGCCGCGCGGATCGGCGCCTCGCTGGGGGCGTTCGCCGCCCGCCCCGCCGCCCCCTGGTGGCTCGGGGCCGCGTTTGGCATCCCCGTCGCCATCGTCGGCCTGGCCTTTCACGAGATGCCCGACTTCGGCATGGAGAGCGACTTCTTCTGGGAATACGTCCCGCTGGCGAAGGCATACCTGGACGGGCGCTTCCCCATCGGCGCCTTCCGCGGCCCGGGCTACCCGGCCGTGCTGGCGCTGGTCCGGGTGGTCGTCGGCGAGTACGTCCGCGCGGGGATCCTGATCTCGGCCCTGTCGGCCGCCGGCGTGCTGGCGGCGATGTTCGCCTTCATCCGGCGGGTGGCCACCCCCGGCAAGGCGCTGGCCGCAGCGGCGTTGCTGGCCGTCAATCCCGTCTTCATCGAGCACGGCTGGCGGGTGGGCACCGACATGTTCTTCGGCCTGCTGGTATCGCTGGTCCTGCTCCTCCTCTTCGGACGGACGTCCTTCCGCTGGGGCGCGCTGGCGGGGGCGGCGGCGCTCGCCGGGGTCGCGTACCTGACGCGGTACAACGGAGTGTTCGTCCTGGGGGCCGTCCCCGTCATCGCCCTGGTGAACGTCTGGGGTCTGGACTGGCGGCGGCGCCTGGCGGCGGCGCTGGCGTTCGCCGCGGTGTTCGCCGCGGTCATCGCCCCGTGGAGCGCCTACTGCAAAGCGGAAAGGGGCAGTTTCTTTTACAGCGACAATTACCTCAACCTCGGCTACGAGGTCTACGGCCGGGGCCGGATGAACAAGGAGCAGTTCTGGCGCGCCGCCCCCGGCATGGGGATCCGCTCCGCGGGAGACGTGCTGACCCGCGACCCGGCGGCGGTCGCCGGGCGGGTGCTGGGCAACGTGCCGCGGCACTTCTGGGCCGACCTGAACCGGCTCGTGGGCTGGCCCGCGGCCGCCTTCACCCTGCTGGGACTGGGCCTGCTCCTCTTCCGGAAGCCGCCGCCCGGAGAGGCGGCCGCCTATCTGTACGGGGCGGCCTTCTTCGCCGTGATCCTGCTGACCACCCTGGAGACACGCTACACGCTGTTCCTGCTGCCGCTCTACCTCCTGCTCGCGGTCCAGGCGATCCGGGGCGAGGGGCTGCGCTTGTCCGGACCGGCGTGGCGGTGGGCGGCCGCGGCGGCCCTGGCGGCGACGCTGGCCGCGTCCGGCTACCAGGCGGTCCGGGCGAATGCGGCGGCCATCGACGCCGGCCCCAAGGAGGTGCTGGCCGTGGCCGACTGGTTCCGCCTCAACGTTCCGCCCGCCGATCGGGGGCGCCGCGTCGCCGCGCGCAAGCCGCACATCGCCTACTACATGGGGCTGGAGCACGCGACGCTCCCCGTGGCCGAAACCGAGGCGGAGCTCCACGCCGCCCTCAAGCGCCAGGGGATCGATTACCTCTACTTCGGCGGTTCGGAGCTGACCACGCGGCGCTCGCTGATGCGCCTCATCGACCCCAGCCGGCCGCATGCGGGCTTCCGGATGCTGGTGTACTCGACGGACCCGCTGTCGGTGCTGTACCGGGTGGAATGACACGCCGGCCGGGCCGGCGACGCGTCGCCGCGGATAAACATTTTGTGTCCGGCAACTCTTTGTGTTCAAATAGGGATTCCGGCGGCGCCGGGGACCGCCCCCGGCCCGATGAAGCGATGAACCGATCCGTCACCACATCATGGAGGAATACCGCATGCGCATCGGATGGCTTGTTCTGGCTCTATCGATTGCCTTGGGTGCCGGCGTGATGGGCGTCCCCCCCGCCGCGGACACGCATCCGTTCTCGGTCCACGACATGCTGGCCATGGACCGGATTTCCGAGCCCGCCGTCTCGCCCGACGGCAAGCTGGTGGTCTTCACGCTCCGCACCACCGACCTGGAGGCCAACCGCGGCCGCACCGATCTCTGGGTGGTGGGCACCGACGGCGCCGGCCTGCGCCGCCTGACCACTCACCAGGCCGGCGACTCCAACCCGGTCTGGTCGCCGTGCGGGAAATGCATCTTCTTCCTGTCCACCCGCTCCGGCTCGTCGCAGGTGTGGCGCATCCGCCTGGACGGCGGCGAGGCCACCGCCGTGACCCAGCTGCCGCTGGATGTGTCCAACCTCGGCATCTCCCCCGACGGCAAGCGGCTGATCTTCTCCCTCGAGGTGTACCCCGATCTCAAGACCGCCGCTGAAACCGCCGACCGCCTGGCCGAACTGGCGAAGCGCAAGAGCACCGGCATGATCTGGGACCGCCTGTTCGTGCGCCACTGGGACACCTGGACCGACGGCCGGCGCAGCCACCTCTTCGTGATGCCCGTGGCCGGCGGCGAGCCGGTGGACCTGATGGCGGGCATGGACGCCGACGCGCCCTCCAAGCCGTTCGGCGGCACCGAGGAGTTCACCTTCACCCCCGACGGCCAAGGCGTGGTCTTCACCGCCAAGGACGTCGGCCGCGAGGAGGCGTGGTCCACCAACTTCGACCTGTTTTTCGCCCCCGTCGACGGCGCGACGCCCCCGAAAAAGCTCACCGCCAACCCGGCCTGGGACACCCAGCCCGTGTTCTCCCCCGACGGCAAGACCCTGGCTTACCTGGCCATGAAGCGGGCGGGCTACGAGGCGGACCGCTACGCGATCATGCTGCGCGGCTGGCCCGACGGCGCGGCCAGGGAGCTGGCGCCCGACTGGGACCGCTCCCCCCAGAGCATCGTCTGGTCTCCCGACGGCAAGACCCTCTACGCCGCGGCCGACAACCTGGGCCAGACGTCGCTCTTCGCCATTGACGCCGCCACCGGCGCCGTCCGGGTGGTGGTGGAGCAAGGGACGGTGAGCAGCCCGAGCCCGGCCGGCGACGTGATCCTGTACGGCCTCGATCACCTGAAATCGCCGGTGGAGCTGTACACCGTCAAACCCGACGGAACCGGAGTCCGGAAGATCACCGGCATCAATGACGCCAAGGTGGCGGCGGCCCGCATGGGCGACGCCGAGCAGTTCACCTTCAAGGGCTGGAACAACGAGACCGTCTATGGTTACGTCGTGAAGCCGGCGGACTTCGACCCGGCGCGCCAGTACCCGGTGGCCTACCTCATCCACGGCGGGCCGCAGGGCTCATTCGGCAACCACTTCCACTACCGCTGGAACCCCCAGGCCTACACCGGCGCCGGCTACGCCGCGGTGATGGTGGACTTCCACGCCTCCACCGGCTACGGCCAGGCGTTCACCGACGCCATCCGGGGCGACTGGGGCGGCAAGCCGCTGGAGGACCTTCAGAAAGGACTGGCGGCCGCGGTGGCCAAGTACCCGTGGCTCGACGGCGACCGCGTGGCGGCGCTCGGCGCCTCGTACGGCGGCTACATGATCAACTGGATCGCCGGCAACTGGCCGGACCGCTTCCGCTGCCTCGTGGTCCACGACGGCAACCTGGACGAGCGGATGGCCTACTTCGACACCGAGGAGCTCTGGTTCCCCGAGTGGGATCACCAGGGTGTGCCCTGGGAGAATCCCGAGCACTACAACCGGCACAACCCGGTCGATTACGTGAAAAACTGGCGGACACCCATGCTGGTCATCCACGGCGGCAAGGACTATCGGGTGGTGGACACCCAGGGCATCGCCACCTTCAACGCCCTGCAGCGTCGCGGCATCGAGAGCCGGTTCCTGCATTTCCCCGACGAGAACCACTGGGTGCTCAAGCCACACAACTCCATCCTCTGGCACGACACCGTCATCGCCTGGCTGGACAAATTCTGCCAGGCGGACGCGAAGTAACCGACCGACTGCACCTGAGCGACACCCGGCGGGGCTCCTCGGCCCCGCCGTTTTTTTCGCCGCAGGCTGCGCTTCGGCCAGGCGCGGAGCGGAGCAGTAGGCCGCGCCTGCCGGGCGCGGCCCGCTCCCTCGGCACGTTCGAGCGATTCGCCCACGGATTCGAGTCACGGCGCGGCGCACAGTAAGCCGCGCCCGCCGGGCGCGGCCCGCTCCCTCGGCACGGTTGAGCGATTGCTCACGGATTCGTGCAGAGTCACGGTGAGGGTGGATCAGAATCCCCTCACACCCTGCCGAGTTTCACGGCGCCCGTCCGGCGGACGGGCGCTACTGCGCTGCGGTTGGCGCTACTTCGCCGTAGACCGCGTCGCAGCGTACAGCAGGCCGCGCTCCGGCCGGGCGCGGTTGCAACTCCCGGCCCGCGGGGTTACAATGACATCAACAAACATTCGATTCAAACTGCCGGATCGAGCGGCCGGCCGGGAGGGGCGTCATGGCGATGACCGAAAACTGCTTCGACCGCGTCTACCGCCAGTTGCAGGTGCTGGTGGCGGGATGGTCCGCGGGCACGTCGCCCGGCGGCGCCGACCAGATGATCCGCTTCCTGCCGGACTTGTTTCGGCTGCTGCGGCGCGTCACCTACGACCTGGAAATGCCGGGCGCCGACCGCCGGCTCGCCGCCGCCGCGGTCCTGTACATCGCCGATCCCAACGACTTCCTGCCGGACGCGGACGAAACGGCCGCCGACCGGCGGCTGGATGATCTGTGGGTGGCGTTCGCGACGTTTTTCCTGCTGGTCCAAAGCGGCGCGGTCGCCCGGCTCGAATCGCACTGGCGCTCGGAGATCCCCTTCCGGGAACTCATGGAGTGCCGCAGCCACATGGCCGCGCTGGACGAGGCGATCCCGCCGCGCGTGCTGCAGATGGTGAACCAATACCTGGGGGATTGAGCGCCGGCCGTTCGGAGGACGATTTCCATGAACAGTTGGCCGTGGATGCTGCGGGCGGCCGTGGTCGGACTGGTGCTGGCCGCTTCCTTCCCGATCGCGGCCCAGTCCGCGCGCACCATCACCGTGACCGAGCGCGCCGGCGTGGCGCGGAGCGGCGAGTACGCCGTCTTCGGCGTGCCGCTGCCGCGGAGCTGGAACCTGACCGACGCGACGCGGCTCCGGCTGCGGGCGACCGGTGGCGCGGCCGTCCCCGCCCAGTTCGAGGTGCTGTCGCGCTGGGGGGGACACCCCGGCCAGACGACGGCCCCCATCCAATGGGTGCTGGTGGGCTATCTGGCCACCATTGCCGCGGGCGGCAGCCAGTCGCTGGACCTGGACGACGGCGGCCCCGGGCCCGCCCCGCCCGTTTCGGTCCAACTCGACGCCGGCACCCCGGACGAGCTCCGCGTCGACACGGGCGCGGCCCGCTTCGACCTGGCCACCGGCGCCGCGTTCAACCTGCTGCGGCAGGTCACCGTGTCCGGACAGGCCCAGCTCGAGCCGCTGGCGGCCACCGAGGCGATCCGCTACCAGCCGTCGCTGGGCCGGAGCGTGGTCGCCGGCGGGGCGCCCGACTTCACCCCGCGCGCCACCGCGTTCACGGTGGAGCGCGCCGGTCCGCTGCAGGCGGTGGTGCGGGTGGAGGGGAGCATCCTGGACGACGCCGCCCGGGCGGTGCTCGACTTCACGGCCCGGCTCCACTTCACCGCCGGCCGGAGCGACGTCCGGCTGGACTTCACCGTGGAGAACAACCATCCGGTGCTCACGGGCGAGTGGGAGCAGCCCACCAACGTCCACGACCAGGGCGCGCCCAACAGCGTCTACCTGGGTGCCCTGGAGCTGAACCTGCAGCTCGCGACCGGCGCCGGCGCCCTGACCGTCCGGACCGAGTCGGGCGTCACCGTGGCCGGCCCGGCCGCCGCGGTGGAGCTGTATCAGGACTCCTCTGGCACCGAGCACTGGGATGCGTACGTGGGGCTCGTGGGCTGGCCCGGCTACGAGGCATCGGCGGCGCCGCGCCTTCAGTCGTATTGCACGCTGCCCGGCTTCGAGATCACCGGCGCCGGCACGCCCGTCACGGGCGACCGGGCGCTGGGCTGGCTCGCCGCCGCGCGCGGCGCCGACGGGCCCGCCGCGCTGGCCGCGGTGCGCGACTTCAGCCAAAATTTTCCGAAAGCCGTCGCCGCCCGGCCCGACGGCCGGATCACCGTGGACCTCTTCCCCAGGGGCGACCACTTCAACCACAACCTGCGCGTCGGGGAGGAGAAGACGCACGCGGTGCTGCTGGCGTTCGGCGCCGCCGGACGCGACGCCGCCGAAGCCGAACGGCGCGCCCGGGCGTTGGACCGCCCCCTGTTCGGGCGCCTGGACGCCGCCGGCTACGTGGGCAGCGGCGCGCTGGGGGGAATCCCGGCCGCCGACGTGAGCCGCTGGCCGCTGTACGAGCGCTACGTCCGCATCGCCTTCGAGCCCAATCCCGACTTTGATCCCGACGCGGACGACCCCTCCTTCGGCAACGGCACGCTGGCCGAGGCGATGGAGCGCTACAACCTGTTCGGCTGGCAGGACTGGGGCGACGTGCCGCTGGACTACGAGGCCTTCGGCCCCAACCAGGCCGGCCAGATGAATCTCAAGTACTGGTACGTGTACGGCATGCTGCTCCAGTTCGGCCGGTCCGCGGACCCGGCCTGGCTGGACCTGGCCCTGCCGGCCGCGCGCCATCTGGCCGACACGGATTACCTGCACATCCCCGACGAGGGGATTCAACACTGGTCCCACGGCGCGTACTTCGGGCACAGCCAGCACGACGAGCCGGGCAATGCCAATCCGAACCGCAATTACAACTCGCCCAGCGTGGACCTGTTCTTCGGCGTGCCGGACCTGCTGCTGGCCTGGTACCTCACCGGCGAGCGCCGCTTCCGCGACACGGCGCTCGAAGGGCTCGAGGCCATGCTCAGCCTGTCCCAGTTCAGCGATTTCACCGATCCGCTCCCGCAGCGCGAACGCGCCAACCTGATCTTCGCCTACATCGAGGGCTACCGGGCCACCGGCGACAGCCGCTGGCTCGACGCGCTCCGCGCCGTCGTGGGCGCCACGGCTGACCTGTCCAACAAGGGGTGGCTGACCGATCCGGCCGCCTTCGGGGCATCTCACCCGGGCGCCTACCTGAGCACCTTCATGTGCGCCCAGGTGCTCTGGACCATGGGCCGTTACCTCGACCTGTGCGCCGAATACGGCTGGACCGACGACCTGGGGACGGCCGCCGCCCTGGCCGCTTACGCCGGCTTCCTCGTGGACCACGCCATGACGGAGTACCGGCCGGGGCGGGCGGCGGTGACCCACGACATCTTCTTCGACGGGAGCGACCCGTCGTACCTCGACGTCAACAACTGGGCCCTGACCGTGGCCGACGCCCTGACCTGCGCCGCTCGCCACAGCGGGCAGGCGCGCTTCCTGGAGGCGGCGGCGATGTGCTACGCCACCGGCACCATCGATCCGGTGTGGGAGGACGACCCGCCGGTCTACCTCAGCTCCAAGGACCTCGTCAACGCGCTGAACTGGGGGCTGGTGTACATGCAGGCGACCGGAGGCGGCGCCGGCGTGACGGGCGACCTGAACCTGGACGGCGCCCTGACCGTGGTGGACCTGGCCATCCTCGACCACTTCCTCGCCGGCCACCTGGTCCCCGGCACGGCGCCCTTCGCCGCCCCGCAATCCGCGGCCGACATGAACGGCGACGGCGTCGTCGACGCCGCCGACCGCATCGTCCTGGCCGGACGGCTGGCGGGATGGTGAGCCCGGTCATTTTCACCTGGAGGCATCATGAGCGCAACCGCCATTCGGACCATGATCACGATAACGGCCCTCGCCCTGTGCGCGATGTCCGCCCCGGCGGGTTCGCCGGCGCCGGCCGCCGACCGGCTGCTTGACCTGACCTATCCCTACGACGAGGGGACCATCTACTGGCCCACCGCCGAGACCTTCGCCCGCACGCCCGTCGCCTGGCAGGTCAACGAACGCGGCTGGTGGTACGCCTCGAACAACTACGCGGCCTCCGAGCACGGCGGCACCCACGTGGACGCGCCCATCCACTTCGCCAAGGGCGGACGCACCATCGACCAGGTGCCGCTGGCGGAGTGGATCGGCCCCGCCGTCCGGATCGACGTGACGGCCGCGTGCGCCGCCGACCGGGACTACCGGCTCACTGTCGAGGACATCCGGCGGTGGGAGAAGCGACACGGGCGGATCCCGCGCGGCGCGTGGGTCATCATGTACACCGGCATCGGCACCCGGCACTATCCCGATCCGGTGAAGGTGCTCGGCACCGACCGGCGCGGTCCCGACGCCCTGCCGCTGCTGTCCTTCCCCGGCTTCGGACTGGCGGCCGTCCAGTTCCTGCTGCAGGAGCGGACCGTCACCGGCATCGGCCTGGACACCCCCAGCATCGATTACGGCCGGTCGGTCGATTTCGAAGTCCACCAGGCCGTCTGCGGGGCCGACAAGCTGGCCATCGAGAACCTGGCCAACCTCGACCGCCTGCCCGCCAAGGGGGCCGTGCTCTACGCCGCGCCCATGCCCATCCGCAACGGCACCGGCGCGCCCGCCCGGGTGTTCGCCATCCTGCCGTAGGCCGCGCTTCGGCCGGGCGGACGGGCGCTACTGCGCTGCGGTAGGCGCTACTTGACCGCAGTAGGCCGCG
>CALAMB010000248.1 GCA_937925645.1 uncultured Acidobacteriota bacterium
CCGCCGACCACCGAGATCTACACTCGTTCCCTACACGACGCTCTTCCGATCTCGTCGCGTCGAAGTCCGACCGCGACACGGTGTAGCCCAGTTTCGGGCTGTGCAGCCCGTGCCAGCGCCGCTGGTTGAGGGTGAGGCTCTGCGCCAGCTCATAGCGCCGGCTGAGGCGATCCTGCGTGTTGTAGAAGTTGCCTTGCCAGGCCTCCGGTGTGATGGACATTTCCGCTAGGCCTTGACCCCATACGTCCACGTTTAGGTCCTTGACGCTGAAGGTGGTCTCCAGCAGCGAATTCAGGTTCAGGACCGCCTTGTCGTCGACCGCCAGGAAGAACCCCCGCTGCCGGTAGTTAGGGGTAACCTCCTGCGGGTGGAAGGTGTCGAGGTTGACCCACTTCAGGTGCTGCGGGTAGATCGAGAACACCCCGGTGAGGTGGTGGCTCTCGCCGGCGTTCCAGTCCAGCCGGGTGAAGGAGTCGAAGGTCTCCAGTTGGGTGACGTTGTCCGGCTCTGGCAGCGAAGGCACCTCAGTGAGGATGAAGCGGTATTCGAAATGCTGGGTGAACCAAAACCTGCCCGGGACGATCGGCCCGGCCAGCGCCAGCCGCGGAGTGAACGACTCGAACCCCCGAACCGAGCCGTCGACGAAGCGCAGCCGCGGTAGAAAGTTGGTGAAGAGGAACTTGAACTTGTCGGTGCCCGGGCGCGTCTCGATCGCCGTCACCGCCCCGGTGAACTTGCCGAACTCCGCCGCGTACGGATTGGAGTGCACCTTCACGCTCTCGATGGCCTCGATGGGCAGCTCCATGGCGAACTGCCCCGTGACCGGATCGGTCACGTTGACGGCGTTGACCAGCAGCCCGCTCTGACTGGCGCGCGCGCCCTTCAGGTTGAGCAGCCCGTCCGGCCCCCGCACCACACCGGGCAGCAGCGGCAGCGCGTCCTGGAATTTCTCGTTGACCAGCGGTGCCACCCGCAGCAGCTTCTCCTGCAGCTCCTCCGGCAGCTGCGGCGCCTTGAGCTTCTCCTCATCGCTTTCCGCCACCACGTCCACCGAGGTCGACAGCTGCTCCAGCGGCAGCTCGATTTCCACCATCACAGGGACAACGCCAACCACATCTACCCTTTTACGGATGATCCGAAAGCCCTCCATCTCGGCCTGGATCATGCACTCGCCCGAGGTCACGTCCGCGAACTCGACCGACCCCGCATCGTCCGTGAAGCTTTGCAGGGCCTTCCCGGCCGGCGGCTGCACGGTCACAGTCGCACCTGGCAGCGGTTGGAGTTCGTTTGATAGAAGTGCAAAACGAACAGTTACTTTAAGGATGCTCGCTGTCGCAGCCTGCGGCAGTAGCACCAAGATCAGAAAGGAAAATACGATCCCCCAGCGGAGATCAGAGCTGTATTCAACATTCATTCGGTCAGGATCAACTAGAGACATGATTCATGAGCTCAGTTTCCGTGCTGAGAGAAAAAACGGTATTTTTTGTTTTTGGATCGTCCATCAGCATGGCTGCAACCAAAGAGAACGATCAGCAGAATGATGTAAACTCCGAAAAAAACGGCAAAAAACACCAGGTGAAATGCTTTCATAAGGATTCTCCCACTTGTACGGGTCTAGCCGCAGTCGGAATGCGCAATCTGGGACAAGTCCCCAAGCCGGATCACTCGCTCCACCGCGTAAATAGTGCGCTGGCTGGATTCGAAGTAGACTCGAGTCAACATCTCCCCCAGCAGGCCCATGCAGAGCAGTTGCACTCCCGCCAGTACCAGTAGCACCGTGAAAATCAGCAGCGGGGCATGCTGTGTGAAGGCATCCCCGCCGGTGATCAACTTCTTGGCCACCAGGAACACGCCCACACCCGTCCCGCCAAAGAAGCACGCCAGCCCCGGCCGGCCGAAGAAATGCAGCGGTCGGGTGAGATACTTGAGCAGAAAACGGATGGTGATCAGGTCGAACATCACCCGGAAGGTGCGGGTGATGTTGTAGTGCGATTTACCGTGCTGGCGTACCCGGCTGTTGATCGGCACCTCCCGCACGCGGGCGCCGTAAGCCAAGGCGAGTGCCGGGATGAAGCGGTGCAGGTCGCCGTAGAGCCGGACTTGGGAAAGGATTTCGCGGCGATAGGCCTTGAACGTGGTGCCGAAGTCGTGGATCGGCAGTCCGGAAAACTTGGCCATGATCCAGTTGGCGATCTTGGACGGCAACTTGCGGGACAGCCACGGATCGATCCGCGCCTTGCGCCAGCCGCTGGCAATGTCGCATTCGTCTGCCACCACCGGTGCCAGCAGGGCGGGGATGTCGGCCGGATCATGCTGCAGGTCGCCGTCCATGCTGATGATGATCTCCCCCCGGGCGTGGTCGAAGCCGGCCGCCAGAGCTCCCGTCTGCCCGTGGTTGCGTCTCAGCTTGATGCAAACCACGCGCGGGTCGCGGCGTGCTTGTGCCAGGATGGCCCCCACTGTGCCGTCGGAACTCTTGTCGTCCACGAAAACCAGTTCGTAGTCATCGGTGATCTCCGCCATCACACGCTGGATCTCGCTGTAGAGCAGCGGGATATTCTCCTCCTCGTTGTGGAACGGGACGACAATGGAAACTTTTGGGAGAGATCTCATATGACTTCCTTGTGCGATGATAAAAATGGCTGCTTCTCTGATTTCTGGGAACGAAGTGGCACAAAATTACGTTCTTCTTGGATTTTCATGAAATCCGAGGTGTCGATCCGATAAACCTGCACGACTGGCTTTCCCTCGATGCTGGCACTCATGAGATCCACCGGTCGATTCCACAAATGGGTATAGAACGGCCGGTTTTCATAATAAATGCGTCCGGGCTGAAGGAAGACATACACGGGTGTGGATGCAGGCACAGAAAATCGGGTATCCGAAAGGTTCACTACTTGGACGTCTGGCCGCTTGTTTTTTCCAAGATAGTATCGAAACACTGCCGGCGTCTCTCCGGCAAAAATGCTCCCTCCCGGTGCCTTCTGGACAGCGTTGGCAATAGCCTCGCGCAACTGGAGGTCGTAGCATTCGTCGTGCGGGAAATAATGGACGGAGTGTTTCAATCCACCACCGAGTCGATTGACGTACACGGAGTAGAATGGCAGAACCGAGATCAGAGCCGAGAGTGAACCGAACACCAGCAATCCCGCCAGCACGGTTTGAAATGTCTTCTTGACGAACAAGGAAGGACAGGACCGACTGCTCCATCTGGAGAGTTTGTTCGCCAGTTGAACAATCGCGAATGCGGCGGCAAGATACACCGCCGGCATGAGGCTGAGCATGTACCGCAAGAATTTCACACCCACGAGGGAGTATGGCAGGAGCCAGAACAGTAACCAGAACAGTATGAAAAACGGACCGGACTGTCGCCATCGCCTCAGGCAGAGAACCACCCCACTCACAAACGCCAACAGAACCAGTGGGGGGAGTTTGATGCTCAGGGCAAGCAGGTAGAAATACCACGGAGTACCACCCAATGGGGTCAAGACGATGCTGTTGGGAAACAGATAGTCAAACATCATATAGCCGTGATGAGTGACCGTTGTCTGACCGGTGTAGGAAAACAAGTGAGCCCATACCGTCGGGTGTAAAATCATCGGATTGGCCATGATGAACACAATTACCGCGACGGTCAAATAGAGGACCAAATCCCGCCATCCATACCAA
>CALAMB010000249.1 GCA_937925645.1 uncultured Acidobacteriota bacterium
TGCAGGTACAGCGTCTCCAGCGCCAGCAGCGCGTCGAAGGCGCTGTTGGCGTGGATGGTGCCGATGGCCGCCTGGCCGGTGTTCATCGCCCGGCAGAGGTCGTGCGCCTCCGGGCCCCGCACCTCGCCCACGATCAGCCAGCGCGGGTTCATCCGCAGGGCGTTGCGCACCAGGTCCCGCAGCGTGTACTCCGTGTCGTCGGCGAAGATCTTCTTCTTGGATTCCAGGGCGGCCCAGAGCTCGTGGCCGATCCGGATCTCCCGCGCGTCCTCCACGGTCACGATCAGGTCGCCGTCCGGGATGAAGCTGCACAGGGCGTTGAGCAGGGTGGTCTTGCCGCTGCCCACGCCGCCGGAGATCAGAATGTTCCGGCCGGCGGCCACGATGCTTTTCAGCACGGCCAGCCCGGCCGGATCGAACGCACCCAGCCGCATCAGTTCGTCCACCCCCAGCGGGTCCTGGCCGTGGATCCGCAGGGCCACCAATGCCCCGCCGGCCGCGTAGCACGGCTCCATGATCACGTTGACCCGGGAGCCGTCGGGCAGCCGGGCGTCCAGAATCGGGTTGTCCCGGTCCAGCTTGCGCTTGATGAAGCGGGAGATGGCCTCCAGGCAGATGGCCAGGTCCTCGTCGGAGCGCCAGCCGCCGGCGAACCGGGCGAATTCCGAGCGACGGCGGCGGACGTAGATTTTCCGGGCGCTGAAGACCAGGATGTCGGTCATCTCCGGATCGGCCAGGAGCGGCTTGAGCGGTCCCAGCGTGTCCTGGATGATTTCGGCGGTCAGCTCCATGGCGACGCCCGGTTACTCGTCCTCCGGCGCGGTCGCTTTCCCGGGCGCGGATTCGCCCCGGATGAAGGCCACCCGGCCGGCCTCCAGTCTCAGACGGGCGGAGTACCGGCGGGACCCGTCCCGGGTGACGAAGCCGTCCAGCCGGTCCGTCTCCCCCCTGGCCAGCAGGTCCTCCACCGCCTCCTCGGGCAGCAGGAGCCCGCCGTATTCCTTCCAGATGGTCAGCGGGCACTTGTTCTTGGGAAAATTCGTGCAGCCGTATGCCTTCGGGCTGCTGGCATACACCCAGCCGCCGCACAGGGGGCAGCGGCCGTACACCGGCACCTCCACATCCACTTCCTTGCCATACAGCCGTCCGGTCAGGGTCACGGTTTCCATGGGTCCCTCCTCTCCTGTTGCTGCGTCAGCCGCATCAGGAATGCGGCCGCCTGCAGCAGGGTCTCGTCCAGCGTCGGACGGCCGAAGGCGTACCGGAGATACCGGGCCTTGTTCGTCCGGACGTTGAGCATGTAGGCCTCGAGCAGCACGCCGGCCAGGCCCGGGCGGGCGGTGCGGTCCACCCCCAGGAGACACACCCCCGTTTCCAGGTCGGACCGGCCCACCGGCCGCAGGCCGGCGTCCACCGCGCCGGCGACCAGCGCGTAGCGCAGCGCCGCCTCGTAGTGCGTCAGCTCCGGCACGCAGCGGACCACCCGCAGGCGGACGGTCGTGCCCGCCGGGGGCGTGTAGCCCTCGTCGTGGCGGTAGCCGAAGAACGGGTTGCCGCGCAGCCTGGCGTAGATCTCCGGGGTGAAAAATTTGCCGATCGTTTGCGGGTCGTCCCGCACGTCCGGAGAATCCTCCAGAAACGGCCGAAACTCCGCCATCCGGCGCATGAACTCCAGGTCCGCCGCCGATTCCGCGCCGGCGGGCGGCGACGGAGCGCCCTGCCCCGCCGCCGCGGCGGCCAGCAGGCCGATGCACCCGAACAGAATCAGGCGGGTCTTAACGCGCATAGCTCCGCTCGTCGATCCGGCTGTAGGCGCTGATTTCCACATCGTCGGCCAGGTACACCTTGACCTTCTTGCCGGCGTCCACGGTGATGGTGGGGACGATGTTGGTGTAGCGCTGCATGATGGTGTTGAGGATCTTCTCGAAGTTGTCGGTGGTGTCCTCGATGACGTAGGCCCGGCCGGAGTAGGGGTCGGTGTGCTGCTGGGCGGCCGCCCCGAGTCCCTCGATGGCGCCCACGAACAACGCCGTGCCGAACTGCAGCATCCAGTGGCGGTTCACCCTGGACACGACGCCGTGGGCGCCGGTTTGATCCAGCGCCCGGGCGGCCTTTTTCGACTCCGGGAAATAGACCAGGCTACCGTTGGGCAGCACCATGCGGTTGAATTTGACAAACAGCCGGGCGGCCCCCATGTAATCGACCGCCTGGCTGAGCCCGATCAGCCGGGTGCCGGTCGGGAACACGACCCATTTCCCGGCCGGATCGAAGTGGTCCTTGGCGACGTAGCACACCACCGGCGAGGGTTCCGTGTCGGCCACGATGCGGTTTTGCAGCACCGTGTCGATGAAGTCGCCCTCATACAACCGCACCGCCGGCCGGTCGCCATAGGCGACCTGGGAGACCCGGGCGCCCGCGAGGCGGGGCGGGCCGCCGTCCCCTGCCCGTTCATTGTGCGCGCCGAGGCGGGCGGCGGAATCCGCCGCCTCCGGCTCGGCCCGGTCCGGGCGCATCTCCGCCGGGCCCGACCGGGCCGGCGGTTCGTCATACAGA
Source organism: uncultured Acidobacteriota bacterium (assembly GCA_937925645.1). Taxonomy (GTDB): domain Bacteria; phylum Acidobacteriota; class JAAYUB01; order JAAYUB01; family JAAYUB01; genus JAAYUB01. The sequence continues at coordinate 2,554 of CALAMB010000249.1, forward strand.
TCGGCCTGCTTCATCGTCCGCGAGTAGCAGAACATGGTCTGCCGTTCCCGGGCGTAGTCCTTGTCCCGTTGTTCGGCGGCGGCCCGGGACTCCGTGCCGCGGTACAGCGGGCGGCTGTCGGCCGCCTCCGCCGGCCGGGCCGGCGCCGTCGTCAGGGCCGCGTCCTGCTGTGCCGCCGCCTGCTGCAGGATGCCGCGGATCATCAGGTTGCCCTCGGCCCTCGTGTGTTGGGCTTCGGCCGCCTGCCGGGCGATGGCTTCCGGCGTCATCTCCCGGGTCTGCGCCGCCGGATCGGCCAGGACGTCCGTCTGGTGCAGCGTCCGGTCCTTCAGGTTCATCCGGCTTTTCCGCTCGATTTCCGCCAGGATCTTCTGCTGGGCCTGGGCGTCGGCGCTCGGGGCCGTTGTCTCCGGCCGGCCGGAATTGCCCAGGGCGGCCAGGATGACCACGCCCAGGAGGATCAGCAGCACCATGCCGACGCCGCCGGCCACCAGAAAGGCCCGGGGCCGGCGCGGTGGCTTCCCGCCGCCCGGAAGCTCGTCCCGCGACTCGAAAACGTGCGTGTCCTCACGGGACACCCGGCCGGCGTCCCGTTCCTCTGCCGGCCCGGTCCGGTCTCCGGTTGCTGCAGCCATCATCGCCCCTCGCGGGTGATGTCCACGGTCTGTTTGTCCAGCTTCAGCACGAGCCGGTCGGCGGCATGGCCGAGCACGTGGCTGACCCGGTAATACCCGCCCTGATCGGTGTAGGCCAGCGGCTCGAGCTGGTCCTTTTTGGCCCCCCGGCCCAGCAGGTACACCGCCGGCTTGACCTGGGCCCGCGGCATGAAAATGTACGTAAACACGCCGTCATCGGCCACCCGCTCCACCGGGAAGGCGTCGCCCTGGATCCGGTAGTTGCTCTGCACCTTGGCCAGCAGGTGCAGCCGCTGGGCCTCCAGTTGCTTGTCCAGTTCCGCCTGGTGGCTCCGCTCCAGATTCTCCGTCTGCCGGCGGACCTCTCCGGCGACGGTTTGCCGGAACAGGTTCTTGTCGTGCGCCTCGATCACCACCAGCGTGTCGGCGACCGGCGCCGGCGCGGACGACACCAGAAACACGTAGGTCGCGCCGCTGTCCGTGTGCACCACGGCGGTGGTCTCCTTGTTCTCGGCCAGGGCCTTGATGACGGCGATGGTGCCGTTGGACTGGCCGAAGAACAGCTTGGAATCCGACACCACGAAGTCCTGAATCCGCGCCCCCTCGGGCAGCTTGAAGGTGGTACCGATTCCCACCGGCGACACCACCGGATAGACCGTGTCTTCGTTTTCCCCGTCGAAGTTGGCCACCAGCGTCCGCGGCGTCACGCCGAGGGCGCAGACGCCGAGCGCCAGCCCGAGAACCGCCCCCACCACGATTCGGTTCATATCACTCCTCCCGCACGAAATTGCTCTGCGAATACTCCACCAGCAGCAGGCCGCTGGGCGTGTCCGCTGTCCGCGGCACCGTCTTGAGCCGCAGCGAGGCCACCCGCCGCTGGCTGTCCGTCAGACCCTGCGGCGAAATGGCTTTGCTGCTGAAATAACACTGCACCAGAATGTTGGGACTGGTTTGCAGGATGTTGACCGCCTGGAGTTCGACCACGCCCTGATCCCCCACCTGCAAGTGCCGTTGCCGCGCCTCGATGTTGACGGCGTCCTTGATCTGCAGGGTCGCGTCCGGGACGCAGCAGCGGAAGGCCTCCGCCAGGTTGGACGAGGCGGTGTAGCGGGTGTAGGTGTAGATGTTGCGCAGCAGTTGCCGGACAAAATAATGCACTTCCGCCGGCTTGCGGTCCTCGCCGGCGGCGTCCACCACCCGCCAGTCGATGGGCCGGCTCTCGCCGGTGGCCTCGTTGATCACGATCGGGATGGCCCGGACTTCGCCGGCGTGGCGGGAGATCAGGACCAGCGCCACCACCAGGCCCGCGCAGACCAGCCCCAGCACGAACAGGGCGTACTTGAGAAAGAGGTTCACAAAGGCCAGGTGGCCGGTCGAACGGATGTAATCATCCACGTTGCCCTTGACCATGATCTACCCCCGCGCCGCCGACTGGGCCGCGGCACTGGCCGCGCCCGCGGCCGCGCTGGCTGTTCCCGCCGCCGCCGTGGCCGCCAGGCCGGCCCCGCCGGTCGCCGCACCGCCGGCGGCGCTGCCCGCGGCGGTTCCGCCGCCGCCGGAGGAGGAGGCCCCTGCCCCGGCCGCGATGGAGGCCGCCCCGGCGGCAATCCCGGCGGCCAGGGAGCCCGTGGACCCGAAATACCCCCCGGTGACCTGGCTGACAATCTTGTTGACCGACAGAATGACGGAGGCCTGCAGGATCGGCACGACGCACATCCCGAACAACTGTTCCATCGGGTTGTGGGCCAGGCTGAGGGTCGAGGCCAGCAGCTTGCCTGTGAACGTGGCGCAGATCGCCAGGCCGATCCCGTACATCGGAATGACGATGAAGATGCTCACCGTCACCCCGATCCACCGGGCCAGATACTGCCGGAACGTCTGCAGCATGGACAGCGCGACGAACACCGGCCCGATCAGCAGATAGAACGCCAGCACCACAAACACGCCGACGATGCTGACCATGATGTAGAGCATGGCGGCCACGATGATGACGAGACAGAGCACCGAGCTCAGCGCGTAGATGCCGGCGTTGTTCAGGTTGCCCACCGCCGCCATCCAGCCCGAGATGGACGACAGATTGAGGTACCGCTGCGCCTCCATCTGTTGCTGGTAGGCCGACAGCATCGGTTGAAACACCTGGTTGTAGAAGTCCGTGGCGAATCCGTTGGCCACCCCGGCGGCCAGACCGTAGATGGTGTGCGCGATCCCGTCCCACGACCCCACCACGGCGTAGATCGCCAGGAACTTGACGATGTCCCCGACCAGGTGTTGCGTCTCCCCCAGGGCCATCCGGTAGGCCGAGCGGGAGAAGTGGAGGATGGCCATGGCGGTGGTCAGCACCAGCGCCGCGTTGCGCATGATGACGATGTAGTCCGCGCCCCCCGCCCCCCCCGCGATGGCCGCCCAGATTGTGTCGATGATGTGGCCCAGGGACAGCGACCCCCCGGCCCCCTGCGCCAGTAACAGGCCGTCCATGGGGCCTACCTCTTTCGCTTCGGCTGGGCCGGCGGGGCGTCCTGGAGGGGCGCCAGCAGCTGGTCCAGCACGCCCGTGCGGCTCTCCTCGTGAGTCCCGTTGATGATCAGCGACTTCTGCATCTGCTCCTCCGCCTCGATCTGCCGCGCCAGCAGCAGGGCCGTCAGCTCCGCGACCTCGTTGTTCTGCTTGACCTGCTCCAGCAGGATCTGGTTCTGGAGCGCCATCTGGGCCACGACGCTCTGCTGGTCGTCCCCGGTGGAGAGCTGCTGGTTCTGTTCCTCCAGCCGCGCGATCGTGGCACTCCGCGACTGGATCATGCGAATTGTGGCGGCGATTTTGGTGAGCGCCGCGTTGTTGTATTGATAGTTGTACCGCTGTTTTTCCAAGTATTGATTTACCGCGGTCTGAAACGCCGTGTTGGATTGATAGTATTGTGTGTTCTGTAGATCGTCGATCTGTTGCTCCAGATCGCCCTCGGTCAAAGAGTCACCGCTAATCAATCCGTTATCTTGAGCCTCTTGGCGCACCCGGGCGGCGTCTTCGGCGGAAATCTCCTCCTGCCGCCGGGCGATCTCCGCCAGATAGTAGGCGTTGATCGTGGTGGCCAGCCGCTCCCAGTTGCCGTGCTGAATCGCCCGGTAGCACGCGTTGAACGTGCCGTAGTATTGGTCGAACACCTGCCGGTACTGTTGGAATTTCTGAATCTGCTCCTGGGCCCGGGCCACCATTTCCGTGCTCTTGGTGATCTGCTGGAGCATCTGCTGGTGGTTTTGGATCTTGTAGGCCACCGTCTGGGCCGTGTGCACCGGATCATGGAAGACGAAGGCGTGTCCCGAACCGGCGCAGACCGCGCACAACGACAGAATTGCGATTGCGTGTTTCATAAACCGCCTCCTTCCGTTGTTTCAAATTCCTTGATCCCTTTGTCTTCAAACCGGAATTGCTCCACCCTCAACGTTCTGTTCGTTGTCGATACCAGACACTCCACATGCCCAATCAACGGTCCCTTGGGCGGAAATTTTTTCAGGGTTTGGTAGCAGGGCTCAAACATATAGGTAATCTCATATGTTTGCTTTGTTTTCCCTTCTGCTTTGGTTGTGTGAATGGTGCTGATTCTGCGCCACGCTATCGGTACAATCGAAGTAGTATAGAGGTTCCTTGAAGCACGGGTTAAATACTGTGGCTGTGACGATATAGTTGTTTTTTTGGCTGTAATTTGGCCCCGCTCCCTGTCGTATGAAATCTCCTCTACACACTCAACCATATAAGTTTTTATGAATTCTGCTTTTTCATCCCCACTCAATATCGGTCGATGCTGCATGTAGATGTTGATCTGGCATACATCCCCCATAAACGAGTCAAAGATCAGACCCAAAGTAATCTGTCTCTCAATTTCTTCCTTTTCCCAAGTGCTCACCTCCGCCTGTTGTCCCTCCGCCCCGGCCTGTCCCCTGCCCCACCCGATACCGGCCACAGCCAGCACCAGGCCGATCACAATTGCGTGTTTCACGACACCTCCTCCTGACATGCCTCACTTCGCCGCAGGTAGCGGTCCAGCTTGTCCGTTCGCTCCTCGACGGTCGCCTGCCCGCGGGTTTCCCGCACGCAGATTTCAATGGCCCGGTTGATGTCGCCGCCGGCGTGCCGCCGCACCCGCGCCCGCGCCACCCGCTCGACCGGATGCGTCGTCGCCAGCCAATAGGTGTAGGGGTCGGTCACCGGCCGCAGGATGCGCGTCAACCCCGAGCTGGACCAATACAGCACCTCCCGGCGGCCCGGGTCCAGGCGCTGGTATTGCTCGATCTGGTACTCGCTCAGCCCGAAGGCCGCGAGCTCCTTCTGAATGGATTTCTGCCCCGAATAGAAAAACTCCTGGCGCGTGTTACCGATGACTCCCTTGCTCCAGATCGCTTCCGAGACCAGGTCGCGGATGGACTGTGTCAGCAGCACCACCGCCAGGTTCAGGTGCCGGCCGATCCGGTAGAACAGCTCCACCCAGTGCTGAAACGCCGGATGCTTCAGATAGCGGTGGGCCTCGTCCATCACCAGCATCTTCTGGACGCTCCGGTCGCCGGCGCTGCATTCGGCGTAGATCTTTTCGAAGATGACATAGACCAGGCTCTGCAGCAGCGTTTCGTCCTGGTCCAGGTCGGCCAGGTCGAACAGGGAGAGGCGGGCGGCGTGGAGCGTGTCCCGGCCGGTGTTGAACACCCGTCCCTTCCGGCCCTCGGTCCACAGGCGGATGGCATTGGCCAGTTCGCGGCTCCGGACCTCCGTCTCCAGCGTTTCCGCCAGCAGCGTGATCGGCGGGATGGCGGCGTCCGGCCCCGGCGGCCGGTTGCGCAGCA
>CALAMB010000250.1 GCA_937925645.1 uncultured Acidobacteriota bacterium
TCCGCCTGAATCCCGGGGACCTGGTGATCACCTATACCGACGGAGTGGTGGATTCGGTGAACCGGAACGGCGAGGAGTTCGGCGAGGAGCGGCTGGTGGATCTGCTGCTCGAGGAGCGCCGCCAGCCGCCCGAGCACATCGTGGACCGCCTCTTCGAAACGGTCCGCGCGTGGTCCGAGGGGAGCCCGCAGCACGACGACATCACCGTCGTCGTCGCCCGGCAACAGGATTGACCGGTGTCACCCGGCGCCCGCCGGATCCGCCTCACGCGTCCTCCAGGACGCTGGTCAGCATCTCCAGAAAGGCACGCACCGAGAACGGTTTCTGCAGAAAATGAATCTCTTCCCGGGCCAGCCCCTGCTCGGCGATCACCTCGGCCGGATACCCCGACATGTAGAGCACCCGGATGCCCGGCTGGATCTGGCGGAGCTGCTCGTATAGCTCGCGGCCGTTCATGCGCGGCATGATCACGTCGGTCAGCACCAGGTCGACGGGCGCGGACTCTTCCGCCATCAGCGCCAGGGCCTCGTCGGGCCCGGGGGCATCCAGGACGCGGTACCCGTGCGCCCGCAGGATGTCGCAGACCATCTTCCGGACCATCTCCTCGTCCTCCACCACCAGCAGCCGCGCGCTGCCGCAGCCGGCCGGCCTCACCTCCGCGAGGTGAGCCTCCCTCGACGGCGGGGCCTCGACGCGCGGAAACAGAATCCGGAATGTCGTCCCCTGGCCGGGTTGCGAGACCGCCTCGATGTGCCCGCCGTGCTGCTTGACGATGCCATAGGCGGTGGACAACCCCAGCCCGGTGCCCTTCCCCCGCTCTTTGGTGGTGAAAAACGGCTCGAACAGGTGGCTGAGGGTTTCGGCGTCCATGCCGCAGCCGGTGTCGATGACGCTGACCGCCACGTACGCGCCGGGCGGCAGCACGGCGGTCCCTTCGGCCAGGGTTGCGTTTTCCGTCTGGAAGATCAGCCGGCCGCCGCCGGGCATGGCGTCCCGGGCGTTGACCGCCAGGTTCATCACCACCTGCTGAAGCTGGTCCACGTCCCCCCGGATGTTTCCCAGGTCGGCGTTGAGACGGAGAACCAGTTCGATGTCCTCGCCGATGAGCCGGCGCAGCATCTTGTGGAGATCGGACAGGGTCCGGTTCAGGTTCAGCACGGCCATGTCCAGGACCTGCCGCCGGCTGAACGCCAGCAACTGCCGGGTCAGCCCGGCCGCCCGTTCGGCCGCTTCCCGGATGTTCTTCAGGTCGGCGAAGAGCGGGTCCTCGGGGTGCATGTCCAGCAGCGCCATCTCCGTGTAGCCGAGGATCGGCGACAGCAGGTTGTTGAAGTCGTGGGCCACGCCGCCGGCCATCCGGCCGATGATCTCCATCTTTTGCGCCTGCCGCAGCTGGTCCTCCAGCCGCGTGCGCTCCTCCTCGGAGTGCCGCAATTCGGTCACGTCCAGGGAGATGCCGCCGATGAGGGGCGCCTTGCCCACTCGCTGGATGACGAATTTCCGGGTTTCGAGATGACGGGAGCGGTCGTTCACGTCGGGGATGATCTCGGACGTGACCACGACGCCATCGGCCAGCACCCGGGCGTCGTCGGCGGCCATCCGGGCCAGGTAGGGCGATGTCGGTCCGTTGCTGCTGGCGGAATCCGGCTGGTTGTCCGCCCCGAACTGCAGCCGCAGGTAGTCGTTGACGTACAGCAGGTGGTTGTCGGTGTCCTTGATGAACACGGCGGCGGGAATCTGGCCCATGAACTGGCTGAACCGCTGCCTGGACTCGACGAGATCGGCCTCCGCCTCCCGCCGCTCGGTGATGTCCGACATGGTACCCACCATCCGCCAGGGCGCACCGTCGGGACCCCGCAGGGTGACCTTGCCGCGGTCCAGGATCCAGCGGTGCCGGCCGTTGGCGTGCTGCAGGCGGTATTCGGCGACATACTGGGGCTTTTCCCCGGACAACGTGAGATCCAGCTCCCGCTGGGCGCGAAGGAAGTCGTCCGGATGGACCCGCCGCTGCCAATCGTCGGGCGACTGGCTGTTCGCGTCGTCCGGCAGGCCCAGCATCTCCTCCCAACGGCGCGTGCGGAACATCCGGCCGGCGCGCAGGTCCCAGTCCCACACGGCATCGCCACTCCCTTCGAGCGCGAACTGCCAGCGCTCTTCGCTCTCCCGAAGCGCGGCCTCGGCCTGCTTGCGGGTCGTGATGTCCCGCACGATGGCGATCTGGGTGT
>CALAMB010000251.1 GCA_937925645.1 uncultured Acidobacteriota bacterium
GAAGCCGTCGCGGATCTCCAGCAGCGGCGCCAGGATGATGCCGTACGGCAGGGTGACCACGCCGGTGAGGAGGAAACGGTCCGGCACGTCGAACGGCTGCGGTCCCACTTCGTCCAGCCGGATGACGGGATAGTGATAGTTGCCGAAGTACAGCTCGAAGGCGTTGAGGTTGCCCACCGCCGCCGAGCGCACGTAGGAAAAAGTCACCTCGTCCGCCTGACGGAACCGGTACCGCAGGCTGAAGAGCCACTCCTTGTAGCTGGAACTCCCCCGGTTGCTCAGCACCAGGTCGGGTGTCTCGCCGACCACCGGATCCACCACCAGGTCGTCCCGCTGCTCGCGGTTCTGGTAACCGGCCCGTGCCCACAGGCCGCGGGTGATCTCCCGGTCAAGCTCCAGGTTCCAGGTGAGGGAGCAGGCGTTGTCCAGCCGTTCGTCCGCCAGGATGTTCTCCAGCGTGAGCGGCCCGGCCACGACGGTCTGGCCGTCCGCGGCATAGTTGGTCACCCGGAACTGCTGGTACTGGGTGAAGGCGCCGGCATTGAGGGGGATCTTGTCGTAGAAAAGGCCCAGGCCGCCCCGGATGACGGTGCGCGGATCCTTGGAAAAGGGCAGCCAGGCAAACCCGGCCCGGGGCGCCACGTGGCAGCGCTCGCCCAGCGAGTCCCAATCGAGCCGCACTCCGGCGTCCAGAGTGAGCGGCGTGCCGATCTGCCACCGGTCCTGGGCGAAGACGGTGCACTCGGTCACGCCCTGCGACAAATCCCCCGCCCCAAGGAACTCGAATCGCTGGAACAGCGTCCCGTCGGCGCGGCGGATGTCCACCGCCCGGCTCCGGTCGGTGCCGTCGAAGTCCGAGCGCGAGACCACGTAGCCGAACTTCGGGTGGTGCAGCCCGTGCCAGCGGGACTGGTTCAGAGTCAGGGTCTGGGCCCATTCGTAGCGGCGGCTGAAACGATTCTGGGTGTTGTAGAACGCCCCGCGCCACGTCTCCGGAGTGATGGTCATGGTGTCCAGCGACTGGCCCCAGATGTGGGCGTCCAGCTTCTTGACCGAAAAGGAGGATTCCACCAGCGCGTTCAGGTTGAGGATCATCCGGTCGGAGAACGCGAAGAAGTATCCCCGCTGGCGGTAGTTGGGGGTCACCGCGGGCGGATGGAAGGTGTCCAGATTGACGTACTTCAGGTTCTGGGGGTAGATGGACAGCACCGCCGTGACATCGTGGGTGTCGCCGGGATCCCAGTCGATGCGGGTGAATGAATCGAAGGTCTCCAACTGGGTCACGTTGTCCGGTTCCGGCAGCGATGGCACGTCGGTCAGGATGAAGCGGTATTCAAGATGCTGGGTGAACCAGACGCGGTTGCGCACCAGCGGCCCGGCCAGCGCCAGCCGCGGCGTGAACGACTCGAAGCCGCGGGTGCTGCCGTCCACCCAGCGCAGGCGCGGCATGAAGTTGGTCAGGAGGAACTTGAACGTGTCCGTGCCCCGTCGGGTCTCGATGGTGGTGACGGCGCCGGTGAATTTGCCGAATTCGGCCGCGTACGGGTTGGCGTGCACCTTCACACTATCGATGGCCTCGATGGGCAGCTCCATGGCGTACTGGCCAGTGACCGGATCGGTCACGTTGACCGAGTTGACCAGCAGGCCGCTCTGGCTCGCCCGCGCCCCCTTCAGGTTGAGCAGACCGTCGGGCCCGCGGACCACCCCGGGCAGCAGCGGCAGCGCGTCCTGAAACTTCTCGTTCACCAGGGGGGCGGTGCGGAGCAGCTCCTCGCGCAGTTCCGCCGGCAGCGACGGCTGCCGGGCCTGTTCCTGTTCGCTCTCGGCCACCACGTCCACGGAGGCGGCGAGTTGCTCCAGCGGCAGCGTCAGCTCCACGTCCAGCGCCTGTTCCCGGAGCACGGTGACTTTGCGGCGGATGGTGACGAACCCGTCCATCGCCGCCACGACGACATACTCGCCCGCCGCGACGTCGGCGAACTCCACGCCACCGTCGTCGCCGGTAAAACTCTGCAGCGATCGTTCCCGGGCTGCCGGCTGCAGGATCACGGTGGCCCCGGGCAGCGGCTGCACGCCCCCCGAGGGGAGCGCGAACCGGACCGTGATCCGCACCGGTCCCGCGGCGCCGGCCCAGACGGGGTTGACCGCCATCAGGATCACGGCCGCCAATCCCAGCCGCAGGGCTCTGCCTCGGGTGCGTCGCATCGGTCTGATTGCCTCACCGATTGGGATGCATCCGGCCTCCAGGCCGGGTAAGCCGCCGACCGGCAGACCAGCCGGCGCGCTCCGGATCAAACGTTGCCAGGGACATTCAGGCCGTCCCCTCACCCGCCTCCCCGCCGGCCTCGGCGCGGCGGGGCGCCAGCGGATCGCCGTGGCGAATCACTTTCTCCACGGCATAGATGGTGCGCTGGCTGGACTCGAAGTAGACGCGGGTGAGCATCTCGCCCAGCAGCCCGAAGCAGACGAGCTGCACGCCGGCCAGCACCAGCAGCACGGCGAACATCAGCAGCGGCGCGTGCTGCGTGAACACGTCGCTGCCCAGCAGCAGCTTCTTGGCCACCAGGAACAGCCCGGTGCCGATCCCGCCGAACAGGCACAGCAGGCCCGGCCGGCCGAAGAAGTGCAGCGGCCGGGTGATGTACTTGAGCAGGAAACGGATGGTGATCAGGTCGAACATCACCCGGAACGTGCGCATGATGGTGTAGTGCGAGCGGCCGTGCTGTCGCTTCCGGCTGTTGATGGGCACTTCGAGCACCCGGGCGCCGTACGCCAGCGCCAGCGCCGGAATGAACCGGTGCAGATCGCCGTAGAGCCGGACCTGGGAGAGGATGTCCCGGCGGTACGCCTTGAACGTGGTCCCGAAGTCGTGAATGTCGAGGCCGGAGAACCGGGCCATGATCCAGTTGGCGATCCGCGACGGCAGCTTGCGGGACAGGAACGGGTCGATCCGCTCCTTGCGCCAGCCGCTGGCGATGTCGCACGCGTCCTCCCGGACCGGCTGCAGCAGGGCCGGGATATCGGCCGGGTCGTGCTGCAGGTCGCCGTCCATGCTGATGACGATCTCCCCGCGGGCATGGTCGAAACCCGCCGCCAGGGCGCCGGTCTGGCCGTGGTTGCGCCGCAGTTTCACGCAGACGACGCGGGGGTCGCGGCGGACCAGGGCAAGGATGGCGCCCACGGAGCCGTCAGTGCTCTTGTCGTCCACGAAGATCAGCTCGTACGCGGCGGTGATCCCGGCCATGACCCGGGTGATCTCCTCGTAGAGCAGCGGGATGTTCGCCTCCTCGTTGTGGAAGGGAACGACGATGGAAACCGCGGGCGCTGACGATTGACTCATCACACTCATCCTTTTCCGGCCGCCCCGACAGGCGCGGCCGGATGATGTCGCGGCGGCTAATCCGTCGTGAGAAAATACATGTCTTGCGGCGCCTGGACGCGGGACGGAACCGTGTCGCGGTTCGCCACGATCTCGCCGAACTCCGATCCGTCGAGCCGGAACACCCGCACCATCGGCCGCCCGGCGACCGGGGCGCTCAACAGGTCCCGCTCCCGGTTCCACAGCCGGGAGTGGAACGCCACGTTTTCGTAATAGATCCGGCCCGGCTGCAGGAAGACGAAGACGGGCGCCGTCACCGGCAGGGAGAACCGGGCGTCGGACAGATTCGCCACCCGCACATCCCGTCGGCCGCTTCGCTCGAGATAATAGCTGAAGACGGCCGGAGTTTCACCGGCCAGGACACTGCCCGGAGGCGCCTGCCGGAGGGTGTCGGCGATCGCCTCGCGCAGCCGGAGGT
>CALAMB010000252.1 GCA_937925645.1 uncultured Acidobacteriota bacterium
CGCAACATGAAGGCGGAAGAGATCGAGCAGGCGAAGCGGAACACCGGCCGGACGCCCCATGAGGTGATCGTCGGCTACGACGCTCTGGCCGTGTACGTCCACCAGAGCAATCCCATCGAGTCGATCAGCATCGAGCAACTGGCCGACATCTTCGGCGAGCGGGGCGCCACCGTCAACTGGTCGCAACTCGGCGTCCGGATCCCCGGCGCCTCCGGCGACACGATCGTGCGGGTGAGCCGCCAGTCGAGCTCCGGCACCTACGAGTTCTTCCGCGACCACGTCATGGGGAACCTGGACTTCAAGCTGGGCTCCCGCGACATGAACGGCTCGAAGGAAGTCGTCGAGCTCATCGGCGGCACCCCGACCGCCATCGGCTACAGCGGCATGGGCTACGCCACCCCGGCGGTGAAGATGCTCCGCATCGCCGCCAGGACCGGCGACCCGGCCTTTCCGCCCAGCGTCGAGAACACCCTGAACAAGACGTATCCGCTGGCCCGCTCCCTGCAGCTCTACACCCTGGGCGAGCCGCAGGGCGCCGTGAAGGCGTACATCGACTGGATCCTGTCGGACGCCGGCCAGAAAATCATCGAGGAGAGCGGCTACGTGCCGCTGCCGCCCGAACAGCGGAACAAGTAGGGACGAAACCGCTCCGCCGGCGGGCGCCTCCGGCCGCGGCCCGCCGCCGGAACCCGGCTGCGGAAACAGTCAGGCAACGCGTATGGCACCCAACTCTTCCAACGGCGCAGTCGCCCCGCCCCGTCAGGCCCGGTCCCGCCGGTCGGTGTGGGGCGAGCGGGCCATCGAACTCCTGATTTACGCCAGCGGCGTGAGCGCCATCGTTTTCATCCTGGCCATTCTCTTTTTCATCCTCCGCGAGGCCGCGCCGGTGCTGTTCAGCGACCGGTTCTCGCTGACACAGTTCCTCTTCAGCACGGAGTGGTACCCCACGTCGGCTTCCAACGTGCGCTACGGCACCCTGGCGCTGTCGGCGGGGACGCTGGCCGTCACCGTGCTGGCCATGGTCCTGGCCGTCCCGTTCGGCCTGGGCGGCGCGGTGTTCCTGTCCCAGTTCTGCGGCCCGCGGCTCCGCGAAAGTCTCAAGATCATCATCGAGCTGCTGGCGGCCATCCCGAGCGTGGTGTGGGGCTTCATCGGGCTGACGGTGATGAGCCGGCTGATCGTGACGTACACCGGGGCGCCGGTGGGCGTGAACGTGCTCAACGGCGGGATCATCCTCGCCCTGATGAGCGTGCCCATCATCGTCTCCATCGGCGAGGACGCCCTCAAGGCCGTGCCCGACTCCTACATCGAGGCGGCGACGGCCATGGGCGCCACCCGCTGGCAGCTCGTGTTCCGGGTGCTGCTGCCGGCGGCGCGCAACGGGCTGCTGGCCGCCGTGCTGCTCGGGGTGGGCCGGGCCATCGGCGAAACCATGGCTGTGCTCATGGCCACCGGCCACGCCGTGCAGATCCCCCACGGGATCCTGGACTCGGTCCGGACCCTGACGGCCAACATCGCCGCGGAGCTCGGCGAGGCGCCGGCCGGCTCGGAGCACTACCAGGTGCTCTTCCTGACCGGCGTGCTGCTGTTCGCCATCACGATGCTCGTCAACCTGGCGGCCGACCTGATCATCCGGGGCGTCCGCGCGAGGAAGTAGGCGACCATGAACCCGGTACCCGTCACCTCCGTTCAGGCCCGCTTCACCCGGACACCGCTCGTCGTCCGCAAGGAGCGGCAGCAGGCCGCGGTGCGGCTGGTGCTGCTGGCCATGGCCGTGCTGATGGTGCTGCCGCTCGTCGCCATCGTCGGCCACCTGGTCGTCCAGGCCTGGCCGGCGCTGAGCTGGGAGTTCCTCGTGGACGTCCCCCGGCGCGGCATGACCGAGGGCGGGATCTGGCCCGCGCTCGTGGGCACCGTCTACCTGGTGTTCATCTCGCTGGCCGTCTCCGCGCCCATCGGCGTGCTGGCCGCCATCTACCTCAACGAGTACGCCCGCGACAACTGGTTCACCCGCGCCATCAACCTGGCGGTGATCACGCTGGCCGGCGTCCCCAGCATCGTCCACGCCCTGTTCGGTTTGGGTGCGTTCGTCTACGCGGCCCGGTTCGGCTACTCGATCCTGGCGGCGTCGCTCACTCTGGCCATCATGACCCTGCCGGTGATCATCGCCAGCACCCGCGAGGCGCTGGCCGCGGTGCCCGTCGCGTTCCGCGAGGCATGCTGGAACGTGGGCGCCACCCGCTGGCAGACCATCCGGGCCATCGTCCTGCCCAATTCCATCAGCGGCATCCTCACCGGCGTGATCCTGCAGGTGAGCCGCGCCGCCGGCGAGACAGCGCCGATCCTGTTCACCGGCGCGGTCTTCTTCAAAGCGGTGCAGCGCGGCGACCTGTTTCCCTACCGCCTCACCGACCAGTGCATGGCGCTGTCGATGCACCTGTACACGGTTTCCACCCAGGTGCCCAACGTCCGCGAGGCCATCCCCTGGGCCACCGCCGTGGTGCTCCTCGGGGCGGTGCTCGCCGTCAACGCCGCGGCCATCGCCCTGCGGGTGTGGCTCCGGAACCGAAAACGGTGGTGACGGCCATGAACGCAGCCACGCCCAAGATCGCGGTCAAGGATTTGAGCCTCGCCTACAGCGGCACCGAGGTGATCCACGGCATCACCTTCGACGTCCGCCCCAACGAGATTTTAGGCATCATCGGCCCGGCCCGCTCCGGCAAGACCTCGCTGCTGCGCTGCCTGAACCGCACCATCGACTTCATCGCCGGCGCCCGCGTCGCCGGCGAGATCCGGATCGACGGCGCGGACATCCGCGCCGTCCGGGACGTCCACGCGCTGCGGCGGACGATCGGCATGGTGGCGCCGCTGCCGGTGGGCCTGCCGCTGTCCATCTACGACAACGTCGCCTTCGCGCCCCGCTGCGCCGGGTTGACCCGCCGCGCCGACCTTGACCCGCTGGTGGAGCGCTGCCTCCGCCAGGCGGCGCTCTGGGACGAGGTCAAGGACCGGCTGGGCAGCCTCGGCACTGCGCTCTCGGGCGGGCAACAGCAGCGCCTCACCATCGCCCGGGCGCTGTCGCACCAGCCGGAGATCCTGTGCCTCGACGAGTTCTCCATCGCCATCGACCCGGTCACCACGATGCGCATCGAGGACGTGCTCCGAGAGCTGCGCCGCGAGATCACCATCATCCTCGTCACCAACCTGACCCACCAGGCCCGGCGGCTCACCGACCGGACCATGTTCCTGTGGAACGGCCGGATCATCGAGCTCGACCGCTCGGACGTCATCTTCTCGGACCAGCCGAGCCGGCAGGAGACCCTGGAGTACGTCAATGGCATATTCGGTTGATCCGCCGCCGGCCGACACCGCCGCCGCGCCCGCCATCCCCGAGACGGACGCCGGCGAGGGCATCTGGACCCACAAGCTGAACCTCTGGTACGGCGCCTTCCAGGCCCTGCGGGACGTGTCCGTCCACTTCCGTCGCGGCCTGATCACCGGGCTCATCGGCCCCAGCGGCTGCGGCAAGACCACTCTGCTGCGGTGTTTCAACCGGATCAACGAGCGATACCCCGGCGTGCGGACCGCCGGCGAGATCCGCATCCTGGGCAAGAACATCTACGACCCGGACGTCTCGCTGGTGGAGCTGCGCAAGGCGGTGGGCATGGTGTTCCAGCGACCCAATCCCCTGCCCTTGTCCGTGTACGAAAACGTCGTCTTCGGCCTGCGGACCCACACGCCCCGAAGCGAGCTCACGCGCCGCCTCCTGGACGATGAGGTGGAGCGGGCGCTCACCGAGGTGGGCCTCTGGCACCACCTCAAGGACCGCCTGGGCGCCAGGGCCACCTCCCTCCAGCTGGAGCAGCAGCAGAAGCTGTGCATCGCCCGGCTGCTGCCCCTCAAGCCCGATATCATCCTGATGGACGAGCCGTGCTCGGCGCTGGACGTGGAGGGGACCCGGGCCATCGAGGAGCTGATGTTCCAGCTCCGCGGCCGCTACACCATCGTCATCGTCACCCACAACATGGCCCAGGCGCGGCGCACCAGCGACGAGTGCCTGTTCATGCTGCTGGGCGAGATGGTGGAGCACGCCCGCACCGCCGACCTCTTCTTGAACCCCCGCGACTCCCGGACCGCCGAGTACATCGAGGGCCGCTACGGCTAGCGCGCCGGCCCGATACTGCCCGCCTGTGAATCTGTGCCCCTGCCGGATCCCTCAAAGACTATAATACGGATAATGGGATCGTCGGGAGGCGCCATGGTTCAGCACTACGCACACACACTCTGCGGACTGATTCTCGCCGTCACCCTGACGGCGGCCGGCTACGCCCAAACCGGCAAGCCGCCCCGCCCGCCGGTGCAGCCCAGCACTATCGAGGGCACCGTCAAGCTGGTCAACAACGCGGAGATGATCAACCGGGCCGAGGTGGAGCTGTACCGGGAAGACGAGCTGCTGGGCATGCGCATCGCCGACGCCCACGGCAATTTCCGGTTCGAGAAGATGTACCCGGGGCGGTACCGGATCGTGGTGCGGCTGGCCGGCTTCCGGCAGGGGGAAGAGGCCATGGAGCTCATCGGCCAGGGCGGCGTCACCCGCCGCGTGATGATCCAGCTCGAACCCGAACGGAATTTTTCGGTGATTCCGCAGACGCCCACCGTCTCCGTCACCCAGCTGGCCATTCCGGAGAAGGCGGACAAGGAGTACCGCAAGGGGAAAAACGCCCTGCGCGAGCAGAAGTACGCCGACGCCATCAAGCGCTTCGTCAAGGCCATCCGGATCCACCCCGCCTTCCCGCAGGCGTTCAACGACCTGGGGCTGTGCTACCGCGCCACCGGCGAGTTGTCGAAGGCCGAGGACATGTTTCTCGACTGCCTGAACGTGGATCCGTCCAACCTGTACGGCCGGCTGAACCTGGCCGACCTGTACGCCGCCACCGCCCGACAGGACCTGGCACTCAAGCTCCTGGAGGAGACCATTCTCATTCATCCGGGCCAGGGGGAACCCCACATGGCGCTGGGCATATTTTACTTCGACACCGGCAACCTGCCGGCGGCGGAGGCGTCCTGCCGCCGGGCGGCGGGACTGCCCGGCACGAGCGCCGACGTGCACCTGCTGCTGGCCAAAATCTACCACCAGCAGGGGCGCTTCGACCTCATCGTCCCCGAGCTCGAGGCCTACCTGCTCAAGGAACCCAACGGCGCCTACGCCGAACAGGTCCGCCAAAACCTGGCCAAGATCAAAAGCCGGTAAACCGCGCTATAATGAGTCATCCCCATAAACCTCCGAGGAGATCCGCATGTTGAACATCGTGTCCCGATTGCTGGTCGGCCTGCTGCTGGTCGTCGGTGCGCTGTCCGCCTTTGTTCCCGGTCAAGCCTCGAAACGCTGGTTCGATATTTACGGCCATATGGACATGTCCGTGCACCCGCCTCACAACGAGTTGGACATGAACATCCGCGGTTTCGTCACCGATGAAGGCCTGGACTGGATGGGCGATTACTATCTCCGCTACAGCCTGGAAGCGGAAGTCTATCTGGAGCCCACGGGGTTCAACCGCGTCTTCGTGTTCGCCAAACCGTTCCTGGCCATGGGCGAGAACCGTCCCCAGCAGGAGTACACCGCGTCGGCGGCCGTCCGGGCCTTGCGGCTCCAGTGGGGTGCCGGCGTGCACCTCACCGATTACCTGGACCTGTTCCTGCAGACACACAAGTGGTACATCTTCGGTGACGGCAAGGACGCCTGGACCGCCGAGGGACCAGGCGGGCAGTGGACAGCCGTGACTCTGCGCTGCCGCTTCGACACCCGGAGACATTGACAGCGGCCCGGACGGCTGCAATCAACTGCAATCCCGGTTGCGCAGGCCCTTCCGCACAAACCGGCATCCCGACAAACCGCGCAGACCGCCCCACCCCGGATTCAAGACCGGCCCCGCGGGGTTCGATGGGGCTTGCGTCTCGAACCCGGACCATCGATTCCGAACGCCTTTCGGCCGGGTCATTATTCACTTTTAGTATAATAACCTGACAAATTGTGCATACCGGGAGGCGGGCATGACGGCAGCACGAAAACTGGGTGCGGCGGATCGGGCGCTGTTCCGGCAGGTGGAGCGGGCGGTGTTCGCCAATCCGTTCAGCGCCGAACGGGCGGAAGCGGACCGGGCGCTGGCCGAGGCGCCGGCCGGCGCATCCGGGCCGGAGGTCGTGGAGCGCGGCATCGTCCGGGTGCACGCACGACTGGAGCG
>CALAMB010000253.1 GCA_937925645.1 uncultured Acidobacteriota bacterium
GACCGGGCCGAGTGATAGCCCACCCGCAGGACACCGCTGAAGGTGTCCGTGACGGGCTCACCGCCGGCCATGAGGTTCAGGGCCTCGACCTCGAGCTCGAAGCGGTAGTCCCCCGGATCGGCGAACACGCTGGCATCCGGCATCTGCCCCGGCGGGAAGATGCTCACCGATTGCAATTTGGTCAGCGCGTCCGCGTTGTAGACCGTGCCGATGGGCCGCTGATAGATCTCGATCTCGGCGGCGTCCACCGACCGGTACAGCCGGGCCGCCAGCACCCGGATGGGAAAATTCGGGATGAAACATACCGGCGGGACCTGTTCCCGCAGCTCGATGCCGCCGGTTTCCTCGAACAACTCCCGGGGCATGGCTTCGATGGAGTAGGCCAGAAAATGGGTCTTCAGTCTCAGCAGCTCCTCGAAACCGACCTTGACCGGAGGGGACTCCAGTACCTGATCGGAGCCCTGCCCCATGATGCTGACGCCATCCAGGCGGACCCAACCGCTGAAATCGGCTGGCAACTTCTCGGGCGGCAAGCCGCAGTACCGGTCGAGACTGCGCGGCTGGTAGGCGGTTCCGGCCGGGATCAGCACGCAGCGCAGATCCGGAACGGCGGAGTCGACCTGGTGGAACTCAAAGGCGGCCTCCTGCGCCGTCATCACGACGCTTTCCGTCTGCCCGGTAAACTGGGGCGGATTCACCTGGTAATAGAACCGGATGTCCGCCGGCACCTGGTGCAGAATGATCTGGCTGTCGTCGACATCCGGCCGTTTGACCACCGGCACCGTCAACGTGTACACCGGAGCGTGAGCATCCGCAAACCACTCCATCCCCACCAACTCGGGGACCAGATCCATGGCCACCAGCGCCACGCCCCCCTGCTGGCCGCAGCCGGGCGCCGTGTAGATCAGTCCGCCGTCGACAACCGCCCGACCCGGAATCAGCCCGTCCACCGCGATGCGACGGGAGAGAACCGGTTGTCCGTCCCGAAAATCCGACAGTTGCACCCGGTACATGCCGCCGGCGGCAAGCAGATACACGCCCGCCCGCCCCACCGCCAGATCCACCAGTCCGCCCTCGGGGACCGGTTCCGTACGGAGATGGATGAGGTTCAGGGCTTGCGACTCGATGGTCAGCCCGAACACGTTCAGCGTCAGCTGCCCTTGGCTGGACAGGTTCAGCGACACCACCAGCGGAGTGCGCCGCGCGTCACCCTGGGCGTCCACGTACGCGGACGGCGCGAAGACCCGCACATGCCGCGCCACGGGAACACCGGGCACCTCCGCCAGCAGCTTCACCCACGCCAGGCAGCCCGGCGCCGTCTCCAGATCCTGCCGGCCATCGTCTTCCAGAAAGGTCAACATGGAGCGCCGGGTGTCCCGGTTGTGACTGTCGGCCACCGCGACGATCCGCTGGGAACGGCCGCTGGTGTTCCCGTCGCCCGGCGGCCAGTCGAAGACATCCAGATCCATGCACAGACCGGGTGTCGGCAAGTTAACCGACACCGACTCGTTGAGGCCGCGCTCGGGCAACAGGCACTCGGCCAGCGGCGG
>CALAMB010000254.1 GCA_937925645.1 uncultured Acidobacteriota bacterium
TGGCCATGCCGCCGGTGAGCGCTCCGTCGCCGATCACGGCGATGACGTGGTTGTTCCGGCCCGCCATGTCCCGCCCCATGGCCAGGCCCAGCGCGGCGCTGATGGAGGTGGAGGAGTGCCCGGCGTTGAACGCGTCGTATTCGCTCTCCTCGCGCTTGCAGAAGCCGCTGAGCCCTTCATACAGGCGCAATGTCGGGAAACGGTCGCGCCGGCCGGTGAGGATCTTGTGGGTGTAGCACTGATGGGAGACGTCCCAGACGATCTTGTCGCTGGGCGCGTTGAACACGTAGTGCAGCGCCAGGGTCAGTTCCACCACGCCGAGGTTGGAGGCGAGGTGGCCGCCGTTCTTGGACACCACCTGGATGAGCAGGGTTCGGATCTCCTCGGCCAACACGTCCAGCTCTTCGAAGGAGAGCTTTTTCAGGTCCGCCGGAAAGTTGATTTTTTCGATCATGTTGTCGTTCGCCCGCCGCGACGTGCGGTCATTCTATCTCAAAACCGCAGACGTGACAATTCTGTTTCGTGCGGCGGGTTCTGATAACCGGTTGCCGACGCGGGCGCCGTCCGACAGCGCGTCAAGTCTTTTTCGCGGCGATCTCCTTC
The DNA here is from genome assembly GCA_937925645.1 of uncultured Acidobacteriota bacterium. Taxonomy (GTDB): domain Bacteria; phylum Acidobacteriota; class JAAYUB01; order JAAYUB01; family JAAYUB01; genus JAAYUB01. The sequence goes on from CALAMB010000254.1 coordinate 604, forward strand.
CGGATCTCGATCAGGGTCAGTTCCTCCCGGCTCTGGTGCTTTTTCTGGACGCGGGCGTCCCACATCACCAGCACCGGACAATGGCTGAGTTCCAGCACCTTTGGAATGTTCTCGCCGAGATCGGCGGCCCGGTCGCCAGGCGCCTCGTGGGCCGCCATCAGAATGAGGTCCACCGCCTGCTCCCGGGCGTATGTGACGATGCCGCTCCAGATCGTATCGGCTTTCACATGCACCTTGACCAGATCCAGCGGGTCCGCGCGCTGGCGGGCCAGCCGGGCATCGGAGTCGCTGACGACCGCGTAGAAGAAATCGTTGAGCTCGTCGAAGCCGGACGTTTCGGGCCCCGTGATCACGTGCAGCAGGTGCAGCCGGGCCCGGAGCGACCGCGACGTCAGGATGACGTACTCCAGCATGTCCAGCGAATAATCCCGGAACTGCATGGGGTACAGGATATTCTTGATGGTTTTCATCCGCCGCCTCCTGGAGCCGACGCGCCGCTGGCGCCGCCGGAATATCTCGGGACCCGCTCTCGACGCAAAGCGTCAACTGTTCCTATTGTATCCGAAATGACCGGCGGTGCCAAAGGCGCTGTCACCGGATCACCGGCGGCACCCGGCCGCCGGCCGGCGGAGGCGGCGCCAAATCCCCCGTTGACACGCCGGCTGTGCTATAATTGGGCCGTTTTGCGCTCCGGTAATTCACGGTTTCGGGCGCTCCATGGATTCACAGCTCCTGATCTTCGTCCTCTCCCTCGTCGCCTTCGTGGCCGTGGCGACCGCCGTCTTCCTGTTCGCCCGCCAGTCCACCCGGGAGCGCAAGCGGGTCACCACGATTTTGACCTCCTTCGACGTACCCGAAGAGGAACTGGACGCCGAATCCGAGATCAAGGAGATCCGCAGTCACCAGTACCGCTTCTACCGCATTTCCGGCTTCAAGTGGATCATCAGCGTCTTCTTCGCCCTGCTGCTGGTGCTGCTCACCACGTTCGAGTTCTGGGTGGATTACTTCCCCGAGCCGGTCCCGGGCAAGGCCTATCCCATCAACCTGAAGATCTCCTATCCGTTCTCCTTTAAAAAAATCCACTACTCGCCCCAGGACTCGCCCCTCCTGGCCCGGGGCAAGATCATCACGCCCGACGACCTGGAGCTGGTCAAGGCGTACCGGGCCGGCCGCCGGCTGCCGTCCCTCTACACCCTGGCCGGCTATTTCGTGGTGTACCAGCTGCTCATCCTGATCCTGGTTTTCTGGTTCGGACAGTTCTCCTCGGACAGCCGCGAGGACGAAAACAAGAACCTGGTGTTCATCTTCCTCGTCATATTCCTCGTGCTGCTGGCGGCCAAGTTCGCCGGCCTGACCGGCATCATCTCCCTCTACTTCGTCCCGGTGGCCATGCTGGCGATGCTGGTCAACATCCTCATGTTCAACAAGGTCGTGCCGTCGCTGGTGATCTTCACCGCCATCTTCGTCGCCATCCTGTCCGATTTCGACTCCCAGCTCATGCTGGTGCTCTTCAGCGGCGGCATCGTCACGCTGTTCTGGCTGCAGAACATAAAGAAACGCTCCCAGGTCTTCTCCACCGGCCTGGCCGTCGGGATCACCAACCTGGTCATCTATCTTGCCATCGTGCCCATGACCGGCGAGCGCCTGCTATCGGCCATTGTCCGGCAGGACGCCGTCGGCGCGTTCCTCAACGGTCCCCTCTCCAGCATCCTGACCCTGCTCCTGATCCCCGTGTTCGAAAAGGTGTTCGGCTACGTTTCGCCGTTCCGGCTGATGGAACTGGCCGACCTGGATTCCGCCCTGCTTCGCGAGATGTACCTGAAGGCGCCCGGATCCTACCATCATTCGCTGGCGGTGGCCAACCTGGCCGAGATCGCGGCGAATGAAATCGGCGCCAATGCCCTGCTCCTACGGGTGGGCGCCTACTATCACGACATCGGCAAGATGCTGCGCCCCACCTATTTCGTGGAGAACATCAACCTGCAGGGCGACAACCCCCACGACAAGATCTCGCCGTACGCCAGTTCCAAGATCCTCAAATCCCACATCATCCTGGGCATGGAGCTCGGCCGGAAGTTCAAGCTGCCCCGCAAGATCCTCGACTTCATCCCCCAGCACCACGGCACCACGGTGATGGACTACTTCTACGAGAAGGCCAAAAACAATCCGGAGACGTCCGGCATCTCCGGCAGCTATTTCGCCTACCCGGGTCCGCGGCCGCGCTCCCGCGAGGCCTCGATCCTGATGGTCGTCGATTCGGTGGAGGCGGCGTCGCGGGTGCTCACCGACCACTCCGAGGAGACCGTTCGCAAGGCCATCGAAAAGATCATCAACCACAAGCTCACCCAGACGCAGCTCGACGAATCGCCGCTCACCCTCTCCGAACTGCGCCGGATCACCACTGTGTTGACCAAGGCGCTGGCCACGGCCACCCACCGGCGCATCGACTACCCGGCCCAAACAGGCATCGATTCGCAGTTCGGCATCCAGCCGGCGCAACCCGTCGCCGAGGCCGCCGGCGAACTCATCGGCGCCGACACCGACAAGCTGGTCATCCCCGACGCCGTCCGGGACCTCGAGGCCGTGCCGCCCGTGACTGCGGACACGCCCGCGCCGGCCGCCAAACCGGCCAACGGCAAGAAGGGCAAGCGCGAGGATGCGGCCCCGGCCGCGCCGTCC
>CALAMB010000255.1 GCA_937925645.1 uncultured Acidobacteriota bacterium
AGCTGACGATTGGGGGCCCCATGTTCGGCCCCAATTCAGGGTTGTGCCGAACGGCGACGGGGGACAGCCATATTCTCCCGGGGTTATCAAATGGGGACATCTATATTCTCCCAAGGGTCAATGGCTCTGTCGCGTGTCCTTGGCTTCGTCTCATGTCCTTGGCTCTGCCCCGCGTTTCCGCCGCCGCTGCGCGGCTCTATCCGGCTCTATGTTTCCCGCCACCCGGGCCTTTCGGCCCGGGCTACATGCCGCGGCCGCTGGCGCGGCCGGGTTTGGGCGCCGAAATTCAAGCGTGTGTTGGCGGGTGGTTTCGCCGGGGTGCTGGGGAGATGAACCCGGTGCTCGGGAGACGAACTGCTCGGACCCGCCGGGTTTCGGCAACCGGCCCCGTGCGCGTTGCGGCGCAACGCGCGGCCGGGGCGCGGGATTGATCGATCCGATCCCATGGATCGTGCCGATTCAGCGGGCCGCGTCCGGCGGACGCGGCCTACGGCGCGTTCCTCGAACGCACGTGACGGCGGACACGCCCGAAGTTGCATTTGCCTCCGGGAATTCCTACAATAGCCCGGCCCTCGCCCATGCGGACGGGCAAGGGCTGGAGGCCGCCGCCGTGTTTTTCCTGAAGAAGCTCCTCAAGTCGATGATCCTGCCGCCCGGGCTGCTGGTGGTGGTGTTCGCCGCCTGGGGCGGCTGGCGGATCGGCCATCGCCGCCGATCCGGCTACCTGCTGCTGGCTGGCGCGCTACTGCTCTATCTGCTGTCCGTCGGCGCCACCGCCAACCGGTTCCTGGACCTCGTCGAGGTGCAGGACTGGGACGCGGCCGCGGTCGCTCAGGCCGACGTGATCGTCCTGCTGGGCGGGGGGCTCGTGGAAGGCGTGCCCGATTTTTCCGGCACCGGCACGCCCGCGCCCGACGCCATGGGCCGCGTGGTGGACGCCGTGCGCATCCACCAGCGGCAACCCCGGCCCATCATTTTCTCCGGCGGCGCGGTGGCCGGCGGCGAGCCGGAAGCGCCGGTGGTCCGGCGGCTGCTCATGGATCTGGGCGTGCCCGCCCCCGATATCATCCTGGAATCCGAAAGCCGCGACACCGCCGAAAACGCCGCGAACGTCCGCCGCCTGATGGATGCGCGCGGTTTCCGCCGGGCCGTGCTGGTCACGTCGGGCTACCACTTGCCGCGCGCGCTGCACCTGTTCCGCCGGGCCGGCGTCGACTGCACCGGCTATCCGGCCAACCTCCAGGCCGAGCGCAAGCAGCGGCTGAACTACCTGGATTTTTTCCCCAGCGCCGACAACTTCCGGAAGAGCGTCACCGCCATGACCGAACTGCTGGGGATGGCGTTCTACCGCTGGCTCGCTTGAGCCGTCGCGCCGCACATCGCCGCCGCCGCTCTTGATTCCCCGTTTTAAAAACGGTAATCTGTTTTCTGACCCACCGGTATCCGACTTTTCAGCGGCCGTCCGCAATCCGGACGCATGGAGCGCACGATGGACGTACTGTTCCTGTCCCGACTGCAGTTCGCCCTGACCATCGCCTTCCACTACCTGTTTCCGCCCCTGAGCATCGGTCTCGGCGTCATCCTCGTGGCCATGGAGGGGATGTATCTGAAGACCAAAAATCCCCTGTTTCACCAGATGACCCGCTTCTGGGTGCGCATCTTCGGTTTGATTTTCGCCCTGGGCGTCGCGTCGGGCATCGTCATGGAGTTCCAGTTCGGGACCAACTGGTCGGCCTATTCCCGCTTCGTGGGCGACGTGTTCGGCAGCGCCCTGGCCGCCGAGGGCGTGTTCGCGTTTTTCCTCGAGTCGGGGTTCCTGGCCATCCTCCTGTTCGGCTGGGACAAGGTCAGCCCGCGCATGCATTTCATCTCAACGATTCTGGTCGCCGCCGGCGCCCATTTCAGCGCCGTCTGGATCATCGTGGCCAACTCGTGGCAGCAGACTCCCACCGGGCATCACGTCGTCATGGGACCCAACGGCCCCCGGGCCGAGATCGTCGATTTCTGGCAAGTCGTTTTCAATCCGTCCACCCTGGACCGGCTGAGCCACGCGGTGCTGGGCGGCTGGCAGGCGGCGGCGTTCTTCGTGCTCAGCGTGAGCGCGTGGTACCTGCTGCGCCGGCGCCATACGGAGTTTGCGAAAATCTCGATGAAGGTGGGACTGGTGGTGGCGGCGTTCGCCTCGCTGATGCAGCTGGCGACGGGCCATTCCAGCGCCATGGGCGTGAGCCGGAACCAGCCGGTGAAGCTGGCGGCGTACGAAGGGCACTTCGAGGCGTCCGCCCCGGCACCCCTCTACCTGTTCGGCTGGGTGGACGAGAACGCCGAGACTGTCCGCTTCGGCGTTCGGGTGCCCGGCTTGCTCAGCTGGATGGTCCACGGCGACCCGGCCGCGCCGGTGGCGGGGCTGCGGGCGGTGCCGCCCGGTGAGCGGCCGCCGGTCAATCTGGTTTTCCAGACCTACCACCTCATGGTGGCGCTGGGCATGGCGCTGCTGGCACTGTCCTGGTTCGGCCTGTTCATGTGGTGGCGGGACCGCCTGTTCGAGACGCGCTGGCTGCAGTGGATCCTGGTCTTCGCCGTGCTGGGTCCCCAACTGGCCAATCAGGCCGGCTGGGCGTCGGCCGAAGTGGGCCGCCAGCCGTACATCGTCCAGGGGCTGCTGCGCACCGCCGACGGCCTGTCGCCGGTGGTCGGCGCCGGCGAGGTGCTGACGTCGATCATCCTGTTCGGCCTGGTCTACCTGCTCCTGTTCATCCTGTTCGTGTACCTGCTCAACGAGAAAATCCAGCACGGACCCGTCGATGACGACACCGCGGGGGAGGGACAACGGGCATGAGCACGCTGCTTGACCTGAACACGATCTGGTTCATCCTCGTGGGCGTCCTGTTCGCCGGCTACGCCATCCTGGACGGGTTCGACCTGGGCGTCGGGGCGCTGCATCTGTTCACCCGAACCGACACCGAGCGCCGGATCATGATCAACGCCATCGGCCCGGTCTGGGACGGCAACGAGGTCTGGCTGGTCACCGGGGGCGGCGCGCTGTTCGCGGCGTTTCCGGAGGTGTACGCCACGGCCTTTTCCGGATTCTACCTCGCGTTCATGCTGCTGCTGGTGGCGCTGATCTTCCGGGCGGTGGCCATCGAGTTTCGCTCCAAGCAACCCGGGCGGCGGTGGCGGCAACTGTGGGACATCAGCTTCGCGGTGAGCAGCGTCGTCTCCAGCCTGCTGATCGGGATCGCGCTGGGCAACATCGCCTGGGGCATCCCGCTGACCGAACGGCACGAGTTCGCCGGCTCGTTTCTCGCCCTGCTGCACCCGTACGCGTTGCTGGTGGGCGTCACCACCGTGGCGTTGTTCATGATGCACGGCGCCATTTACACGGTGATGAAGACAGACGGCGAGTTGCAGGCCAAGGTCCGCGGCTGGGTGAACCACACCATCATCGGCTTCATCATCTGCTACGTGACCACCACCATGGCCACCCTGCTGTACGTGCCCAACATGACCGACACCATCAAGCGCCACCCGGTCCTCTTTCTCGTGGCGCTGCTGAACATGCTGGCCATCGCCAACATCCCCCGCGAGATCCATCACGGCCGCGAGTTTCACGCCTTTCTGTCGTCGTGCGCCGCCGTACTCGCCCTGCTGGCCCTGTTCGGCATCGGCATGTATCCCAACCTGATCTTCTCCAATCCGGCGCCGGCACACAGTCTCACGGTGTACAACGCCGCCTCCTCGCCCCAGACGCTGGGGATCATGCTGGTCATCGCGCTGCTGGGGATGCCGCTGGTGATCGCCTACACGGTGAGCATCTACTGGATCTTCCGCGGCAAGGTGAAACTGACCGCCACCAGCTACTGAGCGGCACCGCTGCGCCGATGCGCCCTTGCCCGGTCCAGCGGCGTTCCGGCTACAGCAATCGCTTGAGGATCGTCAGATCGACCGCATCGATGGCGCCGTCCTGATTCAGGTCCGCCGCGGCGGGCGTCAGGTCGTCAGACCGAAGGTTCCCTGCCAGGTAGTCGGCCAGCAGGATGCAGTCCGCCTCGTCCACAACGCCGTCCCCGTTGATGTCGCCGACGAGCGCGCCGGCGGCCCGCTCGTAGCAGCCGATGTCCGAGGCGGCTCCCTGGGGCCGGGCCACGCCGTCGAGGTCGTCGGTGTACTCCGCCAGGGTCAGCCCGTGATCCACCGCCCAGGCCGTCTCCAGCAGGTGGTGATCGCCGCCTGGATTGATGAAGAGCTCCGCGGCCGCGCGCGCAGCCGAGTGGCCATCCTGGCCGTAGCCGGACTGCCACGCCGCCAGGGTCAGGAAAGTGTCGTCCAGGCTGACCCGGGTCATGATGTTGTAGTCGCTCACCAGGCCGCTCAGACTGCCCGCGTCCGTCTCCAGGCCGCCGCGGGAACCGTCGTGAATCAGAATGTTGTCAAGCACCTGGTTGCCCGTGGAGCCGTTGATCATGTTGAGCGCCCATCGCGCCGACGACGGCATGTGCACCGTGTTGTGGGCGATCAGGTTGTTCCGGCAGCCCCACTGGGTGCCCTGACCGTCGTCCCACATGGCGATGCCGCCGGCCAGATTCCCGTAGATCAGGTTGTTGGCGATCCGGGAATCCCGCACCGACGCCAGGTTGATGCCGGCGCCGCCGCCGGCGCCGTTGGCGTAGATGACGTTGTATTCGACCCGGGCATCGGAGCAGATCCCGTCGCCCCCCATGGACGGATCGGCGTTGATCTGGATGCCGCACCCGTGGTTGTGGTGGCAATAGTTATACCTCAGAATCGCCTCGTCGCCGCTGTTGCTGTGGTAGATACCATGCTCCTCGGTGGAGTAGGCGCACTCGTTATGCTCCGCGGTGAACGACTCGGCGAAGCCGGTGAAGATGCCCCATTTCCGGTTGTGGTGGCAGTGGCAGTTGCGAACGACCACGTGGTCCGCCTCGCGGACGTCGATCCCGGCCGCTCCCGACGCGCCCGTGACCTCCAGCCCGTCGACGAGCCACCAGTCGTGATTCTCGATGTTGATGACGCTGCCGTGCCAGTTGTCCGGCCCCACCGTGTTGATCACCACGGAGGCGCCGGCTTCGGCTTTGAATTGCACGGGCTGCCCCGCCGCGCCGGAGGATTTGGAACGGAAACCGGCATA
>CALAMB010000256.1 GCA_937925645.1 uncultured Acidobacteriota bacterium
TACGAGCACGAAGGCCGATATCCGATATCCGCCTCCGCGAAAATCGCTTTGAATCTATCCCGCGCCGGCCCTACAATCGCGCCATGCGATTGTTCCTCCCGCCGGCAGGTGTGGATTGAGTGCCCTCCTGGAGCTCCAGGACGTCGCCAAGGCCTTCGGTCGCGTCCGGGCCATGGACGGCGTCTCGCTCACCGTGGACCGCGGCGAGTTCTTTTCCCTCCTTGGGCCCAGCGGCTGCGGCACGAACACTTGGCTCCGTCTCATCGCCGGCTTCGAGACACCCGACGCCGACCGGGTCCTCCTCGGCAGCCGGCACAGCTTCGCTGAAAGATATCCGCCGCTCCGCAAACAGGATTCGCACGGCATGCCGAAATACCGGGGAGGTTGAGCATGAGTGAACCCGCCAATCCTGTGGATGGGGCGCCGCCGGCGCCACTTGAGCCGGCTCCGGTCGAGCCCGCACCGGCACCCACGCCCACGCTGGGCCCGGTGGCCGCGCCCGAGCGCCTGGCCGCGGTGGACGTGCTGCGCGGCGTGGCCGTGCTGGGCATCCTGGCGATGAACATCTACGCCTTCGCCCTGCCCATGGCGGCGTACATGAACCCGCTGGTCTGGGGCGGCAACACCGGCGCCGACATCTGGACGTGGATCGTCACCCACGTGCTGTTCGATGAGAAGATGATGACCATCTTCTCCATGCTCTTCGGCGCCGGCCTGGTGCTCCTGGACCAGCGCTCCGCCGCCCGCGGCGCGAAGCTCGGCGGCGTGTTCTACCGCCGGATCCTGGTGCTGCTGGCGTTCGGCCTGCTGCACGGCTATCTGCTCTGGATGGGCGACATCCTGTACAATTACGCCGTCTGCGGCCTGCTGCTGTTCCTGTTCCGCCGCGTGCGGCCGCGCGCGCTCATCGCGACGGGCGTGGGGCTGATCGTCGTGGCCGCGCTCGCGTGGACAGGGATGGGCGGCTTTTTCACCCTGGCCCGCGCCACCGCCGCCGAAGCCGCGGCGGCCCGCGCCGCCGGCCGCCCCCTGACGAAGTTTCAGGAGGAAATGGAGAAGACCTGGCCGGAAATCCGCCGGCAGTTCGAACCGTCCCCCGCCGAGCTCCAGCGGGATCTCCAGGTCCACCGCGGCGCTTACGGCGGCATCGTCCGCGATCGGGCGTCCCACGTCTTCCAGATGCAAACGTTCATGACCCTGTCGTATCTCCTCTGGCGCTTGGGCGGCATCATGCTCATCGGCATGGCCCTGATGAAGCTCGACGTGTTCAGCGCCCGCCGCTCCCCCGCCTTCTACCGACGGCTGATGCTGGTCGGCTACGGCCTGGGTTTTCCCCTGGTCGGGGTGGGGATGTGGGACCTGTTCCGCACCCGCTTCGAGTTCGTTCACAGCATCATCGTGTCGGGACATTTCAACGAGGCGGGCAGCCTGCTCGTGGCGCTGGGGCACGTGGCGCTCATCATGCAACTGTACCAGGCCGGCGTCTGGCCGGCGCTCCAGACGAGACTGGCCGCCGTGGGCCGGATGGCGCTCACCAACTACCTGGCCCAGACCGTCATCGCCACCACCATTTTCTACGGCTACGGCTTCGGGCTCTTCGGCGCCGTCTCCCGCTTCCCCCTCATGGGCTTCGTCGTCGCGATCTGGGCGGTGCAGCTCTGGTACAGCCCGCTCTGGCTGAAGCGCTTCCGCTTCGGCCCGGCCGAGTGGCTCTGGCGCTGGCTCACCTACGGCCGCCGCCCGCCGATGCGGCTGGGAGTTGCGGGTTGATGGTTCGTGCTCGTAATCGTAATTCGTAATCGTAATCGTAATTCATAATCGAGTCTCGAGGCTCGAGGCTCGTTCCCAACCGACGGACATCGGACATCGGACATCGGAAATCGGACTTCGGGGGAAGCGGACATTCACCACGAAGTCACAAAGGACACAAAGAGACATTTCCATTTGTCATCTGTCATTTGACAGCTGTCATTTGTCATTGGGCATCGATCATTTTTCATTTGTCATTGCAGCCCTCCGGCGACCCGCGGGACGCGGGTCGAACATGGGTAGCCCCGGGTGAAACCCGGGGATTATTCCGCCACGTCGTGAGCCGGGACGACCCGCGAAGCGGGTCGAATATGATTCGGGCGCGTAGGGGGGCATGAGTGGTCCCAAAGCTCTCAGGCCAGCCGTCCATGGTACTCTGTCATTTTCATCGAGGTCTGGATAACATTCGACCCGCCTTGCGGGTCGCGCCCTGGCGATGGTCGGCGGCACCGACCCCGGGCTCGCGCCCGGGGGCTACCAAAATTCGACCCGCCCGGCGGGTCGGGAGCTTGGGCTCGACGCCGCTTTGGCTTCCCCCGTCCGCCGCGTTCGACGAACGCGGCCCGCTGCTTCGCCGCCATCCATCGTGCAACAGCATGCCGGTCTGGAGTGCGCCGACACGTTTGCGCACTCCAGACCGGCAACGCATACCCACAATCGTGCTGTCCGAACTCGCGGCCGCCAGGCCGCGAGGTACTCCGGACTCCATCACCGGTCGAACTTCACATCGCCCACCGTCACCGTCTCGTCCTCGTCCGACAGGCGAAGGGTGATGGAGCGGCGGCGCTCCGTGGACCGGCCGAAGCCGGTGTAGATGTCCACCTGGAGCGTCACCGGCGCCTCAATCATCGGCCGGTCGGTGCCGAAGTAATGAGCGGCGATGGTGTAGACGCCGGGACGCGCCTTCCGGATCAGGTATTCCTCCGGGCCGTACCCGTCGGTGAAGTCCCGGGAGATCCGGCCGCCGGCGGCCGACCGGCTGTGGTTGAAGCAAACCGTCTCCCCGCCCGGCTCGGTCACGTGGAGGTCGATGTCGGTGATGTCGCAGTCCCAGGTGAGAACGATGCGCAGGTCCGCGTCCAGCAACTGCACCAGCTCCGGCGCGATGGGGATGTCCAAATCGCCGGCCGCCCGCGCCGCCGGGATCAGGGCGTTAGCTTCCATCAGGACGATCAGCTCGATCCCCGCGAACCGGTCCCAGTCGCCCATGATCACCCGGTTGAGGAGCCGGAGCGCCTCGACGTGCTCCCCGCGTCGGGCCTGCACCAGGGCCAGGTCCCGGAACGACTGCGGCTCCTCGGGCCGGAGCGCCGCCACGCGCTCCAGGATCTCCCGGGCCCGGTCCAGCTCGTCGGCCTGCTCCAGGCGGCGGGCCAGCACCCGCAGCAGCCGGGCGTTTTCGAGGGTGAGCTCGGCCAGGTTGGACAGGACCCGGAGCCCCTGCTCCCGCAGCCCCCTGGCGTAGAAGATGTCGGCGCAGTCGACGTAGAAACCCGGCACGTCAGCGTACGCCGCCCGGTGCTCCAGGTAGACGGCGTCTATCGCCGCCGGTTCGGCGGCACGCAGGGCGCGGACGTACGGCAGGTCCGGCGCCCACTCGCGGAGCGCCACCTCACCGCCGCGGCCGTCCGCCGATACTGATTCTTCCCCGTTGTCATCCGGGCCGCCGCCGCTTTTCGAGATGACATTGGCCACCGCTCCACCGGCCCGTTCGTAATTTATCGCATCGGTCATCACATCGCTCGAAACGACGACTCCAACGGTTGTGGTCGTTGTTTCGACAGTGTTCGCGGAGGCAATGATCAATATTTCTTCTTTGATTTCGGCCAGCATCAATGTCACATCGAAATTTCGGGTAGTCCCCGCTTCGACGCGAAAAGTTCCCATCGCATAGGGTTTGAATCCCTCCAGAACCGCCTGGAGCATGTACTCTCCGGTCGGCAGCAGGATGAAGCGGAATTCGCCGGATTCTCCGGTGATTGTGAAACGTTGGCGATTCCCGGAGGCGAGGGTCACGGTGACCCCCGGGATATGGAAACCTTCCGCATCGGTCACGACACCACGTACCGTGCCGCCTCCCCGCACTTCGGGGAGTCGGGACGCGGGCGGTCTCGGCGTGGCGGCGGGAGGCGCGGAGCTGTCTGAGGGTTGAGTCGGCGCGGTCCGCGCGCCCGCCGCCTCTCCCTGTGCGGATCTCGGCTCGTTCTTGAACTCCTTCTGCCACCAGGCGACGCGCTCCGACCAATCGTTGACGAGTTGGGCGATCTTGCGTTGCTCCGCGTCCGCCCGCTCCTTCCGCCGGGCCTGCATGCGCTGAGCGTATTCCTCGCGCCACTCGGGGAAGCACGCCGGCGGCTCCACCTCGAACTCGATGTACTGGTCCAGCCGCTCCAGCACCAGCAACGACGTGCCGGGGGTCACCAAGCCGTGCCGCCGGCCCAGATCCACCAGCTCCGCCCGGTTCCGCTCCGGGAAGGGCATCAGCTCCCGGACTTTCCGCTGGGCCCAGTACGTGCGGAGCAGTTCCCCCGCCGGGGCGCCGTCGCGGTTGACCCGGAACCGCACCGAGCGCGTTTCCGAGCGGCCCCGCCCGTACTGGAGCGCCACCTCCGCCTGGCGGCCCAGCAGGCGGCCCGCCAGGATCACGGGTCCGGCCACGGGGCCGCCGGCCCCCGGAAGCAGCTGATCCACCTGCGCCGGATCGAACGCCGCGCGCCGCAGCGTCAGGGGCGCCCGCCCGATGCGCTCCGCCGCCGCCGCCGGATTCAACGCGGCCAGGTGGAGGTACTCGCCGCCGCTGCTTTCCGCCACGTGACGCAGCAGGGGATGGTTGGCCGCCGGGTCCGCCGTGACCGCGTACACCGGGGCGGCGAACGCGCCGGGCATCTCGGCGCCGAAGTTGGAGTTCCCGTCGCTGCACAACAGGATGACCGAGGGCTTCCGCGCGGCCGGCGGCACGGTCAGGCATCCCAATTGCGTCCCGCCGTCATAGGCCACCGCCGCCAGCGCCGCCTCCAGCGCCCGGGTGTCCCCGTTGGTGACGGAGACCGCCTGCGGCGGCGCCTGGACGTTGCGGAACGCCACCAACTCCACGGCCACGCTCCGCTTCTTGAACCGGCCGAAGTACGCCCGCAGCAGCTCCAGATCCCGCGAACGGTCGGCGCGGGCCCGGGAGCCGGAGGCGTCCCAGAAAATGACCACGCGATCGGGCGCCGCCGCCGGTTCTGCCCCGACCGCCCCGCCGCCCGGCTCGTCGAGGATGCAGAAGTAGTGCCAGCCGTCGGCCGACTGCTCCACCACCACGCGTTGGCTGTCGGCGCGGGGGATCTCCACGACCAGGTCCTCCGCCAGCCGGACATTGGACGCCCGGTACTCCGCCGTGCGCTCCGCCGGCCCCTCCCGGAACATCAGCCGGGCCGGACCGGTGGCGACGATGGCCGGCGCGGCGCCAGCCTGCCGGACCGACATCTTGAGCCGGAACGCGGACACCTTCTCGTCGAACGCCAGGGGCAGGCGGTAGGCGAAAGCCCGCCCCCCGATCTCCAGCTCCGTCAGGTAGCGGACCATGACCGTCCGCTTTCCCTCGGCCGGCAGCGGATAGACCCGGGTGCGGAAGTTGTTCCCCTTGACCCATTCCACCAGGCCGGGATCCACTCCCCGCCGGACCACCGTCTCGAACACCCGCTGCGCCTTCGCCTTCTCCACCACCACGCCGTCCACCATGTGGCCGTCCACGTCGAGGGCGTAGCCGCTCACCGTGGCGCCCTCCGGCAACGGGAAGATCAACTCCCCTTCCAGCACCCGGCTGTGGGGATTGCGGAACGTCAGGGTCAGCCGCGTTTCGGCGATGTACCCCACGATCGCCACGTCCACCGCCAGCTCGTCCAGGACCATGGCCTTCGGCTGGCCATCCTCCCGCGCCACCAGCCGCGGCGCCTGCGCCGCCGCCGGCGCCATGAGCGCCAGCAGGGCGGCCACGACGCCCGCCAGCCCGATCACCCATGAATTGCCCGCATGTCGTTCGTTCATGATGTCACCTCGCCCGAATGATATCACCCGCCCGGCCGCGGCGGGTGCGTGCGCCATCGAAACGCCGCGGCTGCCTCCGGGGCCATCGCCAGGTCCAGCCGCATCCGCTCGCCGGGGCGGAGCCAGAGCCCCGCAACGGCGCAGGGGTGAAAGCCGTCCTTTTCGGCCGACAGGTCGTAATGCCCGGGGGCCAGTTCCGCGCACCGGTACGCGCCGTCGCCGCCGGTGACGGCGGTGCGCGCCGCGCCGGTGTCCAGGCGGGTGACGGTCACCGTCACCCCGGCGATGCCGCGGCCCGCCGGGTCTGTCACCCGTCCCCCGATGCCGGCGGACCAGTCACCGGCGCTCCCGGCGGTCCAGACGCCCACCCAGAGCCACACACCCAGTGCGGTCACCCGGCGCATCGCGATTCGCGTTACCATGTCGGTCTCCTCGCTCGCTCCCGTTGTCTGTCATCTCTGACACCCGGCGGCCGGCACCTGTCGCAAACGGCGCACACCGGCCCTACTGCTTGCAGTCTAGAGCGGAATGAAAACAGCGGGAACCGGCAACTATGTCGGATTTCGCGCCGGATCCGCTTGCGGCACGACACCGGCACGGAATGACGTCATCTTGAAGATTTTCAGTGGATTACCGGCGAGTTCCACCGGTTTCGTTTTGGAGCGGAGTGATAAGAATGTCCGCCGCCCGGGCGCGGATCACTTCCGGCGGATCCGGGACGGGAGCCGGCCGTAGATCTTGCGGAACACCCGGCTGAAGTAGACGGGGTCGGAAAATCCCAGCCGCTCGGTGAGCGCGCGTACCGTGGGCGGTGGATCGCCCTCGGTGAGCAGGCGGAACGCCCGATGCATCTTCTCGTGGGTCAGGGCGTCGTGGACGGTGATGCCGCGCTCGCCGCGGAACCGCTCGGCGAAATGGGTGCGGCTGTATCCGAAGGCGTCGGCCAGCGACTCCAGGGTCAGCCGGCGAAGCGCCGCGTCGGGGCAGGTCTTGATGTGTTGGACGACGCGCTCGCCCAGCCCCTCGCTGGCCAGTTGGGCTTCCAGGCGGCGCAGCAGGGTGTCGACGTCCGCCCGGAAGGCCCGCAGCCGCGGCTCCGGAGGCACCTCGCCCCGCCACCCGCCCGCCAGCTCGGCCTTCCAGCGGGCGATCCGGTCGGGGTTGCCGTCGCCGAAACCGTGCAAGAGCGAGTCAAGCAGGGCGTCCAGGTGTGTGGTGAGCTCGGCGGGACGCGGCGCGAACTGCTCCACCAGAAACGCGACGCAGGTGTCCAGCTCGGCCTGGAAGGCGTCGCGCCCGTGCAGGAAGAACTGGCGCGACAGGAACCGGGCCATGTTCAGGGTGCGGGTCAGGTATCGCGGCATGGCGCCTCGCTCGCGTCGGATTCGATCCGGTCCAGCCGCGTCCGGATGGCGACGGGGTCCGTCAGGCGGCGCGCCGGTTCCCGGGCGATCATCGCCAGCGCCAGGTCGGACAGCTCCGCCGGGATGTCGGGGGTGACCTCGACAGGCGGCACCGGCTCCTCGCTGAGCACGGCGTACAGCATACCCGCCGGATCGTCGGCGGCGCCGGCGAACGGCGGGGCACCCGTGAGCATCTCGTACAGGATCACGCCCAGCGCGTAGGCGTCCACCCCGACGTCTTCGCGGCCGCCGCTCCCCAGGTATTCCGGCGGCAGGTAGGCAATGGTTCCCGCCGGCATGCCGAGGCCCGTCCGGGTGAGCTGGTCCGCCGGCCGCGCCAGCCCGAAGTCGAGGACCCGGACGCGCTCCGCGCCATTCGCCGCCCCGTCGTCGGCTTGCGGCGTGGGCACCAGGAAGATGTTGTCCGGCTTGAGATCGCGGTGCATCACCCCCGCGGCGTGGATCGCCTCCACCGCCGCGAGCAGTTGGCGGAAGACGGCCACCGCGCGCCGCGGCGGCAGGCCCTCCGGCGGGATGGATGCGCGGAGGCTCCGGCCCCGGCAAAACTCCATGGCGAACCAGAGGCGGCCCTGGTCCTCGCCGCGCCCGAACACCCGCACCACCGCCGGGTGGTCGATGCGCTCACAGGCCAGCCCCTCGCGGATGAACCGCCGGCGCGATTCGTCATCGTCGGAGGCGGGTTCGAGTATCTTGACCGCCGCCTCCTGTCCGGTCTGCCGGTGGACGGCGCGCCAGACCGTTCCCATGCCGCCCCGGCCGATTCGCTCCACGAGACGGTAGGGACCCACATGGTGGCCGGCGCGCCACTCCCGCAGCAACCGGCGGATGCTCTGCACGGCCACGCGCCCGGCAAGCACGGCGGCCGCCAGCACCAGCAGGGCCACGACCTGGAACCAGGTGGTCCGCCACAGCGGCGCCCGGACTGTGAACGGGACCACCAGCGCGTCCGGCCCCCACGCACCGTCCCGCAGCCGGGCCTGGAGCCGGAGCGTGTAGTCGCCCGGCGGCAGGGCGGCGTAGCGCACCTGCCGGTCGGCGAACGGTGCGGACCATTCGGGGTGGAATCCGTCCAGGCGGCAACGGAACCGGATCTTTTCCGGATCCCGGTAGTTCAGGGCGGCGAAGCGGAACTCCAGGTCGCGCACGCCGGGCGTCACCGTCCGCTCGCCGGACGGCATGACCTGGTTGTCAGCCATGATTCCGAGCAGATGCACGGGGGGCGGCGCCGACGGTTCCAGCAGCCGGTCCGGCTGCACCACACCCAGTCCCCGGGTGGTGCAGAACCAGAGGCGCCCGTCGGACGAGCGGCAGCCGCCGGGCAGGCATTCCAGGCTGCGCATGCCGTCGTCGATCCCGTAATGGACACATACCACCCGCGACGCCGCACCGTCGGCCGCGGCATGAAGCTGTCGCTTCGGCGCCCGGAAGATGCCCTGGGGGCTGGCCATCCAGAGGTTGCCGGCGCCGTCTTCGAGGATGCCGAGCACGGTGTCGTGCCAGAGTCCCTGGCGCTTCGTCACGGACCGAATCCGGCCGTCCCGCAACCGGAGCAGTCCGGCGCCCGCGGTGCCGGCCCAGACGGTGCCGTCGGCATCGGCGTGCAGGCACACCGTTTCCACGTCGTCCGGTCCCGCCGGCTGGAGGGCGCCGTCCCGCACTCGGGCCACCCCGCCCCGCGTCGCCGCCCAGACGCCGCCCGGCGTCGCCGCCAGGTCGAACACCTGGTTGAGCGGCGAACCGACAGGGCCGCGATGCGCCGTCAACACGCCGCGCTGCACCCGGACGACGCCATGGCCGGCGGTACCGGCCCAGACGGCGCCGTCCGGTTCGACGCACACCGCGTGGACGACCCCCGTCGGACGGCCGTCGGCCAGCCGGACGCCGGCCAGCCCGTCATCCCGGGCCCGGATCAACCCCTGCCGCGTGGCCAGCCAGAGCCCGCCGTCAGGCGCCGGCAGGATGTCGTACACCCACGCGCCGGACAGCTCCTGTGCCTTGAACGCCGTCACGCGGCCGCCCGTGATCTTGTTCAGGCCGTTGTCGGTGCCGGCCCAGATGTGCCGGTTTTTCCCCTCCGCCACGGCGAGCACCCGGTCGCTGCGCAGGCCCTGGGTCCGGCCGAAGGTGACGACGGCCTCCTCCCGGAGTCGCGCCAGCCCCAGCGCAGTGCCCACCCACAGGTTGTCCTCCCGGTCAGCCAGGAGGCAGGTCACCCGGTCGTCGGGCAGGCCGTTTGCGGCGTCGAGAATCTCCATGCGTCCGCCGCTCACGCGGAACACGCCCTTGCGGGTGCCGAACCAGACCGAGCCGTACCGGTCCTCCAGGATGGGCGGCGGCATCCGGTCCCGGTCGTGATAGCCCGGGCTGGCGGTGGACATCTCGTAGCAGGCGCCGTCGGGGCTCTGGATCAGGACCGTATCGACGAGCTCGCCGGAAGCGCCATCCACCTCGGCACCCGCGACACCCAGCCACAGGCCGCCCCGGCGGTCACGGAGCGCCATGCGCAGGCTGCGCGCCGCGCCCGGTCCCGGCGGCGTCAGCGGCTCCGGCGCGCCGTCGCCGAGCCGCGTGAGCCGGCCGTCCGCGGTGCTCACCCAGACGCCGGCTCGCGAGTCGGCGCCCATTCCCGCGACCATGTTGGAGGGGAGCCCGTCGGCCGTGGTGAACGGGGTCAGCCGGCCGTCCCGCCACCAGACGACGCCCCGGTCGCGCGTGCCCGCCCACAGGGCGCTGTCCGGCTCCACCACAAGCGCGGTGATTTCCGGATTCCCCCGGCCCAGGGCGAACGGCGGGCGCGTCAGCCGGCCGTCCCGCCACCGGAGCAGTCCGTCGTTCCGGGTGCCGATCCAGAGCTCGCTCTCGCGCCCGGCCTGGAGCGCCGTCACTGCGCCCGGCGTCACGCCCGCGCCCGGCGCCCCCGCGATCTGTTCGAACCGAATGCCGTCGAAGCGGTACAAGCCGTCGTCAGTCCCCACCCACAACCAGCCGTCGGCAGTCTGGGCCAGTGCCCGGACCGCCCCCGTGGACAGGCCGTCCGCCGGCCCCCAGCTCTTCAAGCCGTATTGCGTCAACTGCCACGCCGGGTCGAGCGCCGGCAGCACCCCGATCATCAGGCAGCCGATGGCCAGCATCAAAATCGGCCGGACCGCCGGACCGGATGCGCCTCGACAACCGCCGCCGTCTTCTCCGCGGCGGCGCCGCCGTTCCCTCCCCATGTTCCGCTGAGACATCATACGCGGTATTATAAATGAATACCCTGGGCCCGATGCAAATACCGAATGGCAGGAACCGTCACCCGCCCGGCGCCGCCCTTTCCACAACTCTCTCCACAACTATCAACTATCAACAGATTCAAACCAGCTCTGGCGGACCACAAAGAAAAAAGGCAGCCCGAGGCTGCCCGATATAAAAGGAGGGGTTATGATTTTTACACAACTGTTCTAATCCTAAATATACACTGAAAATGTGACCCAGATCACAAATATATTAGTTTGTTCCGGTGGACGAGCGTCAGCGCGAGTCCCGGCGATCCGATCGGAAAGCCGGACGGGTCATGGTACGTTTTCACCGGCAGGCGAAACCCCGCCGGTGCCGAAGCGCAGGTGGAGGCAGTATTCGACGTTGCCATCGGCGCCCGTGATGGGCGACTCGGTTTCGCCGGCCACTTCGAAGCCCGCGTCCGTCGCCGCGCGGGCCACCGCGTCCACCGCCCGCCGCCGCACCGCCGCATCCCGAACGATCCCGCCCTTGCCCACCTCGCCCCGGCCGGCCTCGAACTGGGGCTTAACCAGCGCCACCACATCCGCCGGCCGGCCGCCGGCGCGGAGCAGCCCGGCCACAGCGGGCAGCACCAGCCGCAGCGAGATGAACGACAGGTCCATGACCACCAGGTCGAAGGCCGCGCCGGGAAAGTCCTCCGGCCGGATGTTCCGGGCGTTGCACCGCTCCGAGAGCGTCACCCGCGGATCGGCGCGCAGCCTGGCGTGGAGAAGGCCGCGGCCCACGTCCACGCCGTGGACCCGCGCCGCGCCGCGCTGGAGGAGGCAGTCGGTGAAGCCGCCGGTGGAGCAGCCGAGGTCGAGGCAGGTCCGCCCGGCGGGCGACACCCCGAAGGCGTCCAGGGCGTGGGCGAGCTTGATCCCGCCGCGGCTGACGTACGGACACCCGTCATCCAACAGGCGGATCGCGGCGTCGGCGGCCACCGTGGCGCCCGGTTTGGTCACCTTCTGGTTGTCCGCCAGCACGGCGCCGGCCATGATCAGGGCTTGGGCTTTTTGGCGGGTCTCGACCAGACCCCGGGCAACAAGGAGCCGGTCGATTCGTTCTTTAGCCATCCGCGCTGCTCCAGGAATTCCTCGACGGTCTCGGCGATCCCCTCGGAATCCAGCTTGTAGCGGGCGCGCAGGATTTTCTGGGAGCCGTGGGTGATCAGGCGGTCGGGCAGGCCGATGCGGAGCACGTCACGGTGCGGCACGTTCTCCTCGCGGAGCAGCTCCAGGATCGCGCTGCCGAACCCGCCCTGGAGCACGCCCTCCTCCAGGGTGACCACCACCCGACTGGCCAGGGCGTGCTTGAACAGCTCCACGTCCAGCGGCTTGACGAAGCGGGCGTTGATCACGCCGCAGCCGATCCCCTTGCGCTCCAGCAGCTCGGCCGCCTGGAGCGCCGGGTGCACCATGTGGCCGATGGCCACCAGAGCCACCGGACCGTCCGGCCGCAGCACCTCGCCCTTGCCGATGGGCAGCAGGTGGGGCTCATCCAGCGGCACGCCCAGCGCGCTGCCGCGGGGGAAGCGGATCACCACCGGGCCGTTGTGCGCCACCGCCGTCTTGAGCATGTGGCGCAGCTCGCCCTCGTCCTTCGGCGCCATGACGGTCATGTTGGGCAGGATTCGCATGTACGCCAGGTCGTAGAGGCCGTGGTGGGTGGGGCCGTCGTCGCCCACGATCCCCGCCCGGTCCAGGACGAACACCACCGGCAGGTTCATGAGGCAGACGTCGTGGAACACCTGGTCGTACGCCCGCTGCAGAAAGGTGGAGTAGACGGCCACCACCGGCCGGAACCCTTCCGTCGCCATTCCGGCGGCGAAGGTGACGGCGTGCTGCTCGGCGATGCCCACGTCGAAGCAACGGTCCGGAAACGCCTCCTTGAAGATATCCAGGCCGGTCCCCGACAGCATGGCCGCGCTGATGGCCAGAATCTTCGGGTCCGACCGGCCCAACTCCGTGAGCGTCTGGGCGAAGATCGAGGTGTACGACGGAGTGCCGGTCGCCGCAACGCCCAGGCCCGTCTCGATGACGAACGGGGCGGCGCCGTGCCACTTGTCCGGCTCCTTCT
>CALAMB010000257.1 GCA_937925645.1 uncultured Acidobacteriota bacterium
CGCGTACATCCTGTCGGCGGACGCATCCAACGAGGAACTGTTCGCCGCCCGCAAGCTGTTGCGCGACGCGCTGGGCATCCGCTGCCTGCTGCCCGCTACGGGCCTGCGGACCGGCGACGTCGACGATTTCCTGATCTGCGAGGACAAGCACCCCAACACCCGCGGCGCGCGAACCATCTTCGGCCTGGGCGAAAACGACCCGGTCTCACCGGACGGGCTCGACGCCGCGCTGGGCGGCGAGCCGCCGAGCCTGCTCATGGTCAACCGGGCCGAACTGCCCGATCCTCTGCGAAACAAGCTCCTCGCCGCGGGCACGCGGCTGGCCTTCCTGGGCACCAACGACAACGCCACAGCGGCCGCCGCCCACCTGGTCATCCCCCTGGCTGTCTTCGCCGAGCAGGCGGGCACGTTCACCAACATCGCGGGCCGGGTGCAAAAATTCGACCTGGCCGTGGCGCCACTCGGCGATGCGGCGCCGGAATGGTCGGTCCACCAGGGGCTGGCCGAGCGCCTCGGCATCGACCTGTCGTTTCCGGGTCCCGCGGCGATCTTCCGCCAGATGGCCGCGGAGGTCGACGCGTTTCGGGATCTCAGCCACGAGAGTCTGATTCCCCACGGAGCCATGATCCGCCATGAGTGAGATCGCGCACGCCCTGATTGTCACCGGGTACATCCTGGCGGTGGTGCTCACGCTGGCGGCCCTGCTCACCTGGATGGAGCGGAAGCAGAGCGCCCTGATGCAGGACCGGATCGGCGCCAACCGCGCCAGCATCCTGGGCTTTCGGGCCATCGGGCTGTTTCATATCATCGCCGACTCGCTGAAGATGTTTCTCAAGGAGGACTTCGTCCCCGCCCGGGGCGTCCGGCTGTTCCACACTCTGGCGCCGTTCATCTCGGCGTTCTGCGCCCTGGCGATCTTCGCCTGCATCCCCTTCGGGCCGGCCCTGCCGCTGAACGGCGTCACCGTCAACCTGTGGATCTTCGATTCCAACATCTCCCTGCTGTACGTCCTCGCCCTCGGATCGCTGGGCGTGTACGGCATTTTTTTCGCCGGCTGGTCGTCACACAACAAGTTCGCCTACCTGGGCGCCATGCGCGGCGCCGCCCAGATGCTGTCATACGAGATCACGATGGGCATCTCGCTGATCGGCCTGATCATGGTCTACGGTTCCCTGAGTCTGAATGACATCGTGCGATACCAGGGGCACCAGCTCTTCGGCTTCCTGCCGGCGTGGGGCGTGTTCCTCCAGCCGTTGGCCCTGCTGATCTTCCTGACCGCGGGCATCGCCGAATCGAAGCGCAACCCCTTCGACATGCCCGAAGGCGAGTCCGAGATCATCGGGTATTTCACCGAGTACAGCAGCATGAAATTCGGCTTGTTCTTCCTGGCCGATTTCATCGAGGTGGTGGTCGTGGCCGCCCTGGTGACCGTGCTCTTCTTCGGCGGCTGGCAGGTTCCGTTCCTGCATGTCGACGGGTTCCATCTGCCGGGCGGCGCGCACTGGGAGCTGGCGCCGCTGGCCGTCGGGCTGATCCAGGTGGCCGCCTTCTGCGCGAAGCTGTTCTTCTTCTGCTGGCTCCAACTGACGATCCGCTGGACGCTGCCCCGCTTCCGCTACGACCAGCTGATGCGCCTGGGGTGGCAGTTTCTGCTGCCGCTTTCCATCGCCAACATCCTCGTGACCGGGATCATCCTGGTGTGCAGGTGAGCCAGATGACCAAGCCCAGGCTGAACGTTTTTGAGAAAATCTACCTGCCGGAGATCATCCGCGGCCTGCTTATCACGTCCCGGCACCATTTCAACAACCTGGCCGTGCACATCCTCCACCGGGTGGGCCTGGCCAAGGGAACGCGTGGCGCGGTGACCTTCCAGCACCCCGAAGACCCCCGCCCGGTGGCCCGCCGGCTGCGCGCCCGCCACCGCCTGATGAAGCGCCCCGACGGCTCCACCCGCTGCGTCGCCTGCATGATGTGCGAGACCATCTGTCCGGCCCACTGCATCTACATCGTGGCGGATGAGCACCCCGATCCGCGGGTCGAGAAGCGGCCCAGATCGTTCGACATCGACCTGGGTATCTGCGTGATGTGCGGTTACTGCGTGGAAGCATGCCCGGAGGACGCCATCCGCATGGACACCTACATCATGGACACCTCGTCCTTCACCCGCGAAGGCATGCTGCTGACCATCGACGACCTGTTGAATCACCACAACGAGGACAACTCCCCCAAGCGCACCAATCCCTGAGCGCCACCGCCCGGTGCATGGGCGAACCAAGCCGCCCCGGTGCACCCGCGGGATGCCGGGATCGAATCGTGCCTGATGGCGATCAGCGGACCAGCCAGTTGACGGGGGTGGCTTCCAGACGGCCGCCGATCAGGGTGCCGTTGGTCCACATCACCCGAAGGTGAATGTCGGTCTTGAACTGCGGACTCTCCAGCCGCCCCTGCAGGCTGTCGCCGGCTTGCAAGAGGAGGGGCAACTCGCTCTGAAAGCAGATGCCGCTCTTGCTGACGTTGACGGTGGTGATGTTGGCGCTGATGTCGCGCCCATGGCTGTCTTGAGCCAGCAGCCGCAGCTTGAGGCGGATGGGAATCCGCTTCTCCTGGCGAAGATTCTCGAGCATGCTTCCCTGCCCCATCGGATGGTAGGTGTGGCGAACGGGACTTATTGTATCACCGGCCGGGGTGAAAATAGCCGCGTCGTGTGTAAATCTTGAATGTTCCTGGTCGGCTCAGTTTCACCTCGAGCCGTCGGAAAGCCGCCTGGGCGGGGGAGGCGGTGGGGTGAAACCCGATCCGGTACTGGTGGCGCAATTCGGTGGCCAGGTCGGCGGTCACCCGGTCCAGCGCCTGTAGGTCTTCGGGCACGAACAGGCGGCCGCCGCTCAGGTCGCCCAGAATCGACATCTCCCGGCCCGCCGCGTCACGGGACATGTCGTCCAGATCGAACAGCGTATCCGCCCGGCGCTTCTGCAGCGCGATGAAGTAGATCTGGACGTCGCTGTTCTTGACCCTGGCCAGGACTTCGGGAAATCCATAGCGGCTGTCTTTGTCCTCGCCGTCGGATATCACCACGAGCGCCTTGCGTTCGAATTTTCCCCGGGCGATGTGCTCCATGCCCAGGTAGAGCGCGTCCCACAGCGGCGTGCCGCCGCCCGCCAGCATGCGCTCGAGGATGGCGTCCTTCACGTCGTCACGATCCTGGGTGAAGTCCAGCAGCAGCTCCGCCTGGTCGTGGGCGAAATCGACGACAAATACCTGGTTGTCCGGATTGGAGTATTTGAGGAAGGCCAGCACCGCCTCGTTGACCAGGTTCAGCCGCTCCCGCATGCTGCCGCTGGTGTCGATGACCAATCCCAGCGAAATCGGCAGATCCGCCGGATGGAACAGGGCCAGTTCCTGGGCATCCCCCTCGTCAAAGACCCGAAAGTCATCGGCTGTCAACGCGTCCACCCGCTGGCCGGCCCCGTCGAGAACCGTCACATCGAGGGTGACCATCCGCACCTGGACGCCGATGCGGTAGTCATCGCGACGTTTGTCCTGGCCTACGACCACCCAGCCCGCCCACACCGCCGCGATCAGCCCCAGCGCCACGCACCGGCCGGCGCTACTGGCGGGGCGCATAGTAGCCCTCGCGATGGTGAACGAAGAGTTTGGGCAGGCCCGGCGGCGGCTCCAGCTTGAGGGTGATCTTGCGCCAGGTGGCATCCCGCCGCTTGTTGGACGGGATGTAACCGAGCACGTACTGGTGACGCAGCTCGGAGTGGATCAGCTCGACGAAGTAATCGAGCTCCTCCAGCGAGTTCGGGAAGAACACCCGGCCGCCTGTCATCCGGCTGAGTTCCTGGATGATGCCTTCACCGTAGCCCTCGGTGCCGTGCTCGCCCAGCACGTAGATCTGGCAATCGACCTCACGGGCGAACTCCTTGATTTCGGCGAACGTGTAACGGCTATGATTATCCTCGCCGTCGGTGATGACGATCAGGGCCTTCTTGGCGTGCCGGCACTGGCGGATCTTGTCCAGACCGATGTAGATGGCGTCGAACAGGGCCGTGCTGCCCCTGGCTTCGGAGTCGGAGATCTTCCCCTGGATCTGCCGCAGGTCGGTGGTGATGTCCTGGACCAGCCGGGCCCGGTCGCTGAAGAGCACCAGAAAAAACTCGTCCTGGTGCGTGCCGTCCTCCAGAAAACCGATGGCGCTCTGGCGGGCTTTCTGGATCTTGGGTTTCATGCTGTAGCTGGTGTCGAAGATCAGGCCGATGCTCACCGGCGACGCCTCGCTGGTGAAGTTCACAATTTCCTGCGCCACCTTGTCCTCGTACACCATGAAATGCTCGGCCTGAAGTCCGGTGACGAACCGGTTCAGGGAGTCGGAGACGGCCACGCGCACGCGCACGCTGTCCACATTCACCCGGATGGACGAGTACATGTCGGTGTCGACGGTCTGACCCTGTCCCGCGGCCCACACCATGAGCGCGCCGGCGGCAATCAGGATCGTGATAGCTCTCTGCGTCATCCGCTGCCTAACCTCCACAGGGTGGATGCGCCCGCGCCCCATCTGGTTGCGGCGACCCGTCAAAAACCTCATGCCCATTATACAATAGCCCGATCGCGCAACATCCGTGATCGATTCCGGGATCCCGGCTCGGGTGGAATACGCTGTCCGGAAATCATCCGGTGTATACTGAACCGGCGGCGCGATTGTTTCAATCGACCGACCGTCCGGATTCCTCGATCAGGTTGACGATGAGCAGCACGCCTCGGTCCGTTTATCTCGACACCCTGGCCAACGGCCGTTTTCCCGCCCTGCTGGAAACGCTTCGGCGCCGCGCCCGATCGTGTGACCTGTGTCCCCACGCCTGCGGTGTGGACCGGCTGGCCGGCGCGCGCGGCCGGTGCCGGACCGGCCGCCATGCTGTCGTGGCCAGCGCGTCCCCGCATTTCGGAGAAGAGGGTCCCATCTCGGGTTATGCCGGCAGCGGCACCATCTTCTTCGCCCATTGCAACCTGTACTGCGTCTTCTGCCAGAACGACGACATCTCGCATGGCGGCGACGGCGAGCCGACGGACGCCCGCGCGCTGGCCGACCTCATGCTCCGGCTGCAGCAGCACGGCTGCCACAACATCAATCTGGTCACACCCTCCCATGTCATTCTCCAGCTGGTGGAAGCCGTTGCTCTGGCCGCGGCGGATGGATTGCGCGTGCCCATCGTCTACAACTCGAGCGGCTACGACAGCGTATTCTGCATCCAGTTGTTGAACGAGGTGGTGGACATCTACATGCCCGACCTGAAATTTCTGGATGCGGCCGCGGCGGCTCGCTGGACCATCGCGCCCGACTACCCGGAGCGGGCCCGCGAAGCCGTCCGGGCGATGCAGGCCGGCGTCGGCGACCTGGTCGTCGGCCCCGACGGCGTCGCCGTGCGAGGCCTGCTGGTCCGCCATCTCGTCCTCCCCGGCATGACGGCGGACAGTTGTGCGGTGCTGCGCTTTCTCGCCGAATCCGTTTCGCGGCGAGTCTACGTCAACATCATGAGCCAATACCGCCCGTACGACCAGGCGCGCGCCCATCCCCCGCTCCACCGCGGACTTCGCACCGAAGAATACCTCGCCGTGGCCGCTTGTGCCCGGTCCCTGGGATTGGACCGCGCTGAATTGCAATCCCGCCGGTTTTGGGACGGGTGAGCATTCACGCTTTCGTTGAGGCGGGCCCCGTTATACAATACGGATTCGGGCGAATCTCGATCCGGAGATGGAATATGCGCATTTTGAGACATTTCAGGGTGTTGCCCAACATGCCCCCGCGGTTGGGCGCCCTGCGAAAAATCGCCCACAACGTCTGGTTCAGTTGGAGTCAGGAAGCCATCTCCCTGTTCCACCAGATGGACTCGGACCTGTGGGAGGCCTCGCAACACAATCCCATCCGATTCCTCGGCATGATCAGCCAGGACAAGTTTCAGGAGTTGCTCACCGACGAAGGCTTCCTGTCCCAAATGGACCGTCTCGAGCAGAACTTCAACCAGTACATGGAGGCCAGCCAGCGGTACACGTTCAACCTGGATCGGCCCACCGATTTCCAGGTCGCCTACTTTTCGTTCGAGTACGGGTTGACCGAGTGCCTGCCGCTGTATTCCGGCGGACTGGGCCTCCTGTCGGGCGAGCATCTCAAGTCGGCGAGCGACCTCTGCCTGCCCTTGTATGGTATCGGCCTGCTGTACCAGAAGGGCTACTTCCAGCAGTATCTCAACAACGACGGCTGGCAGCAGGAGCATTACCCGGTCAACGATTTCTACAACATGCCGGTCACGCTGCTCCGTGACGACACCGGCGATCCGCTGACCGTCACCGTGGACCTGGCCGGTGTGACCGTGACCGCCCAGCTGTGGAAGGTCGACGTGGGCCGGGTGCCACTCTACCTGCTGGACACCAACCGGCCGGACAATCCGCCCGATTGCCGCGAGATCACCGCCCAGCTCTACGGCGGCGACACCGAGATGCGCATCCGGCAGGAAATCCTGCTTGGCATCGGCGGCGTCCGCGCCCTCGGCCGGCTGGGGCTCAATCCCCTCGTCTTCCACATGAACGAGGGGCATTCGGCCTTCGCCGCCCTGGAGCGGATCCGGCTCCTCATGGCCCAGCACAAAATCTCATTCGACGAAGCGCGCGAGGCGGTGTACGCCAGCAGCGTGTTCACCACGCACACGCCCGTGCCTGCGGGCAACGACATGTTCCCGCGCTTCCTCATGGAGAAGTACTTCGGCGCCTACGTCCAGCAGCTCGGGCTCTCCTTTCAGGACCTGATGAGCCTGGGCCGACAGAATCCAGCCGACGAGTCGGAGCCGTTCTGCATGACCGTTCTGGCCATCCGCCTCTCGGCCCACACCAACGCGGTCAGCCGCCTGCACGGCACCGTTTCGCGGCGGATGTGGCAGGGCATCTGGCCGGACGTTCCCGAATCGGACATCCCCATCACCCATATCACCAACGGCGTCCACATCCCCTCCTGGATCTCGTTCGAGATGTCCACCTTGTATCAGCGCTATATCGGACCCAAATGGTTTGAGGATCCCGACAGCAAGCGGGTCTGGGAGCGCATTGACCGGATTCCCGACTCCGAACTGTGGCGCACCCACGAGCGCCGGCGCGAGCGCCTGGTGGCGTTCACCCGCCGGCGGCTCCAGCGCCAGCTCGTCCGGCGCGGCGCTTCGCGCAAGGAGCTGGGCATCGCCGCCGAGGTGCTCAACCCGGAGGCGCTGACCATAGGCTTCGCCCGCCGGTTCGCCACCTACAAGCGGGGCCACCTGATTTTCCGGGACCCTGAGCGGCTGGCGGCCATTCTGAACAGCGCCGCGCAGCCGGTTCAGATCATCATCGCCGGCAAGGCCCATCCCAAGGACAACCCGGGCAAGGAAATCATCCGCCAGATCATTCATCTCTCCCGCCGGGATGAGTTCCGGCACCGGGTGGTCTTCCTGGAAGATTATGACATGAACGTGGCGCGTTACCTCGTGCAGGGCGTCGACGTCTGGCTCAACAACCCGCGCCGGCCGCTGGAGGCCTGCGGCACCAGCGGCATGAAGGTCACCCCGAACGGCGGCCTGAACCTCAGCGTCCTGGACGGCTGGTGGGACGAGGGCTACACCGGCGACAACGGCTGGGCTATCGGCATGGGCGAAGAGTACATCGACGCCGACTATCACGACGAAGTCGAGAGCGAGGCCATCTACACCCTTCTCGAGAACGAGATCGTGCCCCTCTTCTACGACCGCGGCCGCGACAACCTGCCGCGCGGCTGGATCCAGAAGATGAAAATGGCCATGAAGTCGCTGATTCCGTCGTTCAACACCCACCGCATGATCGAGGACTACGTGGAGCGATTCTATGTTCAGGCGGCGATGCAGTGGCGGGTAATGACCGAGAAGAAGATGTCCCGCGCCGTGGAACTGTCCAAGTGGCGGCGCAAGCTGCAGGATGCCTGGGACCAGGTGCAGATCGTGAACATCGACTACCAACAGAACGGCGACTACGTGATCGGAGCGCCGATCCCTGTGCTGGCCGATCTGAAGCTGGGACGGATTTCGCCCGAGGAAGTGGAGGTGGATGCTTACTTCGGCGACGTGGACGCCAACGACAACCTCCAGAACCACGACATCTCCCCCCTGATCTACCAGGCTGAGATCGATAAGGGCGTTTACCGTTTCTCCGGCGAGATCCGCTGCCAGAAGACCGGGAACTTCGGCTTTTTCATCCGCGTCCTCCCCTATCACCCGCTGCTGATTTCCCAGTTGTCCATGAACAAGATCCTGTGGGGCTAGTCGGGGTTCATGGACGCGGTCATCAGCAGCCTGCAGCAACTGCCCCCCCTGTGGATCTACACCATCCTGTTCCTGAGCGCGGTGGTGGAGAACCTGGTGCCGCCCATCCCG
Organism: uncultured Acidobacteriota bacterium; assembly: GCA_937925645.1. GTDB lineage: Bacteria > Acidobacteriota > JAAYUB01 > JAAYUB01 > JAAYUB01 > JAAYUB01. The sequence continues at coordinate 8,427 of CALAMB010000257.1, forward strand.
GGCGACACGGTGACGTTGTTCGGCGCCTATCTGGTGGGCATCGGCTACCTGGATTTCTCCCTGGTCCTGTTCACCACTACCGCCGGATCGCTTGCCGGTTTCATGGGGCTGTATTGGGTGGGTTCCCGGTATGGCCGCGACTTCCTGTACCAAAGGAATTTTCGGTTCTTCCCCCGCGCCAAGATGGATCAGGTGGACGCCTGGTTCGGCCGATGGGGGCTGTGGATCGTCCTGTTGAACCGCTTTCTGTCCGGGGCCCGTTCCGTCATCAGCATCGTCTGCGGCATGACCCGACTGCCCTGCGTCCGGGTGGGCCTGGCGGCGCTGGCCAGTTGCCTGGCCTGGAACTCGCTGCTGCTCACCGCCGGCTTCTACCTGGGTTCCCGCTGGACGCAGGTGGTGGAGATCGTGGAGAAGTACAACTACGCGGTCCTGGCCGCGGGCATCCTAATCCTTGGACTGATCTATCTCGCGGGGCGGCGCCGAGCCGAGGCCGGTAAAAAATCTTGAACTGCAAACCGAATCATACTAGAATTCCACAAATGTTCCATCGGCCCAGGAGCTCCGAATGAAGCCCGCTTCGGACAAGAGGAAAAAGCCAGCCGCGGACGCCGGGACGGGCGACGTGTTCAAGCGCTGCTACGAATACAACCGTCCGGAGCAGTTCAAGTCGCTGGGCCTCTATCCGTACTTCACCGCCTTCAGCGGGTACGTGGGCACCGACCCCATCGTGATGATGAACGGCTCCCAGGTGCTCATGTTCGGCTCCAACAACTACCTCGGCCTCACCTGCCACCCCAAGGTCAAGGAGGCGGCCGTCGACGCCATCCAACGTTACGGCACCGGCTGTTCCGGCTCCCGGATGCTCAACGGGACTCTGGATATCCACGTCCAGCTCGAAGAAGAACTGGCCGCCTTCTGCGGCAAGGAAGCGGCGGTGCTGTTCAGCACCGGGTTCATGACCAACGGCTGCCTGTCGAGCCTGCTGGGCCGCGACGTGTTCGCGGTTCTGGACAAGAGCGTCCACGCCAGCATCATCTACGGAACCATGGCGTCATTCAGCAAAAACCACCGTCGCTTCAAACACAACGACATGAAGGACCTGGAACGCGAGCTGGCCGCCCTGCCCGCCAACCGCGGCAAGATCGTCGTGGTGGACGGGGTGTTCAGCATGGAGGGCGACACGGCTCCCCTCGACCAGATCGTCCCGTTGTGCCAGCGTTACGGCGCCCGACTGTACGTGGACGAAGCCCACGGCATGGGCGTGCTGGGCGAACACGGCGTCGGCTCGGTGGAGCATTTCGGCGTCATGGCCGACACCGACATCATCATGGCCACGTTCAGCAAGTCGTTCGCCTCCACCGGCGGCTTCATCGCCTCCGAGCGTGCGGTGGTGGAGTACCTGAAGCACCACTCCATGCCGTTCATTTTCTCGGCCAGCATGCCGGCGCCGTCGGTCGCCGCCGCCCGGGCCTCGCTGCAGATCATCAAGGACGAACCGGAGCGCCGGCAGAACCTCCTGCACAACGCCCGGCTCATTCGCGAAGGCCTCACGTCGCTGGGCTTCGATGTCATCCCCGGCATCACGCCCGTCGTCCCGGTGATCGTGGACGACGAACTGCTGCTCTGCCAGATCCACAAGGAACTCCTGGCCAACGGCATCTACACGAATCCCATTTTCAAGCCCGCCGCCGATCGCTGCATGGTCCGGATCAGCTGCATGGCCACCCACCGCGAGCCGCAGATCGACCAACTGCTCGAAACCATGGCCAAGCTGGGCAAATCCTTCGGCATCATCAACTGACATGCGCCTGGCCCTCGTCACGGGTGCCACGGGTTTCATCGGCCGCCACCTGGTCCCCCGACTGCTGGAGCGCGGGTATGCGGTCCGCGTCGTGGTTCGCAATCCGGCCAAGTTTCAGGCGGTGTACCCGGACCCGCGCGGGATCGAAACCGTTACGGGCGACCTGGCCGATCCGGCCTGCGCCGCGCGGGCCGTGAACGGGGCCACCCACGTGTTCCACCTGGCGGGGGTCACCAAGGCGTTCGACGCCGCGGCGTACTACCGGGGCAATGTCGATGTCACCCGTACGATCGTCGAGGCGGTCCTTGGCGCGGTCCGCGCCCCGGCGCGGTTCCTGCACGTGAGCTCGCTGGCGGCCGTGGGCCCCTGCGCCACTCCCGACCCGCCGGCCGTCTTCGATCCGCCCGCCCCCCTGACCCACTACGGCCGAAGCAAGCTGCAGGGCGAAGAGGCGGTCCGGCCCCTGGCCACCGTTTGTCCGGTGACGGTGTTTCGTCCGCCGGTGGTGTTCGGACCGGGCGACACGGACGTGCTGCACTTCTTCCGCGCCGTCGCCCGGGGCTGGCTGCCCATCGTCGGCGACGATCGCAAGCGGGTGTCCGTGGTCTACGCGCCGGATCTGGCCGCCGCGCTGGCGGCCGCGGCCGAATCGGTCCTGACCGTGGGCAAAACGTATTATCCGTGCTACACTGAATGCTACCGGTGGTCCGAGCTGGGCCGGATCGCCGCCGGGGCGATGGGTCGAAACTGCCGCCGGGTGGTCATCCCCCTCCCCGTCGTCTGGGCGGTGGCGCTGGCGGCTCAGTTCGCCGGACGCATTGCGCGGAAGCCGACGATCCTGAACTTGGAAAAAGTTCGCGAGATGCGGGCCGCCTACTGGGTATGCTCTCCGGCCGAGGCGGCGCAGGATTTCGGATTCCAGCCCCGGTGGACCATCGACGCGGCGATCCGCCAGACCATCGAGTGGTACAAGGACAATGGACAGCTCGCCTGACTACGCTCGATCCGAAACCCAGGCCCTTGACCGCCCCGGCCTGCGGCCGGCCGACCTGGCCGTGCTGGCGTTCATCGGCCTGTTGAGCCTGCTGGTTCTGCTCAACTACCGGGAGATACCCTCCGCCAACCGCCTGCTCATGGTCCACGTCTTTATCGCGTCGATCCTTATCTACGCCGCCCGGTTCCCCATCGCGGGCTCCCCGTGGTGGATCAAGGCGATCCGCCTGTGGCACCCCCCGGTCTTCATCACGGTCCTGTTCGGGCACCTCGTGGAGATCATCCCCGCCGCGACCGCGGCTGACCGCGACCAGCTCCTGATCGGCTGGGACCAGTGGCTGTTCGGACAGCATCCATCGGTGTTCCTGGGCCAGTTCCAACTCCCCCTGCTCACCGAGTTGCTGCAGTACGTCTACACATGCTTTTATTTCATCCCGCTGGGCCTGGCCATCGTGATCGTCGCCAAGCGCCGTCTGGCGTTGTACGACTATTACTTCTTCCTCATGTGCTACGGGTTTTTTTTCTCCTACCTGGGCTATTTCCTGATCCCCGCGATCGGGCCGCGATTCACCCTGCAGCACCTCTACGCCGAGCCGCTGCAGGGCGTTCTGCTGTACGACCAGATGGTGAATCTGCTCAATTATCTGGAATCGGTGAACCGGGACTGCTTCCCGTCCGGCCACGTCATGATGACCCTGGTGGCGCTGCACTTCGCCTGGCGACACGAGAAAACCGCGTTTCGCGTGATGCTGCCGCCGGGAATCCTGCTGATATTCGGCACGGTCTACCTGCGCTACCACTATCTGGTGGACTTGGTGGCGGCGCTTGGCTGGTACCTGTTCGTCTTCTACACGGCGCCCCACCTGTACCGGATGGCCCTCCGAGTGGTTTTCGCCCCGGCGCGCCAGCCCGTCTGGGGCCGCCCCTTTGCCCCCGCCAAGAGCCGTCCCGCCGCGTGGGAAGACGAAAAGTAGCACTTCCGCATGTTCAATCAACACGCGTCTGCGGCCGATCGCCTGCCGGCCCCCTCTTAATCATCAGGGTTATGACAGAAGGCGCTGAGCTCGCCAACGGTCTTGCCGATCCGTCCGCCGGCTGGCCGCATGCGTGGCGTTCGGCCTATGGACACAACAGCGGGGATTCCGGGGGTCCCGACCGGTTCCACCGGTTCCGCCTCGCGGCGTAACCCGGTGACGGACATTCCCGAGCAGGCGCGGTCGCGGGCTGTCGGGCTGGCCCAAGAACACGGACTTTCGAAGCCCGCCCAGTCCGGCATTGCAACAGCGCCACGGTTCTCTCGGACACGCCCTTACCCTCCCCGTCCGGCCGGTAACCCCGGCCCCGCTTTCCCACGATCATCTCCGATACAATTCAAAGAAAATTTTT
>CALAMB010000258.1 GCA_937925645.1 uncultured Acidobacteriota bacterium
ACGCCCTCAAGCGGCTGCCCGGCGACCCGGCCCGCCGGAACCTCCGGCTCCACCGCCTGTACGGGCGGGCGTTGCGGGGCATCGAGCGCGCCGCGTTCCTCCGGGTCATGCCGGACGTGTGGCGGGAGCTGTATCCGGAAATCGCGCCCTGCCTCCGCCGTCTGGCCGGGCGGCGGCCGCTGGGCGTCATCTCCCTGGGCCTCGACTGCCTGCTCGACGGCCTCGCCGCGGCGCTGGCCGCGGACGGGGAACCGGTGCCGTTTCTCTTTCTCGCGGGAAACCGCACTGTCTGGCTGGACAGCCGGTTCGCCGGCCTGGCGGCGCCGGTCCGCCACGGACCGCGGGACAAGGCGGCGGTCTTTCGGGCGGAAGCGGCTCGCCACGGCGTGCACGCGCCGCTGGTCATCGGCCACAACGCCGACGAGACGGAGCTGTGCGCCATCGCCGATGCGTCCGGCGGCCTCAGCGTCGGCATCGGCGCCCACCCGGCCCTCGAGGACCAGTTCCACGTGCTTCTGCCCCGGGGGGCGTGGGGGATGCTGGACGGTTTCCTTGGCGCCTACGACACGGAGTGAACCGCCGCGCGACCGGTTTGGAACTACGGCGCACCGGTCGCAGCCGGCGGGCGATCATGAAAAAAAACGGGCGGCCGGTGCGGCCGCCCGTTGGATCTCGACAATCCGAACGGATCAGCGCAGGTGGCGCTCCACCACGGCCAGCACCTCGGGCAGGTCCATGCCGATCTTGCGGAGATGCTCGGGCGTGGGCACGCCTTCGGGCGTCCAGCCCTTGCGCTTGTAGACGGCGTCCAGCAGGTGCTGGTACTGCTCCTCGCGATAGCGGCGCAGGATCTTGAGCTTCGTCTTGGTGCTCTTGCCGGCGGGGTCGACGCCCACCTTCTCGCGGAGCTGCTGGTCGTACCGGTCCTCCCGGGACTTGTATTCCTGCGTGGTGACCGGTCCCACCATCCGGAACGGGGGGATGTCGTCAATGCGCCGTCCGCGCCCCAGCCGCATGCAGAGGACCTTCTGGAAGTTGTACACGCGCTCCGACTGGAGGATCAGCGCCTGCTTGTCCAGATTCCCGCCGGTGATGGCGTTGTAGATGTCCACGTAGTTCTGGACGTGCTCGGGAACCTTGGCCGGCTCGCTCGTCTGGGCGTTGTCGGCCGGTTCCACGTCGTTCCAGGGAAGCTTGCACAACCCCTGCAGCCCGAACCAGGTCCGGAACATGGGGAAGTAGTGCAACGCCTCCGCCTTGTCCTCGAAAGTGGGGATCTGGTTGTTGACCATGTCCATGAAGATCAGCCAGGCCTCGTCGTGCTGGGGGCCCTTGAGGGCCATGCTGTAGCCGCCCTGCTGGGCCAGCGACTCCTTGGACACGTACTGGGAGTATTCCAATCCCTTGCACTCGCAGCCGATGTCCTGCATGAGCTGGGGATCGGCGCCGAAATGCTCGACGAAGTACTGCTTCATCTTGCGGGTGCCCAGACCGGCGATGAGGCCGAACCCCTCGCCCCGGGCGATCTGGTGCATGAGTTCGAGCGCGGCCTTCCAGTTGCCCCACCGCATGATCAGCCCGCCGGTGCGCTCCGCGTTCAGCACGCGCTTTTCCCAGCACTCCATGATGAACGCGGTCATGGTGCCGAAGGAGATGGTGTCCAGCCCGTAGGTGTCGCAGTAGAAATTGATTTCCATGACGGCGCGGGCGTCGAAGACGCCGATGTTGGAGCCGCAGCCGCCCACCGTCTCGTACTCGGGACCGTCCACCGTGACGCGCTGGCCCTTGTAGGGGCCGGTGCGCAACCTGAAGCCGTCGGCGGCCTTGGCGCAGGCCATGGTGCAGCCGAACCAGCAGCCGTCGGGCAGCCCGTGGGTGATCAGGTCGTAGAAGGCGTGCGAGTTGATTTTCGGCGTCTTCACGTGGCGGCCGAATTTGAAATTGTGGGTCGGGAGCAGGTCGTACTCGTCCATGATCTCCACGAGGTGGGCGGTGCCGATCTGGCGCATCCGGCACTGCTGGTCGTCGAGGGCGATGATCTCCTTGTGGAGCTTCAGGCCGGTTTGCTGCAGCTTGTCCAGGTCGACGGGGTTGTTGGATTTGCCGGACAGGCCCGAATACTTGACGACGACCGCCTTGATCTTCTTGTCGCGCAGCACCGTGCCGATGCCCCCGCGGCCGGCCTGCTTCAGCCGGGACACCTTGCGGCGCCGGTCATAGAAGGAGAAGTTCAGGCAGCCGATGAGGGCGTGCTCGGCGCCGCGGCCGGCGCTCACCGTGGAGATGTGCATTTTCTCCAGCTCATTGGCGGCGAACAGCTCCACCATCTGCTCGGCCAGGATGTGGCTGTCCACCGCCTCGCCGGGCGCCTCGAAAATCCGGACCAGGCCCTGGTTGCCGTCGACGTACACGATGACGTCGCGCTCGGCCTTGCCCTGGATCTCGATAGCATCGAAGCCGGAAAACTTCAGGTAGGGGCCGAAATAGCCGCCCACGTTGCTGTCGATGGGGATGTCGGTGAGCGGGGAGATGGACACCACCAGCGATTTGCCCGAGCCCGGGTAGTTGGTGTTGCCGCAGATGGGCCCCATGGCGATGTTGATTTCGTTCTCGGGGTCGTTCCAGCGGGTGGTGTCGCTGATCGCGTCCCAGAGGAGTTTCAGGCCGAAGCCCTTGCCCCCGGTGAACTTCTGTTTCATCTCCTCGGATACCGCTTTCTCCTTGATCTCGTTCGACGACACGTTCACGTACAGGGTGCGCATGTTGTAGCCGCGCACCACCGGCCGTAGCTCGTAGCGGAATTCCTTGAGCAGGACGTGCCGGGCCTTCAGGGCGTCGACGTCCACGTGGATCTTGGTGTTTTTCATGGTCGCTACTCCTCGGTCACGATCTCGATCGCCTGGGTGGGGCAGCCCTTGACGCACACGCCACAGGCCACGCACTTGAACGGATTCTCCAGCCCGTCGCACCGCCGCATGGCGTCGATGGGGCAGACCGCCACGCAGGCGAAGCAGCCGATGCACAGCTTCTTGTTGATCATCACCACCCCCTGCCGGTTGATGGAGATGGCCTGGGTGGGGCACTCATCGACGCATTTCCGGTACTTCTGGTCGCAGACCACCAGATGGAACCCGCCGTCGGGAAGGGCGACAACCTGGATGGCCGATTTGGCGGGATTGTCTTCTTTGAAGAACGCCATGGCGCAGGCCGTCATGCACTGGTTGCAGCCGATGCATTTCTCATCGTACGTTTTGAGATACTTCATGGGGGCAAAACCTCCATTTTTTAATGACACTTGATAATATCGACCGGGGTGTAATAAGTCAACGGGATTTCAACCTATTGCGCCGACGAACGGCCGGCGGTTATAATCAGCGCGACAGGATGATCGTGAGGTGGCGGCATGCGGCTGGTCATCAACAATCGAGATACCGAGCTGGCGGGCGACCAGTTGACCGTCCGCCAGATGTTGCAGCAGATGAAGTACACCTTCCCGCTGATCTTCGTCCGGGTGAACGGCGAGGTGATCCAGAAAGACCGCTACGACTCGTTTGTGATCCGCGCCGGGGACCGCGTGGACGCCATCCACCTGATGGGCGGGGGATAGGGCGGCGTCGCTCCCGCCTGCCGCACCACTGGCCCGTTCCGGGTTTTCTCAGCGCCGGCCGGCCGCCGCCGGTGGGAACTGAATCGGCGGACCGTTCCGATCCAGACACTCTCTGACATCGAGGATGGAAATGCCTGCCGCCAGCACCAGGCGCACGCAGTCCTCGGGAATTTTGCCGGTCAGGTACTCCCGGACGGTGTCCCGTTGCGGCTGGGTGGGCGCCAGGCCCAGGTTGCGGTTGAGGCGCTCAATTTTCTCTTCGTCCAAACCCCGGCTGATGGCAGCGGCCAGGTCGTCGCCCGACAGGCCGGCCTGGATCCAGAACCGGACCAGGCGCTCGGCGCGGTCCACCGCGTTTGGCGTCGGCTGGAGGCGAAAGTCGATGGGCCGGCAGGGCGTCTGGCGGTGGATATCCGCGGCGGCCCGCACGGCATCCGGACAGTCGGGCAGCTCCGTGGCGGAGTCGTAGAACCGCCGGGCCCGGTCGCGCTCGCCGGCGACATCCCACAACTGGCCCGCCAGGAGCAGGCCGTCGGCCCAGGCCTGGTCAGGCAACGCCGCGCGGAGCGTCTCCGGGCGGTCGGTGAAGTCCCGGATCGCGGCCAGCGCGTCCGCCGGCCGGTCGTCGCCCGCCAGAACCCGGGCCAGCATGAGCCGTCCCAGGGGCGACAGATCGGTGCGGCCCTCCAGCATCCGCACGCCGTCGGCGAAGAGGCCGGGGGCCAGAATTTCCTCCCGGAATGTCCGCCAGACCTCGTACTCGGTCACGGTGAGCTGCTTCAGGCCGGCGCCCCACCGGGACCACAGCTCCGTCAGCGGAGCGCCGAAATAGGCGGGCATGTCCTGTTCGAGATTCTGGCCGCGCTTCCAGAAGTCCAGATACTTCTCCCAGCCGACCTGATCCACCAGATACGCCGTGAACGAGCTTACCAGATCGAACGCCCACAGGTCGTGCCGGTAGATATCGATCCGTTCCATCTCGGCCAGCTTCGGCAGGCCCCGGGTCTGGGCGATCTGAGCCGCCGGCCGATGCCATCGTTCCGGTTGCGCCCGCCGGTTGAGATACTCGGTGAATCCTTCGGTGATCAGAAACGACGGGTAATTGCGCCGGTTGATCCGCCAGGTCATCAGGTGCATGAACTCGTGGCGCAGGCGGGTCTCCGGCCACCCATGGATGATCTGTTCCTGGAGATAGATGAACGTGTGGGGGGCGTCGGGCTGCATGCGGCGGAAAAGCGTTTCGGTGGGATAATAGTAGAAATGGATCTGGGGATCCTCCGGCAGGTTGAATTCGCGGCAGAAGGATTGCACGATGGCCGTATACTCGGATTGCAGCCGGTCCACGACCGGTTCGATGTCAGCCCCGTCGGGATAATGGAAGATGATCCGGGGAGTCGGCCGCGTCCGCCAGCCGGCGAGCTCCTTTTCCAGCGATATCTTGGCATGGTAATCCTCGATCTGCCGAAGTTGCGCCGCGGGCAGCCTGGGCAGCCGGCGCGCCTGGGCAAACCAGCGGAGCGCGGCCTGGTAGTTGCCGTAATTGTAGTCGATCAAGCCCAGCATGGTGAACGTTCGGGCCATGACCGTCGCGGTGACGGCGCCTTCGAGAGATCTGGTGAGGATCGTGTACGCCTGCATGTAGTCGCGTTTCTCGAACAGGACCATGCCCAGCGCGTAGTGCGACGCGGGGCCGGGCTCCCGCTCCGCCCATTGCGCGGCCAGATCCTCCGCCTCCGTCAGGCGGTGCTCCCGGATCAGCTGGATGATCTGGTCGTTGAGACCTCGGTCCGTCCCCGCCTGTTGGGCCCAACCGGCGGCGACAAGAACCGCCATCAGTATTCCGATTCCCGCCAGTCGTGACATGCGTCACCTCCATGATACAAAAGGGGTCAGTATAGCACAGGCCCGCCCGCTTTGAGCGTGGGGCTCGCGCGAAACACCGCCGGGCTTCGTCCCGTCGTCGATGGCGCCCCGGCGGGTACCGCCCGGCCCTCATTTGCCGTGCGGGCGCATGTCGCCGGAGGGGATGCCACGGCCGCGGTCCGGGGCTGAAGATATTCCGTCCTTGACATTGATTTGTCGAATATGTTCCGTTAGAATGACGCCGAATTTCACGGAGGTTCTGGTCGCGAGCGCCATGGAAGAAAACCGGAACGGCATTCTGCAAACGCAACAGAGCGATATCGAAAAGTTCCTGCTCGACCCGCGGGTCCAGCGCGTGGCCGGGTTCCTGAGCCGCGGGAACGGTGGCGGGCGGACGCTGTTCGAGCGGATGATGTACTCGTACGACAACCCGGCGGCGCCCCGGGCCGACCGGCTGCTGTTCTATCCCCTGCACACGGTCTTCGAGCATTTCCTGCGCGCGCGCGACGCCAACGCCGACATGGTGAAGTTCAAATTGTTCCACCACCGGCCCACGCTGCGGGCGCTCGTGAACACGTTCCGCAGCATCCACGAGTACGGCCTCACCGTGCCCCAGAAATTCCACATGCCCCTGATGATCGTCTGGAACTTCACCCAGGCCTGCAACCTGAAATGCGTCCACTGCTACCAGGACGCCTGCAGCCGACCGCTGCCCGACGAGCTGGATCTGGAACAGAAGCTGAAGGTCGTGGACGAGATGGGCCGGGAGTACGTCCCCTTCCTGGCGTTGGCCGGCGGCGAGCCGCTGATGGGCCGGAATTTCTGGGAAGTGCTCGAACGCTGCCGGCAGTGGGGGATCCATGTCACCATCGCCTCCAACGGCACGGTGCTGACTCCGGACGTGACCGCGCGGCTGGTGGAACACGGCGTCAAGTACGTCGAGGTCAGCCTGGACTCGGTGGATCCGGACAAACACGACGCGTTCCGCGGGATCCCCGGCGCCTGGCGCCGCACCATAGACGGCATCCGCACCGCCGCCGCGACGCCCGGCCTGCGGGTCGGCCTGGCCGCCTGCATCTCCCGGATGAATTTCGAGGAGGCCGACCGGCTCATCCAGCTGGCCGTGGACATGGGTTGCTCCACCTTCGTGCATTTCAACTACATCCCGGTGGGCCGCGGGGTCCGGAACGACATCCACGATTTGGACCCCGGGCAGCGGGAACAACTGCTCCAAGTCCTGGAGCGTCGGCTGCAGCGAAAAGAGATCAGCATCATGAGCACGGCCCCGCAGTTCGGTCGGGCCTGCTTCATGTACGCCGATGTGGAAGGACGCATGGCGCTGGGCCACGCCGGTTCGGGCCCCGGTTCCAAGACCCGCGTGCTGGCCAAGTACATCGGCGGCTGCGGCGCGGCCCGGTGCTACTGTTCCCTGCAGCCCAACGGCGACATCACCCCGTGCGTCTACATTCCCCACCGGGTCGTGGGCAACGTCACGCACCAGAGCATCCGGGAAATCTGGCAGACCAACGCCTATTTCGACAAACTGACGGACCGGAGCAATCTGGGCGACCACTGCGGCGCGTGCGACTACCGCCCCGTCTGCGGCGGCTGCCGGGCCCGCGCGGACGCCTACACGGGCGACATCCTGGCCGGTGATCCGGGCTGCATCCTCAACCAGGACTTGTGGGATCGGCTGGACGCGCGATCGCCGGAAGACGCGTCCGTCGAACGGTGATCCGCCGGATCGCGGCAGGTCCCGCCCGCCCGAAAGGCCCCGCGGGCCAGCCGTCGCACGACGCGTCGGCACCTTCGACGCGGAGACGACTCCAGTCATGATTGCAGCGGCGATGATTCTCGCGGCCGGCTACGCCACCCGGTTGCGTCCCCTCAGCGACGAGATACCCAAGGCGTGCCTGCCGGTGCTCGGCCGGCCGCTGGTCCACCACCTGCTCGACTGGCTGGGCCGGTGGGGCGTGGAGGATGTGGCGGTGAACCTCCATCACCTGCCGGAGGCGGTGCGCCGGGCGGTGACCGCCTATGACGGCTGCTCGTTCCGGTTCCGTTTCTCCGAGGAGCGGGGGCCGATCCTGCTCACCGCCGGCGCCCTGGCGCCGCTCCGCGACTGCTTCGCCGGGCGCGGGACGTTCCTGCTGGTCAACGCGAAAATCGTCACCGCCATCGACCTGGCCCCGGCGCTGGCCGCCCATCGCGCCGGCGGCAGTCTGGCCACGATGGTCCTGACGCCGAACCGACGGCGCGATCCATACACCCACGTGCGGCTGGACGCCGACGGCCGCGTCGGCGGATACGTGCCGTTCGCCGAGGCGGACGGGCGGGCGGATCCGCTCCTGGCGTTCACCGGCATCCATCTGCTGGAGCCGGAGGTGCTGGATTTCATTCCCGACGGCCAGCCCTTCGACACCATCCGGCACCTCTACCCCGCGCTGGCGGCGGCCGGCCACCCGGTGCGCGGGTTCGTCGCGGACGGCGAGTGGATGGAATTCTCCACCCCCGGCCGCTACCTGCGCAACAGCCTGGAGCTGCTCCGCGCGGGGGGGCTGGACAACTGGACCACCTGGAACGTGATGCTGGACCCGGCCGCCCGGGTGCGCGAGACCGTGTTTGGTGAACACGTGGTCGTGGACGCGGGCGCCGCGGTGGCGCGCAGCCTGCTCATGGGGCGCAACAGCGTGAGCACCGGGGCGACGGTGCAGGACTGCGTCGTGGCGCCGGGTGTGGACGTGCCGCCAGGTGAGTGGCGCCACGCGCTCCTCGCTTGCGGAACCGGCGTCGTCGGGGCGGCTGGAGCTCCGGCGGAGCGGTCGATGGCGTTGACTGCCTATCCACTCGATCCGGCGGCCGGTCCGGGCAACGGAACCGGCGGCCCGGCCGAGGGCTGAGCAATCCGCCGCCGCCGGAATTTTCTGTTTCGGGAGGTTGAACACCGCCGTGAGATGCCGCATCCCCTGGGTGTTTGCGGTCGGGCTGCTGACACTGGCCGTCACTGTCTCCGGCCAGGCGTTCCGCGTCAGGATGAAGAACGGGGATACGCTCTCCGGCACGCTGGTGGCGCTGGACGGCTCGCGGGCGGTGCTCCGGACCGACTACGCCCCGTCGCTGGAACTGCCGCTGGAGCGGGCCGTCGACGTCGCGGGCAGCGCCGACGCCCGGTTACGACTCGACGACGGCACCACGCTGCGCGCCACGCTGACGGGCTGGGCGGACGGTTTGTTCCGTCTCGTCAGCGGTGACAAAACATACACGCTGACCCCGGAGCGGGTTCAGGGCATCGAGCTGGGCCCGGCGGATCCCGGGCCCGGGACGGATCTTCGGGCGGCGGTGGGACGGGTGGACGGACTCGATGAAGTCCGGCCGAAACGCTGGAGCGGCGCGGTCAATTTCGGCTACACCCTGGCGCGGGGCAACGCGTCGTCGGACGATCTCTACCTGAGAACTTCCGCCCGCTACGCGCGGCGGCGCGACACGTTCTCCGCCAGCGCCCACACGCTCTACGGCGTGCTGAACGACGCGATATCGCGGAACGAGGTGTACGGCTCGTTCCGGTACGACTACAAGCTGCCGAAACGTTATTTCGTGTTCGGCTCGGTGAGCGGCGAGTACGACAAGGTGGAGGGAATCGACCTGCGCCACACCTGGAACGCGGGCGTCGGCTACAGTCTGGTCACCCGTCCGTCGCTGTCCATGGACGTGGGGACCGGCATTGGGTTCCTCCAGGAGGTTTACCCGGCCCTGCCCAGCCGGAGCGACGGCAGCACCCTGCTCGAGGAACACCTGAACTGGAAGTTGAACTCGCGCATGGCGCTCACCCAGAACCTGCTGGTCATTCCGTACCTGACGGGCGAGGGGCGATATCGCACGGTCCTTGACGCCACGCTCAATTTGACCGTCAGCGGCACGTTCAAATTCAATATCGGCATGCTTAACCGGTACGATTCCCGGCCGCTGCCCGATGTGGAGAACAATGACTTCACGATGTTCACCGGGGTCGGCTGGATCTTTTAGCGGCGCACGGAGGATCGGGGCGCCATATCCCCGGGCCGGGACGAGCGGAGGGGGGGGATGAATCCGCCGCCGCTGTTTCAGCGAAACCGAGGCGCGCTGCCGCTGATCGGCGCCCACCGGGGCGCCCACGGCGGCGGGCGCGTCGAAAACACGCCGGCGGCCTTCCGGCGGGCCATCGAGCTGGGGTGCGACCTCGTGGAACTCGACGTCCGACGGACCGCGGACGGCGAACTCCTCGTGTTTCATGACGCCGCCATCGGGGGGCGGGCGGTCGCGGCGATGACCGCGGCCGAGGTCCGCGCCGCGGCGGCGCGCCAGGGTGTCGAGGTCCCCGCGCTGGACGAGGTGCTGGACATTTGCGCCGGCCGGATTCTCGTGGATATCGAGATCAAGGACCCGGCCGCGGCGGCCGCCGTGGCGGCGACGGCCGCCCGGCTGCTCCCGCCGGACTCCGTCCTGCTCTCCTCGTTTTCCCGACGGGCGCTGCGGACCGTGCGGCAGGTCGTTCCCGAGATTCCGCGGGGCTGGATCGTGGGGCGTGCCGTTCCGGGCGGCTGGCGGGCGCTGGTGTGGCTGACGGCGGGGCCGCTGGCCGGCCTGTTTGGCCGTCCGGCCTGCCTGATTCCCGAGTGCCGCCTGGCAGGCCGGCGATCCGCCGCGGGCCTGGTCGATCCGGCATTGCCCTGGCTGACGTGGACAGTCAACGATCCGGCCGAGGCCGGGCGCCTGGCCGATCTCGGCGCCTGGGCGCTCATCACCGACGTCCCGGACGCCCTGCTGGCGTGGCGCCGGGAGCGCCGGGGCGCGGGCCGCTAGTTCCGCGGCACGGCCGACAGCAGCCGGGAATTGTTATCCAGGAACAGCTCGAACGCCACGACGGGTCCCGTGGCATCCAGGACCACATAGCCGCCCAGTTGCGGCCACGCCGCCGGGATGATGTTGCTGAGCAGCCCGAGGTAGCGGCTGTCGGCCTCCAGGTGCAGGACGTGCGTGCCGGTGAGCGTGCCGTTCTGTTGGAAAATCCAGACGGTGGCGTCCACCGGATAGGTGTTGAAATTGCAGACGCTGATCCCGTTGAAATACATCAGCGTCCCGTCGCCCACCGGGCCGTGCGCCACGTGACTGAAAATGGCCTGCCGCGCGGGAGCGGCCTCCAGGGCGAGGCAGGATTCGAAGGCCGGCGGGGTGTTCAACCCGTCGCCGAACACCACGTCGCCGAGGAGCCCGTCGCGGTCGGACGTGATCTTGACGTTGCCGGTCACGTAGGGCGGGCGGGTGGCGGGGTCCGGCAGACCGAACGCCTGCCAGGCGGGGACGACGAGCTGCTCGCCGGCGGCGAGCGTGTAACCGGCCGTTCCGCTGGCGGCGTCGGCGTCGTCGGTGAAGGCGAGGGTCACCTGGGCCGTCTCCGCGGACGTGTTGATCACGTGGAAGCGGGTGTCGTAGGGATTGATGAAGTCCGGCAGCTCGCCGCCGCTGGCCACGTGGGCGCTGTACAGCGTGTTCACTTTCGGATCCCACTGCAGCGGGACCGAGTGCACGGTGACGACCCCGCCCTCGGCGTTGAGGTGACGGATCATGGCGAAGCCCACCACGCCGAAGCTGTCGGTGGCGGTCCCCACGAGATAGCCGTCCGTCAAATCCAGAAAGTTGTCGTCGCGGAAGAACAAGTCGTGCAGCGTGCCCGTCAGCATGTGCCGGCCGAGCAGGTCCGTTTCCATGAAGCCGATCTGCGTGCCGGCGGCGTTCCGGAGCGAGAGCTCCACGTGGATCGTGTTGCTGAATGGATTGAGGATGAACAGTTCGGTCTGCACGGTGTAGACGCCGGTATCGAAATGTTCCCGGACGTGGGTGACGGTGTAGTCCTCGAACACGTCTGCGGTGGCGATCGTGCCGTCCATGTAGTCGCCGGTCAGGTTGGTGTTCAGGAAGAACGCCCGGGCGGTGCTGCTGTTGCTGAAGACCCGAAGCCAGCCGGAGTGGGTCCCGGCGGGCAGGCCGAGCTGGATGTCGCCGACGAACGAGAACTGGGTCAGGGGCTCCATGAGCTGCGCGGCGCCGTTGTTGGTGCCGACGAGCAGGTCACCGTCGTTGTCGTAGCCGTAGATCAGCAGACTCTGCGAGCCGTTCACGGGATTGCTCACCCCGTAGCCGGTGAATTCGCCGGTGCCGGTGCGGAAGAACGGAAAGTCGATGATGGTGGGCGCCAGGCAGAAGATGGAGGTGCTGTCCTCGCCCAGGGCGCGGCCCACGTTGAGGCCGGCCAGGAATTGCTCGTCGGGCGAGACGGCCAGATCCTCCGGCGCGGGGCCGGTGTCGCGGAAGAAGTGACCGCCCGTCAGGCAGTCGAAGATCATCAGTTCGTCGCTGCCCACCGAGTGGATCAGGCCCGTCCGGCTGTCCGACAGCATGGCGATGTTGTTGAAGCCGTCGAAATCGGCGTACCCCATGGCGTCGGTGATGGTGTGGAGGAGTTCCAGCGAGCCGGCGTCGATCAGATAGAGGCGGTTCAGCACGATCGACGACGCGGCCAGGCAGGTGCCGTCGGGCGTGATGGCGATCCGGCTGAGACTGGCATCCGGCGTGGCCTCGCCGGGGATGTCCAGGTACGGCTGGTTCGCGTAGTTGCCGATCTCGAAGGCGACAACGTCGTTGTACTGGGGATCGCAGACGAAGCCCCACCGGCTGTCGGGGGAGAAGACGATGTTGTTGAGGCAGAGGAAGTCGGAGCCTGTCCGGTCGAAGTCGGCGTCCACGACATTGAAGGTGTGCTGGACGGCGAAGGTGGGTTCGTTGAACAGGTCGATGACGCTGATCTGGTCGTCGTCGGTCCGCCCGTTGCAGAGCACGAACGCGCGCTGGCCGTCGGGGGAGACGTACGTCCGGGCGGGGCCGATGCCCACGTTGGCCCAGATCGTCGCGTGGTGCAGGTTCGCCAGCGTGGTGGTCACCAGGAACACGTAAATCTGGTTGACGGTGGTCCGGGCGTCGCAGACGAAGGCGTAGTCGCCGGTCGGGCTGAAGGCGATGTTGTTGTAGTACGCGAAGTCGGTGAGGGTCGGCGGCGTGTAGGTGGCGGTCTGGAAGTCGGCGAGGCGGATCACGGTCA
The DNA here is from genome assembly GCA_937925645.1 of uncultured Acidobacteriota bacterium. Taxonomy (GTDB): domain Bacteria; phylum Acidobacteriota; class JAAYUB01; order JAAYUB01; family JAAYUB01; genus JAAYUB01. The sequence continues at coordinate 12,603 of CALAMB010000258.1, forward strand.
CCGTGTCGCTGTCGATGTTCAGCACGCAGGCGTGCAGGCCGTCGGGGGACAGGTAGATGCCGGCCGGCTCCTGGCCGGTGGCGATGTAGGCGACGATGTTGTCGGTCCAGCGGTAGGGGTCGAAGACGATCACCCGCGAGTTCTGGGGATCGGTGACCAGCCCCAGCAGCCCGTCGGCCGTGAACACGGCGTTGTTGTAAAAGCCGAAATCCTCGTCGCCGGCGACGACTTCACCCATCAGGATCTGGGCCGAGGCCGCGGCGGTGAGGCCGGCGATGAGAATCAGTCCGACCAGGGCACGTTGACGAATCATGTGTAATCCTCCCGGATGGTCGCGTCTCAGGGATAAATCTTGTACAGCATGCGGGGGAAGGCGATGGTTTCCCGGATGTGCTCCAGGCCGCACAGCCAGGCGACGCACCGCTCGATGCCCATCCCGAACCCGCCGTGGGGGCAGGTGCCGTAGCGGCGCAGGTCCAGGTACCACTGGAAGGCCGCCTCGGGCAGGCCGTGCTCGCGGATGCGCGCCCGCAGCGTCTCCAGATCCGCCAGGCGCTGGCCGCCGCCGATCACCTCGCCGTAGCCCTCGGGCGCCAGCACGTCGACGCAGAGGGCCTTGCCGGGATCGGCCGGGTCGGGCTCCATGTAGAAGGCCTTGACCGCGGCCGGGTAGCGGTGGACCATCACCGGCCGGTCGAACCCCTCGCTGACCAGCGTCTCGTCGGTGCCGCCGAAGTCGCCGCCGTAGACGAATTCGGTGCCCTTCCCTTCGAGCATCTTGGCGGCGTCGTCGTAGGCCAGGCGGGGGAACGGCGTCCGGACGTTCTCCAGTTTGGCGGTGTCGCGCTCCAGCACCTTGAGTTCCTCGCGGCGCGTGTCGAGGACGTAGGCGACGATGTAACTGATGAAGTTCTCGGCCAGCTCCATCACGTCATCGAGGGTGGCCCAGGCCATCTCCGGCTCGATCATCCAGAACTCCATCAGGTGGCGGCGGGTCTTGGACTTCTCGGCCCGGAAAGTGGGGCCGAAGCAGTACACCTTGCCGAACGCCATGGCCGTCGCCTCGTTGTAGAGCTGGCCGCTCTGGGTGAGGTAGGCCTTGTCGTCGAAGTACTGGGTCTCGAACAGGGTGGTGGTGCCCTCGCAGGCGTTGGGCGTGAAGATGGGGGTGTCCACCAGGGTGAACCCGTTGGTGTCCAGGTAGTCGCGGCAGGCCTTGATGATGGCGTGACGCACCCGCATCACCGCGTGCTGGCGGCGGGAGCGCAGCCAGAGGTGGCGGTTCTCCATGAGGAACGCGGTGCCGTGCTCCTTCTTGGTGATGGGATAGTCGGCGACCGCCTGGACCACCTCCAGACCGGTCACGTCCATCTCGTGACCGCCGGCGGCCCGGGCCTCGGCGCGCACGCGGCCGGTGACGATCACGCTCGACTCCAGGCCGATGGCTTCCGCCTGGGCGAACGCTTCCGGGGCGACGTTGTTCTTGGCCATCACGCACTGCATGATGCCGGTGCCGTCACGCACGATCAGGAACAGGATCTTGCCGCTGGAGCGGCGGTTGTAGAGCCAGCCCTTGAGGGCGACCGTCTGGTCGACGAACCGGGCGGCGGTTTCGATGGTGAACGCGGACATGCATACCTCCGGCGGGAGCGACAGGTTCTCCCGATGATAATCAAAGACGCGCCAAAAGACAATGACCGATCAGCGCCCGGCGGCGGGAGGGGGCGCGAGGCGGGCCAATTCGGGGTGGACCAGGCGGTAGAGCCGCGTGTTGGCCATCACGTGGTCCACGTAGCCGCGGGTCTGGTGGAAATGGATCTCCGGCGGCAGGAACAGGTCGGCGGGCTGGCCGGCCAGGCGCGCCCAGTAGGCCGCCTGACCGAGGCCGGCGTTGTACGCGGCGGCCGCGGCGGCGGGGGACTGGAGGCGGTCCAGCAGCTCGCGCAGGTAGCGGACGCCGAGCCGGATGTTCAGGTCCGGCTGGTACAGGGCGGCGCCGGCGTCGGGCAGCTCGATGGCGCTCCGGGCCGCCACCGCGCGCGCCGTTTCCGGCATGAGCTGCATCAGCCCGCGGGCGGAGACCGCTGAGTGGGCGCGGGGGTTGAACCGGCTCTCCTGGTGGATAATGCTGTAAATGAGGCAGGGGTCGACGCCGGCGTCCCGGTTGGCGGCTCGGACTTCCTCCTGGTAGGGCGCCGGATAGTTCAGGCGGAGCAGCTCCGGGTTGATCATGGCGAACGGCGTGCCCTCGGGATACCGCTCCAGGGCCAGGTGGGACCAGCGGTACGCCTGGTGCGGCACGCCGGCCCGCTCGAACAGGCGGGCCAGCGTCACGGCGCGCCGGGTGGACAGGTCGCGCTCGGTGCCGCCGGTCTGCCGCACCACGAACGCCAGCGGGGTGCGGCTGTACTCGAGGGCGGCCGGTTCCGCCAGCCCCAGCCGCTGGAAGGTCCGTGCCCGGAACAGCCGCCTCGCGGACGAGTCGGCGGTGGCGGCGGGCGGGGCGGTGGCGTCGGCGGGTAGCGACGGGATGTCCGCCAACTCGGCGATCACTTCCTGGTACCGGGGCAGTTGCCGGATGCCCTGGCGCCACGCGGCGGCGTCGCCGGTCAGGAAATACAGCCGGCCGCATTCCTCGTAGGCGGCCGGCTGGTCGCCCCGCGCGGCGAGGTCGGCCGCCCGCGTCCGGGCCGCGGCCGCGAGCGCCGTCCGCAGTTCCGGCCGGCCGGCCAGGACGGCTTCCGCCCGCTCCATGGCCATGAACGCGTACTGGCTGTGGCGGTGGTAGAGCTCGGCGGTCCACGTCTCCACCGCCCGCTGCGGGTCGCCGGCGCCCTCGTGGGCGAGGCCGAGGAAGAACCGGGCCTCGAGCCGGTCCGGCAGGTTGCCGGAGGCGGGAGATGGCAGGTGCGGCAGCAGCGCCTCGAGAATGGGAATGGCTTGTTGGGGCATTCCCAACCGCAGGTGGAAGAGCGCCTCCCGGTACTCGAAGCGCCGGCGTTCCCGGCCGCTGATCTCGGTGGCGGCCCGCTGCAGCCAGCCCAGCGGCGCCGCGCTCGGCCCCGTGAGGCGGGTGACGTTGTAGAGGGCGGCGAAGATGTCCGACCGCGTGTCGTCGTTGTCCGCCAGCTCCAGCGCGCCGGCGTACACCGGCAGGGCTTCGGCCTCCCGGCCGGCCAGCAGCAGCGTCCGGCCCAGGGCGAGCCGACTCTGGACGCGGAGCTTGTCGTCGTCGGCGCGACTCGCCTCTTCATAGAGCCGGGCGGCGGCGGGGTAATCCCCCTGGAGGAAGCGGCAGCGACCCACCCAGTAGGTGTAGAGCGACAGCTTGGCCGACCGGGGGAAGCGTTGACGAAGCGCCTCGGCCAGCGGGAGCGCCCGCCGGGCCTCGCGGTTCTGCACCAGCACCGCCGTCAGCCGGGCCAGGCGGTCCTCCGACTGGCTGACGCGGGCCATGAGCGGTTCGCTGTCCAGCAAGCCCAGCGCCGCGGCCGCCTCGGTGCGCGCCCGGCCCGACGCCAGCGCCGGCCAG
>CALAMB010000259.1 GCA_937925645.1 uncultured Acidobacteriota bacterium
GCGTCGACGTCTACTCCAAGGCCACCGGCATCGCCGCCAGCGTCAACTTCGAGGAGGGGGATTACGCCGCCTCCGGCAGGGTGCTCATCAAGCTGGATGACCGGGAGATCCGCAATACTTACAACCAGAACGCCCTGGCCGTCAGCCAGGCCGAGATCGCCCTGTCGCAGGCCAAGGTGCGCAAGGAACAGGCCGCCAGCGACTACAAGCGCGACGAGGAGCTCTTCCGGGAGAAACTGGTCAGCACCCAGGAATACGAGAAGTCCAAGCTGGACGATGACTACTCCCGGCTGGCTCTGGAAAACGCCGAATTCGACCTGAAAGTGGCCCGGGAGCGCTACGCCGCCGTCAAGATCCAGCTCGAGAACACCGAAATCATCGCGCCCATCGACGGCGTGATCAGCGAGCGGCTGGTGGAGACCGGCGACATGATCAAGACCAACGACAAGGTCGCCGCCATGGCCGACCTGAACCTGCTGCTGGCCCGGGTGTTCGTCCCCGAAACCGAGCTGCACCGGCTCCGTGAGGGGCTCAGCGCCCGCATCGAGCCCGAATCACTGCCCGACAAGCGATTCACCGGAACCGTCAAGCTTATCAGCCCCACCATCGACGCCACCACCGGCACGGGCAAAGTTACCATCGAGGTCCGCGACGTCTCCCGGCAGCTCAAGCCGGGCATGTTCGTCAACGTCTACCTGACCACCTCGATCCACCAGGATGTGGTGCGGATCTACCGCAAGGCGATCTGGCACGAGAAGGAAGAGGACTGGGTCTTCATCATCGGCGACGGTGACAAGGTGCAGAAGCGCAAGGTCACCCTGGGCTTCACCGAGGAGCCGTGGGTGGAGGTTACCAGCGGTCTCCAGCCGGGCGAGAAGGTCGTCACGGTAGGCCAGGACAGTCTGGACGAGGGCTTCGCCGTCCAGGTCGCGGCCATGGAAGGCGAGAGCCGCGAGGAACAGATGGCCCGCGCCCAGCAGGCGGCCCAACAGGCGACGCAGCAGGCGGCCCGCAAGACCGCCGCCGCGGGCCCGGCCGCCGGCGGCCCGGCGGGAGCGATAGGCGCCGGCGCGCCCGGCGGCGCCCCCGGCGGCGGCATGATGCGCGGTCCCATGGCGGAGATCATGCAGAATCCCGACGCCCGCGCCGAGATTGAGGCCAAGCGCAAGAGTGATCCCGCTCTCTTCCAGGATCCCGAGAAGCGCCGCGCCTTCTTCCAGCAGCTGATGGAAAAATACGGGAAGAAGTAACCGATGCGACTTGTCGAATTCTCCATCCGCCGGTCGGTCACCACCAGCATGCTCATCCTGGCGCTGGTGATCTTCGGCGTCGTCTCCTACAACCGCCTGGCGGTGAACCTGCTGCCGGACATCACCTACCCGTCGCTGACGGTCAAAACCATCTACGAGGGTGCCGCCCCGGCCGAGGTGGAGGACGTCATCACCAAGCCCATCGAAGAAGCGGTGGGCGTGGTGAACAACATCATCCGCGTCTCCTCGGTGAGCCGCGCCGGCGAATCGTACGTCATCCTGGAGTTCGACTGGAAGACGAACATGGATTTCGCCGGCCTGAACGTCCGGGAGAAACTGGACCTGGTCCAGCTCCCCGACGACGCCGAGAAGCCCGTCCTCCTCAAGTACGACCCGTCGTCCGACCCGATCCTGCGCATCGGCGTCACCGGCAACCAGAACCCGGCCCAGATCCGTCTGCTGTCCGAGGAGAAGGTCAAACCGTATCTCGAGAACATTCAGGGCGTGGCCGCGGTCAAGGTTAACGGCGGCCTCGAGGAGGAGATCTACGTCGAGCTGGACCACGGCAAGCTCAACACCCTCAACCTGCCCATCACTCAAATCACCTCGCGACTGGCCCAGGAAAACATCAATCTGAGCGGCGGCATCCTCGACGAGGGGCGGCGGCGCTTCCTGGTCCGCACGCTGAGCCAGTTCCAGCAGGTGGACGAGATCGGCGACGTGATCGTCGCCCGCCGCGGCTCCGCCAACATCCTGCTCAAGGACATCGCCCGGGTATACTCCGGCTACAAGGACCGCACGGTCATCACCAAACTGGACGGCCGGGAGGTCATCGAGCTGGCCGTCTACAAGGCCGCCGACGCCAACACCATCCTGGTGGCCGACGCCGTCAAACAGCGCGCTCAGGACCTGCTCCCCGACATCAACGTCGGCGGCGTGCAATTCGAGCTGAAGCCGGTGTTCGACCAGTCGATTTTCATCCGTCAGGCCGTCGACGAGGTGCTGGACACCGGCATCCTGGGCGGCATCCTGGCTATCGGCGTGCTGTTCCTGTTCTTGCGCGACTTGAAAAGCACGTCCATCATCTCGCTGTCCATCCCGCTGTCGGTGGTGATCACCTTCTTCTTCATGTACATGTTCGACCTGTCGTTGAACATCATGAGTCTGGGCGGCCTGGCCCTGGGCATCGGCATGCTGGTGGACAACTCCATCGTGGTGCTGGAGTCCATCCAGCGGTT
>CALAMB010000260.1 GCA_937925645.1 uncultured Acidobacteriota bacterium
CATCCCCATGGCGTCCACCATTCCCTTGGACGCGGCGGCCAGGACGATCTCGATGCGGCCGACGCCGCCGGCGGTTTCCGGCGGGTGCGCCAGCGCCACCGCATCGAGGCCGATCTTCGCCGGCGCGGCGAAGGGAACGGCTGTCTCGAAGCTGACGCGCCACCAGGTGTGGCGGGTGCCGGCGCCTTCCGCTGAACCGTCGGCCCGCACGGTGCCCACGAGCGCGCATCCGGCGATGAGAGCGATCATCAGAATGAATTTCATGGATCAACCTCCGATCCGGTTATGGGTTTGATTTAACTTCAGGGGCAGGCCAGGTCCTGCCGGCGGAGCAGCCCGGCGGTGGTTCCCTTCGCGCTCCGGAACCGGCCCAGCACCCACTCATCCCCCGCGTGCAGCGCCGGGGCCATCGCCACCGCGTCGCCCCGGAGCACGTAGCCCCGCCGGCGCTCCGGCGGCAGGGGGCCCACGACGTGAAAATACGCTTTCTTCGCCGTGACGCGGCAGGGAGCCAGAGGCTGGAACTTATCCCGGCTGAAGGTGTCACCCGGCCAGTCGGCGCCGCAGAACGAGGCGATGCCGTCCGCCGTCTCCATCCGAATGCCCTGGACGGTAACGAGGAAGGTGATGGTGCCCTGCTCGTCTATGTACTCGTAACGGCCGTCGGTGACGAGCCCCGCCACGCCCGCCCCGTCGCAGATGTGGGCGGACGCGCCGAACACCGCGGTGTAGGTGAACGACAGGGCGTCGCCCGCGAGCGCCAGGGTCAGTTCGCCCATGGCGCTGGTCCACCGGCCGCTGGGATCCGGGGCCGGCGGGGGGCCGGCCGGCGGCTCCGTTTCCGCCAGCGCCAGTCCGGCGGCGGCCAGCGCGACGATCAGCAGGATGCGGGCGATGCGCTGCGGAGTCATGAAACCCTCCCGGGACGAGATGTTCATGAGACGGCCATGCCGTTCGGTTTTAACATGGAAAGCAACAGCCCGTCCAGCGCGAACGGGCCGACAGGGTGATCAGCGTGCCTTGGGGTGATGGGGCGGTCAGCGGGGCAGACCGCGCAGTAGGGCGCGGACTTCGTCGCGGTGGCCGAGCAGCGGTTCATCCATGGCCAGGTACTGCTGGAACAATCCGCGGGCCTGGCCGAAGTCGCCGATGAGATAATACGCTTTCCCCAGGTAGTAGACGGCGTCGGCCCGATACCGGGTGTTGCCGGTCTTCTCCTCCAGACTGCCGGCGATGGCGCGGGCCTTTTCCAGGTGGGCGATCCCCTGCCGGGCGCGTTCCCGATCGAGGCCGACCGTCACGCCGGCCGCCCCCTGCTTGGACAGCTCCAGGTAGCAGAGGCCGGAGAAGAAATTGGCATCGAAGTTGTCGGGCTCGTGCTTCAGGTAGCCGGTGAAGTGGCGCAGCGCATGCTCGTACTGCTTCTGCTCGAACGCCTGCACCCCCGATTGGAACTGGTCGTGCTGGAGATCGGCGCTCTTCATCACGTCCATGCGGGGCAGGTCCAGGTCGTAGCGGTCGTGCTGGACGCCCGCGACGTACCGCAACGCGCCGAAGGGCACGGCCAGCAGCAGCAGGGTCGCGGCGGCCGCGACCAGGCCGGGGTGCCAGGTCCACATTCTGGAGAAAAAGCCGAGCGGGGACGCGGCTGGGCGGAGGGCCGGCGTGAACGCGGCGGGATTGGCCCGCACGATCCGGGCGAACGCCAGCATCTCGGCCGCCCGGGCGTGGCAGGCCGCGCACTCCATGAGGTGCTGCTCCACCCGAAGCTCCTCGTCGTCGGGGAGCAGGCCGAGGCAGTAGTCATGGAGTGCCTGCTGAATGTTCTGGTGGTTGTATCCCTCGCCCTTCATCACGAATCACCTTTCCTGTTTATGGAGTACGCTTTGGGTGATTTTGTACGAAAGAATATCATCTTTTTTCTCATTTTTTCCATAGAAACGTTAAATCGGCTGACCAGGGTCTGTTTGGGCATGTTGAAGTGGGCGCTGAGCCGGGCATACGACCATCCCTGAACGACGTGCAGATGGATCAGTTCCTGAATGTGCGGGGGAAAGGTCTGGAAGATTTCGCGCGCCTGTTGCGACGTCATCTCCGCCCCGGCCTGGTCTTCGGCGTCCAGGATCCGGTGTTCGCCCGACTCCTCCAGCGCCACGACGACCTTTTCCTCGATGGACTCCGGCCCGTCGGACAGAAAACGGCTCCGATCCTGCTGACGTTTCCTGATCTCCTTGATGATGATTATTTTGAGTATGCCCAGCGCGTAGCAAAACAGGTCCTGGTAGGTGGATTGACCGCGGAATTTTCCCCGGTGGATGTTGTCGAAGAGACTGAATAGGGTTTCCTGAACCAAATCCTCGGCGGCGTCACCCACGTGGCTCTGGGCGACCTGGATCAGGCGCTCGCGCAGCTTCTGGTACAGCGCCTCGGGGAGGACTGAATTCGGCTGTTCGCTCATTCGTCTGACGCGGCAACAGTATGTCGTTCGGTGGTGAGCATCGCGCTGCCGGGATGCACTATCAATCGAACTCCGCTGGCGGCCGCCACCCACGGCCGGCGGTCATTTGTCGGACAGTTTCTTGACGTTGGGGACGATCTTCTCCTCGAACCACCGCGACGTGTGGGAGCGCACCATCTGCATGAGCGAAATCGTGGCGATGAACGGCTCCGGAAAGCGGCGGGCCTGCTGATAGACGTTCACCAGGGCGTTGGAATACTTGTCCAGGTAGACATTGTCGATCTGGGTGGGATCGCCCATGACGATGAGCTTGGAATCCTCGCCCAGGCGCGTGCCCAACGTGCGCATCTGGAAGGGATTGGCGTTTTGCGCCTCGTCGAAGAGCACCACCGAGCCCGACAGGTCCGCGCCGCGGACGTCGGCCA
>CALAMB010000261.1 GCA_937925645.1 uncultured Acidobacteriota bacterium
GTGGCCACGTAGCCGAACGCGACGATGATCCCCGGCAGCGCCAGCGGCAGCATCACCAGGGCGTCCAGCAGGTTGGATCCGCGAAATTTCCGCCGGGCCAGCAGGAAGGCGACGATGACCCCCATCGCCACGTCCAGCAGGGTGCTCAGGATGCTATAGAACAAGCTGTTCTGGATGGACACCGACGTGAGCGGCTGGGTGAAGATGCTTTGGTAGTGGGCCAGGGTGAAACGGACCGGCAGCACGGTGCCGAACCACTGCTCCGCCAGCGACATGAGCAGCACGCCGGCGTGGGGCAGCAGGGCCACCAGGACCAGTCCCACCGTCAGCGCGGCGATCAGCCCGGCGGCGGCCGGCGACGCGGGCTTCTCGCGGCCGGTTACGTGGCCGCGAGCCAACATCTCGTAACGGCGGCCGCCGATGAGCCGCTTGGAGACCAGGAAGAAGGTGGCCGTCAGGACGATCACGAGCACTACCAGGGCGTAGCCCATGGGATTCTCGTTGATGTCGGTGACCATGGAAAAAATCTGCACGGAGATGGTCTTCTGGAAGTCGAAGATGAGCGGGGTGCCGAGGTCGGTGAACGACCAGATGAAGACGATGGCCGCTCCGGCGAAGAAGCCCGGCAGCATGAGGGGCAGGGTGATGCGACGGAGCACGGACCAGCGGGAGGCGCCGCAGCTCAGGGCCACTTCTTCGAGCGAGGGATCCACGTTGGCCATGGCGGCGGACAGGTTCAGGAACATGATGGGGTAGAAATTCATGGTCTCCAGGAAGATCACCCCCATGAACCCGCCATCCCCGAACCAATCGATGGGCTGCTGGATCACCCCGAGCTGCATGAGCAGGAGGTTGACCGCTCCGAACCGGGCGAACAACTGCTTCATGCCGATGGCGCCCACGAACGGCGGCAGGATCATGGGCACCAGCACCAGCGCCTGCAGGAATCCTTTGCCGCGGAAACGGTAATGGGCGAAGGCGTAGACCAGCGGCAGCGCCAGGGCGGTGGTACCCACGGTGGTGAGCGTGCCGATCAGCAGGCTGTTGACGATGGATTCGCGGAGCAGCGGGTTTTGAAACAGCAGACCGAAGAAGCCGAGATCAAACTTGCCCCCGAAAAAGAAAGCCTTTACGAATACGTACGACAGGGGGTAGATCATGAACACGAACATGAAGAGGACCGCGAAGGTTGCCAAGCCCCAATCGACGGGCCTCATCCGTGTTGCGGCCGAGCGGGTCATGCGGGCGGCTCTTCATGGGGCAGGATGGTGATGTCATCGAAATCCACCATCAACCCCAGTTGGGTTCCCGGACGTTCGAGGCCGGGCTTCGGATTGCTGAGCATCATCTTGAGGGACAGCCCGCCGGCGCGGAGCCGGAAGTGCTCCACTTCCCCCATGAACACGGTCTCCTCCACCTGGCCGGAGAACCGGGCGCCCACCGGTTCATGGCTCTCGCCCTCGAGCTGGATGGATTCCGGCCGCAACGACACCAGAATCCGCTGCCCCTTTTGGAGCGTCGCGTTGCGGAGGGGGCCGGCCACGGGTCCAAGCGGCGTGAGGACGGACACCCAGTCGTTGTGCAGGCTGTCCACCGTGCCGGGCACGAAATTGGTTTCACCCATGAAGCCGGCGACGAACACCGTCCGCGGGGTCCGGTACACCTCGAGCGGGCTGCCGTGTTGGACGATGCGGCCGCTGTCAAGGATGATCATCCGGTCCGCCATGGAGAGCGCTTCCTTCTGGTCATGGGTGACGTAGATCGTGGTGATGCCCGTGGCTTTCTGGACCCGCAGCAGCTCGTCGCGCATTTCGAGCCGCAGCCGGGCGTCGAGGTTGCTCAGCGGCTCATCGAGCAGCAGCAGCCCGGGACGCGTCACGATGGCGCGGGCGAGGGCGATGCGTTGCTGCTGGCCGCCCGAGAGCTGGTTGGGCAGCCGGTCCTCGTAACCGGTCATCTGCACCATCTCCAGCACTTCGGCCACGCGCGCGGCGATCTGGGAGCGGGGAAGCTTCTGGATATCCAGGCCGAACTCCACGTTGCTCCGCACCGACAAGTGGGGCCAGAGGGCGTAGTTCTGGAACACCATGCCGATGCGGCGGCGGTTGGGTGGCAGGTCGAGCACCGATTCGCCGTCAAACAGGACGTCGCCACACGTGGGCGGTTCGAATCCCGCGATGATGCGCAGCAGGGTCGTCTTGCCGCAGCCCGAAGGACCGAGGATGAAAAAGAACTCGCCCTCGGCGACGGACAGATCCAGGTCCCGGAGGACCGGCGTGGCGGCGAACTGCTTGCTGACTCCGCGAATCTCGACTTTCATCGGGACAGCCGGATCGCCTCCTGGGATCGCTGGTTGGCGAATTGCAGCCAGGCGTTGATCTTCTCGTTGCGCAGCTTTTCGTCATCCCAGCGCAGGGCCAGCGCCTCGGCCTCGGCCTGGTCAACGGGCATCCGGCAGAGGGCGGCGACGGCGGCGGGTTTTCGCCCGCCCTTAATCACCGCCTCCCAGCCGGCTACCAGGGAGTCGTGGGCGTCCACGAGAAACGTGCCCATGAGGTCGTTCTGCACGTCCCAGAGGCGCTCGCCCAGGCCGAGGTCATAGTTGATGAACGACGCGGATTGGAAGGGGTTGGTGGTGATGAGCGTCTGCCCCTTGACCGCGTCGTAGACGGTCGGCAGCAGGCTGAGCCGGTACAAACTCGAGGTCGGCGGCCCGCCGGGGGTGCCCTTGCGCAGCATCCAGACCTTCTGGCCTTGCGGCGACAGGACATATTCCATGAACAGCTTGGCCGCCGCGGCGTTGTCAGCGCCCTTGATCAGGGAGAAGCAATCGGGATTCACGATGGATAGCCCATCCGGCACGACGAACTTGACCTTGTCGGCGCCCAGATCTTCGACTTCGCGCCAGGCGTAATAATCCACCACCAGAGTGTAGGCGGCGTCCCCCGAGACCAGGTCCTTGACCACGTCCTTCGAGGAGATCTTGAATTTCTTAACGTTGGCCGACAGCAGGTTCAGAACCTGCCAGCCCTTCTCCCAGCCGTACGCCTGCAGGATGATGTCGAAGGCCACGTGGCCCACGCCGCTGTGCCGGGGGTCGGCAACGCTGATCCAGCCCTTGATGGCCGGGGCGGTGAGGTCCTCCCACGTCCGGATTTCGGGGAATTTTTGATGCTGTCGCACCATCTCGTGGGAGAGGATGCCGAACGTGGACAGGCAGGAGCCGTACCACTGCAGATCGGGATCGTAGATGGGGATGCCGCTCACCTGCTTGGGAATGTCGGCCACCACCGCCGGATCCAGCTCGGCGCGCTGCAGGAGCCCTTCCTTTTTCAAGGTAAGGTGGGGGGAGATGCCGCCCCCCCAGAACAAGTCGATGTGGATGCCCTGCGGCGTGCGGGCGAACTCGGACCGGATGAACCGCAGGTTGTCGGA
>CALAMB010000262.1 GCA_937925645.1 uncultured Acidobacteriota bacterium
AATGCCTGCCGGTTGACGCCCTCCTTCAACTCGGTGCGAAGCACCTCGACAAAGCCGGACTCGCGCGACGTGTCGGAAATCTCGACAACCACATGCCGGGCGGCGGAGCCCGGAGTGTCCACGCCTTCGGTGTCGAACTCGAAGCGCTGGATGGTCGCCGGCGCCAGCAGCTCAAAGACGATGGCGTTGTTCCGGATCTTGCCCGTTTCGCTGGCCCAGCCCGAGGTGGGGCTTTCATCGATGAGGCACACCGCCGGCCAGCCGCCGTAATGCGCCGGCTCCACAACCGGGAGCGTGCCCTCGTGCAGGGCCAGCAAGTTGACGGCCTCGGCCGCCACCGCGGCGACGCCACCACCGGCCAGCATGGCCATAATGACGAGACATCTTAAGTAGCGTTTCATGAATGCCCTCCTTTGGGGGACCTGGGACCTGGGTGCTAGGACCTGGGATCTGGAACCTAGGACCTAGTTCTAAATCCGAAGGCAAATATTTCCAAGTTCCAGCCGATTCACCTATTCACCGATTCACCTATTCACCCAATTCCTCATTCACCATCCCACCAATTCACTGCGCCAACAGCCCCTCGCTCACAATATGACCGTCGGGGATGTTCTGCTTCAGAGTGACCTTCAGCCTGCCTTCGCTGAAGGTGAGGGTGGCCTTTGCCAGCGCCCCGCTCACCTGCTTGTTGAGCACTGCCGTGCCACTCTTCATGGTGCCGCGGATCTCGTTCGTCATGAACTTCAGGGTGACCTCGCACCCATCCTGGGTGACGGTGAAGATTCCGCCGCCCACGTTCCGCTTCTGGCCCACGCGGATCGACGAGACGCCCTGGATTTCGGTCACCGCCAGCACGCCCGTCCACGACCCGGAGATGTCGCTGCACGGCCCGTCGGTCTCCTTGTTCAGAATTTTGGCCAGTTCCCGGAGGGCTTCCGGCGTGAACAGGTCCGCCGGCAACTGCTCCTCCAACTCCTCGGGGAACCACTCCTTCGTGGGGCCGGGTCGCGGCAGATAGTTATAGCGCTCCTGATAGACGTGTCCGAGTTCGTGGATGATGATCTTGGCGATGTCGTACGTACCGCGCGCCTCGCCGCCTGCGCCTGAAGAGTACCAGCCGTCCTGGTTGAACTTGACGGTGTTGGCGTCTATGACCTGGCCGCCGGCGGACATCGCCATCGAGGATTGCTTACCGGTGTAAATGAACTTCAGGTTGGGATCGTCCAGGCAGGCCACCAGCCGCTTCCGGTCGGCCCGGGACAGCTTGGCCCAGGAGCCCGTGTCCAGTTGGTACTTGATCGCGGCCAGGATCGTCGGCACCCGCAGTTCGGCGAACACGCCGGCGTCGCGCCCCTGTTCCGCCACCAACTGCACCCGAGGACGCTGGGCCGTCTCGTAATAGTCCTTGAAGTCCTCCGTATCCACAGGTACAGCCGCGGCGCCGGCGGCGATCAGGCCCAGGCAGACCAGCGTCAGGGTGCTTCGGGATACCTTGACCATGTTCCCTCCTCGTCGGGCCACCGTGCCGGCAGGCGAACCGATCGCCTCGGGGGGCGCCGATTCAGAACAGATTTTGACAGATGAACTGCCCCCATTGTGTCGAAACGGGGCCCCGGTGTCAATGGGTACGCCCACAAGCACGGATGGACCTTAGATCAGACAGAACGAAAACGATTCTCGATGACGAGTACGATTACGATCACGAGCACGATTACGATTACGAATTACGAGTACGAATTACGAGTACGAAATTCGATATCCGAATTTCGATGTTCGATGCGCGATAATCCACCACAGTTTACACGGAGGGCGCAGAGAACATCGGGGGGCGGGAACGAGTCTCGAGCATCGATGACGAGCACGATTACGAATTACGATTACGAATTGCGATTACGAACATGAACCCTCAACTCTCAACCTACAACCATCGATCTCTCCCAAACCTGTGAACATGTGTATAATGGATACAACGTTATCCGGCTGTCCCTGAAGTCGACAGATCATGTCCCCGTGAGGTGACGATGATCGGCCAAACCGTCTCCCACTACCGGATCATCGCGAAACTCGGCGCGGGCGGGATGGGGGTGGTGTACCAGGCGGAGGACACGGCGCTGCAACGCACCGTGGCCCTCAAGTTCCTGCCGCCGGAGCTCACCCGCGACGCCGACGCCAAGCAGCG
>CALAMB010000263.1 GCA_937925645.1 uncultured Acidobacteriota bacterium
ACAGGTAGTCGCCGTCGGCCAGCACGTCCGGATCCACGTTGAGGTACTGCTCCCGCAGGGCGGCGGCCAGGCGGGTCCAGGCCGCGGCGCCCACGGGGCGCACGTCCACGGCGTATTCCCGCAGGTCGCCGTTGGGGTCCTCGTCGGTCCAGCTCAGCGACACCTGCCCGGTTTTGAAGATCTTGGGCAGCTGCATGGCGCCGCTCATTCGGGTCAGCGCCGCCTGGATGTGGGACGGCTGTTCCAGCGTGGACGCGGCGCCGTAGTCGGGCGGCTCACCCGGCTGCACCATGGACGGCTGCTTCTGGAAGACCACGCCCGGCGGATTCACCGCCACGGCCAGCAGCCGGGGCGCCTGGTTCTTCTGGACGTAGCTCACCGCCAGGCGCTCCACCCACAGCCCTGCCAGGCCGGGCGCTTTCCTGCCGCCGGCGGCCAGGGAGACCCGCACCTGGAAATAGCGCGCCGGCGGCGCGCCGATGGCGTAGACGGCCTCGCCGCCTGTCAGCGTCTGCCAGTCGGTCCACGTGGCGTCGGGCCGGGCGGTGTTGCCGCAGCGGAACGCGTACTCGCCGCGCACCCCTTCGGGCAGCGGCGCCGTCACGGTCCGGAGCACGCCGAACCGGGCGACGGCGCCCGCATCGGCCACATCGGACACCCACTCGCCGGCGGCCGCGGCCTCGGCGCCCAGCCGATACACCCGGCCCTGGTTCGATGTGAACGCCAGGATGCCGTCAGCGCCCGCCAGCAGCGCGGTCACCTGCTCCTGACCCGACTCGGCCAGCGCCAGCCGCGCCCGGTCGGGCTGCCGGGCCAGCAGCCGGCCCTTCGTCCCGGTGCCCAGGATCACCGTCCCGTCCGGCTGCAGCGCGAACGCGAACGCCTTGTCCTCCTCGGAGCGCCACACCGGCACCGCGTAGCCGGCCTTGTCCAGGCGGTAGACCGCCGCCAGGTCGGCCGACGCGGTTCCCGCCGCGCCAATGGCGGCGGCCATCGCGTCGGTCTTCGTCCGCTTCGCCTTGGGCGTCTCGTCCCGCTGGAACACCGAGACCACCACGTCGGCCACGGCCGAGTCGGCGGCGACGGTGGCGGTTTTCGTCTCGCCGTCGACCGACTCCTTGCCGTACGCCAGCGTGTAGACCGCTCCATAACGGTCCACGACGATCTGGCGGATCTCGGCGAACGGGGCGTCGAACAGCGACACCGCGCGGCCGTCGGTCCCGACGCGGAGCAGATAGCCCGACGGCGCCGTGCCGGCCAGGAGCCCCCCGTCGGCCTCCGCCACCAAACTCAGGACGTGGGTCTCATCCGAATCGAACACCACGACGGGCTCGCCGTCGCCCACGCTGTAAATGCGCCCCTCCACGCCGGTGCCGGCGTAGAGCGTCCCGTCGCGGCCCAGGGCCAGCGCCCAGACGTACTTGCACTTGAGCTCGGCCATCACCGCGCTCTTGCCGTCGCGGCCCACGCGGTAGATCCGGCCGCCGGGGCTGCCCGCGGCGTACAGCGTGCCGTCGGGGCCGGCCGCCAGCGCGAAGATGTCCGGCTCCTCGGCGTCGAGCACCTCGGTCACGCCGCCCTGGGGCAGGAGCTTGAAGACCTTGCCGTCATGGCCCGTGCCGAAGTACACCGCTCCGGACGCGTCGCGCACCGCCGACAGGATGTACGGCTGGCCCGAGTCGCCCAGCTCGCGCAGGTCGGGCGCGGGGACGAGCCGCCCGTCGTCGGTGACCGCCAGGCCCTTGACCTTCCCAGCGCTGAAATCCTCGTAGGTGTCCAGCTCATACCACGCCGGGCGGACGGCCCGCGCCGCGGGCCACGCCGCCAGGACGAGCAGCACGACGGCCAGGACGCGCGCGGCGCCGGACCGGCGGTTAATCGGTTCGGACGACGAGCTGGAAGTTCTGGGCGCCGGTGATGACATAGTTCTGGTCTCCAAGGCTCTTCTCCAGGAAATGAATGTAACGCAACGGCACGCTGGCTCCCTGGGTGCGGGAGCCGCTGAAGATGTCCAGCCAGGACGCCGGCAGGGCCGGGAACGAGTGGCCGCGGGAAAAAATCCCCTCGCCCTTCCGGTACAGCTTGACGTAGACGGTGGCGTTCTGGCGGAGGTTCCGGAGCGCCCCCACGAGCTGCCGGGCCGTCGTCACGGTGAACAGGCCCGGCTCCAGCTGGCGGTCCAACTGGGTCAGCGTCGCCCCGTCGCCGACGAACACCTGCACGGGTCCGGCGGGCAGGTCCGCCGGCAGGTGCAGTGGAAAATCAAGGGCGGTCATCCGGCCGTCCTGCAACTGGAGGTTGATTTTCAGGTTGACGGTCTCGCCCGCCCGGACTTCCGCCCGGTCCGACTGCACCGAGTCGATCCGGGCGGCGTTCAACTCGTCGCGGATCACCGCCTTGACACGGACGCCGGCCACGTCGAGCTCCTGGTACCCGGAGCTGAAGATGTACTGCAGCGGCACCGCCACGAACAGCGCCGCCTGCTGGGCCGCGCCGAGCGGGCTGGAGACGACGTTGCGGATGGGGATCGTCTCGCCGCCGGCCAGGGTGATCTCGGCGGCGACGTCGATGGTGGCGGCGCCGATGGCCCGCTCCTCGGCCTGGAGGAAGTTGAACAGGGCGTAGTTGATCAGGAACGGCGTCAGGACCGGATCGCGGATCACTTCGACGGCGAACGACGCCGGCGGCTTGCGCGGCGTCTCGACGGTGACCGCGACCGGGATCAGGTCGGGTCGGGCGCCGAGCCGGCCCATGACCCCGAGGAGGCGGTCCTGGATCACGGCGCCCACCGGCCGGCCGGTGGTGAAGAATTTGAACGAGTTGTTCAGGTTGCGGACGACGGCGAGGACCTCGGAATCGTGCAGCGGCATGGCGGTCCGTCCCGCCTGCAGGAACGGGTGTCCGAACGCGTAGACGGTGTCGCCGTCCACCTCGGTCACGGTGCCGCCGGCGCCCATGCCGATGTCGCCCCGCA
>CALAMB010000264.1 GCA_937925645.1 uncultured Acidobacteriota bacterium
GAGGGCTGGGAGGCCGTGTTCCGGCTCCCGGACGGCGCCGAGTTCCGCGGCGTCACCACGCTGTGCGTGGAGTCGAACAGCCGCGATTACCCGCTGGTCAAGGTGCCAATCTATTTCCAGAAAGTGTCGCTGCTGCGGCTGACCCCGACGCGGACCAGCTTCTGGGTCCGCGAGGGCGAGCCGGCGCCGGTGCGCCGGATCACCATCGCGCGCAAGGACGGCCGGTCGCTGAAGGTGCTGCGGGCGGAGCCGTCGCGCGACTACTTCGTCGTGACGGTGGTCCGGGCGGCGGGCGAGGCCGCCGTCATCGAGATCACGCTCAAGAGCGGCTTGAGCGTGGGACCGTGTGACGGGTTCCTGCACATCGTCACCGACGCCGAGGAACTGTATTTGAACATTCCCTGCAAGGTCGTGCGGCCATAATGAAACCCGGCAAGGGACGTGAACCCGGGCGCAGGCGGCGGGCGGACGGCCCGGCGCCCCGACCCGCGGCGGAACGGGTCCCGTCGCCGGTTCGGACGGGGGGCTGGGTCGCGCTCATCGTCCTGGCGGGCGTGCTGCTCTTCGTGCCCAGCCTGGAGTACGAATTCGTCTTCGACGACTTCTCCCTGGTCCGGGACAACGAGACGGTCCAGTCGCTGGAGCTGGCCGCCCGGGCCATGGTGCAGGGAGTCGCCTACCGCCCGCTGCGCACGCTGAGCTACGCGCTCGACCACGCCATCGGGGGAATGGATCCGTTCGTGTTTCATCTGTCCAACCTGGCCTGGTTCGCGCTGCTCCTCGTGGCGGCCTGGCTCGTGCTCCGCGCGGCGGGCCTGGGCGACGGGGCGGCGCTGGCGGCGCTGGCGCTGTTCGCCGCGCATCCGGTCCACGTGGACGCGGTGGCCTACATCTCCGGTCGCCGGGACCTGCTGTCGGCGCTGTTCATCCTGCTGGCCTTCTGGGCCTACCTGCAGTTCCGCCGCACCCGCCACGCCTGGTGGTGGGCGGCGGTGCTGGCCGGCTTCCTGCTGGCGTTCCTGGCCAAGGAGCTGGGCATCGTGGTCCCGGCGCTCATCTTCCTGTACGAGTGGGTGGAGGAGACGGCGGCGGCCGAGGGCGGGGCATGGCGGCGGCTGGGGCGCGGCGTCGGCCGCACCCTGCGCAACGGGTGGTGGTACTGGCTGCCGGCCGCGGCGGTGGGCGCCGGCCTGGTCGTCTACAAGGTCGTCCTGACCGCCTCGAGCGGCAAGGTGGGCTGGTGGGGCGGCAGCTTCATCACGAACCTGCTCACGGTGGCGAAGGTACTGGCGTACGACCTCTGGCTGATGGTGCTGCCGGTCACCCTGCGGGCCGATTACTCCTACGACGGCTTCCCCATCGCCTACACCTGGGCCGACCCGCTCGGTCTGGCCGCGGCGGCGCTCGTCGTCGCGCTCCTGGCCGCGCTGGTGTGGCTGGCCGCCACCGGGCGCCGCCAGGCGGCCTTCTGGGGGCTCTGGTTTTTCGTCGCCATCCTGCCCATGGCCCACCTCGTGCCCCATCACGAGCTCCTGGCCGAGCACTACCTCCTGCTGCCGTCGCTCGGCGCCTGCGCCCTGGGCGGGCTGGGGCTGGCCCGGCTCCACGGGCGGAATCGCCGGCTGGCCTGGGCGGCCGGCGGCGGCGTGATGGTCTTGTTCGTCGTGGCGCTGCTGGCGCACAGCCCGGCGTACCGCGACAACGTCACGCTTTTCGCCGACACGGTGGCCAAGGCGCCCCGCTGCGTCCGCGCCAACCGGGTGCTGGCCGAGCACCACTTCAACCGGGGCGAGTACGATCGGGCGGCGCCCTACCTGGAGCGGATCCTGGCGGTGCCGCCGCTGTTCGAGCGGGAGCGGGCCGGCGCCGAGGCGCGGCGCCGGCTGACCCGGGTGATGAAGCGGCGCGGCGGCGAATACGTCAACCGGGAAGTGGGCATGTACATGTCCACCTACCGCCAGCTGGGGCACATCTACGAGACCCGCGGCGA
>CALAMB010000265.1 GCA_937925645.1 uncultured Acidobacteriota bacterium
CCGATCCCGGCGTCCAGATCATCGACAGCATCCCCGGCTTCGGCATCTGGAGCGCCATCTGCCTGCGGCTGGAGCTGGGGGATATCCACCGCTTTCCCCGCCCGGCGGAGTTGGTGGCGTTTGCCGGACTGGACCCCCAGCACCACCAGAGCGGGGATACGACCATCAACCGGGGGATCAGTCACCGCGGTCAGGCGGGCGTCCGCGCCATCCTCTATCCGGTGGTGCGGGCCGCCATCCGGTGCAATCCCGCCGTCGGCGCCCTGTACACCCGCCTGCGCGCCCGCGGCAAGACCGATGCGCAAGCGGTAGTGGCCGGCATGCGCAAGCTGCTGCACCTGGTCTTTGCCTGCTGGGTGCAAGGCGTCGCCTTTGAT
The DNA here is from genome assembly GCA_937925645.1 of uncultured Acidobacteriota bacterium. Lineage (GTDB taxonomy): Bacteria > Acidobacteriota > JAAYUB01 > JAAYUB01 > JAAYUB01 > JAAYUB01. The sequence continues at coordinate 378 of CALAMB010000265.1, forward strand.
CCGTCGCGGTGGGAGCAGGTCGCCGGTAAAGCGCAGGAAATGGCCCAGCGCGCCGCGATGGCCCTGACGCCCGCGGTGGCGGTTCCCCTGGCCACGTCCCTGGCTGCGCCCGTTTCCAAGCGTGAGGCCAAGCGACGGAAGGCGGCACACTCGCCTCAAGGTCCGTGCGGGGTCGCGCCCCAAAAGAGACCGGAGTTCGAGCGGCCGCCTTCCGCGCCGATCATACCAATCCGAACGCCCTCGTGCCAAGGAGATCATGCGCCCGATTTTTCATCACGCTGAAAAATATTTTTGACTTCTAACGGAGTATCTCTGTGCCTGTGGTGAAACGGATTGCCCGATGTCCGATATCCGAATTCCGATGTCCGTTTTTCGCATCACGAGAACGCGCCTCGATCACGATCACGAGACCGAACCGTGCGGCCGTGCTAAGATAGGCGAAAACGAGAGGCTCTCCGATGACGACACCTGCGGATCCGGCAACCGTGAACGTTCCATGTGCCGGACCCTACGCCGCCGAGCTCCGGGCGGCGGTGGACGCGGCGCTCGAGGCGGGCGCGCTGCTGCGGGTGGAGTTCCACCGTCCCGGCGGACCGCGGGGGCCGCGCGCCCACTGTCCCGCCGACGGCAAGGCGGAGGTGATGGGCCGGGCGGACCGGCGGCGGCTCGTCCGGACGCGGATGAAACACCTGGAGCGAAACGGGCGGTGACTACAACTTCAGTTCGTACCGATGGTTGCAGAAGGGGGCACCCTGCATCAGCGTCTGGGTCCGGGTGAACTTCATCTTCGGGTTGAAAGCCAGCGCGGCGGCCTGGTCCGGGTGGCAAGAGAAGGCGTAGCCGATGTCGGCGGCGCCGGCGTCCCGGAAGGTCTTGGCCCAGAGGCATTCGGTGACCTTCATCTGCACCACGGTGGGCGTCTCCTCGGTGAGTTCGAAGGTCAGCGCGTGCTCCATGAAGGGGTTGGGCTTCTTGAAATCGGCGAACCAGGTGGCCAAGTCGCGCTTGGACAGCTTCCGGGCATATTCGTCCACTTCCCGGGCCATGGCCTTGTCGGCGGAATCCTGCAGTAGGGCCAGAAATTTTTCGCGACCCATGGATTCGGCAATCTGCTGCATGAGGGGGATGAAATTCACGGCGTAGGTGAACTTGAATATCCCGGCATAGGTCATCTCCGACTTGGCCAGGAACTTGTGGGACGGCGGGGCGGGAGTTTCTTCTCCCGGTTCGGCGGCCCGTAGCACCGGGCAGCCAATGCATGCCAGCGCTCCGCCCGCCAGGGCGCAGCGGAGGAAGTGTCGGCGGTCCGACGCGAAGGATGGAATGGCGTTGGACATAACCACCTCCTGTTGGATCTCCTCCTCCTCGCGAGGAAGCCGGGCAACCCAGCTGCTGGAGCCTTGACACTCCAGGCCGCCAAGATACATCGCCCATCCGGAGTTCAGCCGGATGGTATGGGCGGAATCAATTCGGGCGCCTTTGTCGCCGGAGCCTCGCGACGGGGTGAAGAAAATTATTTATATTATA
>CALAMB010000266.1 GCA_937925645.1 uncultured Acidobacteriota bacterium
ACACCAGCGTGCGCGCCAGCGCCACGCGCTGCTGCTGGCCGCCGGAGAGCTGGTGCGGATACTTGTCGGCGTGACGCGCCAGGCCCACCTTTCCGATCCAGTCCATCGCCCGGCTCTCGATCTCATCCTCGGCCAGGCCCTCCCGCCGCCGGTTCAGTTCCATGCCGAAGCGGACGTTCTGCCGCACGGTGAGGTGGGGGAAGGAGCTGTACTTCTGAAAGACCATGCCCCGGTCCACCCCCGGGGCGACGACCGGCTGTGCGCGCACCAGGATCTCGCCGGCGGTGGGCGGCCAGACCTCCTGGAAACCGGCCAGCAGGTTGAGCGCCGTGCTCTTGCCGCAGCCAGACGGCCCGAGGATGGTGATGAACTCGCCCTGGCCCGGCAGGTCGTCGATGCAGAAGCTGAGATGCTCCAGCGCCTTGTACTCGCGGGGCGTGCCCGGGTTGAACACCTTCGCGACGTCGCGAAACTCAATCACGGGGGGCAACTGAGTCCCGCCGGCCGCGGCCGGCGGCCGCTTCACTTCGGGGGGCGCGCCCGACGGCGGCGTGGTTTCGGGGGGCGTGCTCATCGGGCCTCCTGGTAGGGGAAGAGGAAGCGGCTGAGCACCGCCCAGAACTTGTCGGTGAGGTAGGCGATCAGCACGATGACCACCAGCACCAGGTAGATGTGCTCGCGGGGGCCGCGGCGCTGGGCCACGATGATGATGTTGCCGAGGCCCCGCTCGGCGGCGACCATCTCGGCCAGGATGATGTAGGTCCAGCCCACGCCGAAGCCGAGGCGCATGGCGTGGACGATCCGCGGCAGCGCCACCGGCAGCATCACCCGGCGCAGCGTCTGCCAGCGGGAGGCGCCCAGCGTGTAGGCGGTCTGCAGGAAGACGTTGTCCACGTCCGCCACCGCCCGGACGAACTGCGGCAGCAGGAAGATGAAAAAGGCCAGCGCCAGGAACATCACCTTCTGCATCTCGTCCACCCCGAACAGGCTCATGGTCAGGGGAACCAGAGCCGGGATGGGCAGGTAGCCGAGGAAGACCATCACCGGGCTGAAGGTCGCGTCCACCTTCGTGAAGGCGCCCATGAGGATGCCCAGCGGGAAGGCGATCACCCAGGCCACGCCGAATCCGATCACCACGCGCAGCGCGCTGGTGAGCGCGCTGCGGCTCAGTTCCGCCTGAAACCAGAGCGACGGGAACGACCGGATCACTTCGCCCGGCGACGGGAGAATGGTCGGGGAGATGAACCGCTCCTCGGCCGCCCCGGTGGTGGCCAGGTGCCAGCCGAGAAAGATCAGCACGATGGGGATCGCCCCCAGGACGATCTTGAGTGGCGTCCCGAGGTTTTCCCGGATGCTGAGGAGGCCCTGCGGCCCCCTCAGCCGGAAGCTGGGCAGGAACGATTTCATACCGCGGGTCTTATTTCTCCGGCGGATAGACCGAGATCTCGACCCGCCGGTTCAGCGCCTGGTTCATGACGTCGTTGGGGTCGGCCGGCTCGTCCCACGCCTTCCCCTGGATGACGAACTTGTTCGGGTCGAAGTGGTACTTCTTGACCAGGGCGTTCTTGACCGAGTTGGCGCGGTCCAGCGACAGCCGCTCCACCTCGCTGCGCGGCACCTTCCCCTTCATGGAGCTGTCGGTGTGCCCCACCACGGCGATCACCGCGCGCTCGTACTGGCCCGCCAGCCGGCCGACTTTTTCCAGGGTGGCGGTGGCGTTGGGGTCATACAGGGTGCTCGCCAGCGCGTTGCCGAACTCGTCGTGCTGCGGCTCGAAGATGTTGGCCGAGTTGGGGTAGAAGTTGATCCGGATGGTCTGGGTCAGGATGGGCTTCTCGGCGGCGACCTTCGAGTAGGTGGTGGGGCTGAACTGGGTGACGTACTCGTTCTTCATGTCGGCGAAGGTGCCCTTGGCGTCGAGCTTCTGCAGGACGGTGAAGTCCATGACCTCGTCGAAGCGGACCGGCGTGTCGAGCAGGCCCAGCTCCTTGTAGACGAAGGTGATGTTCTTCCAGGTCCGCTCGAAGTTGGCCGGCGAATTGGCGTTGAGGAAGAACTCCTTGTTTTCGGCGAAGTTGGTGGTATGGGCGTCGGCCTCCATGGCGCGGATCTCGTCCACGGCCATGCCGTATCCCTCGGCCATCCACTGGAAGGCGCGGGCCTTCTGGGTGTCGTCCTTCAACATCCGCATCCCGTCGAAGATGCCCGCCACCAGGCCCTCGATGACCTCGGGGTGATCCTTGGCGAAGTCGGCCCGGGCCGCCCAGACGTCCGCGATGAGCTTGTTCGCCTCGGCGGTGGTGGTCAGGATCCGGGTGTTCTTGACCTTCTCGGGAATGTTGTAGATGTCGGGCGCCCACGAGACGCAGGCGTCGATGCTCGGGTCGGCGACGAAAGCCGCGGCCGCCTCGAACGCGGTGGAGGTGAACTTGTGCTTCACCTCGCCGGGCTGGATGCCGGCGTTGAGGAGGAGGTTGTTGATGAAGTACTGCGACGGGGAATTCTGGGCGTAGACGATGGTCCGGCCCTTGAGGTCGCGCACCGAGGCGATCTTGGAGCGGACCACGATGCCGTCGCCGCCGTTGGACCAGTCGATCTGCTGGTAGATGCGCGGGGCGGTGCGCGAGTCCTTCATCAGCTCGGGCGCGAACAGCGCCATCATGTCGAGCGTGCCCCACAGGATGTGGCTGTTGCCGGCCGCGTACGCGTCGCGGGCGGCCACCGGGTCGTCGATGAGCTTCAGGTTCACCTTGAAGCCGTACTTCTTATAGAAGACGCTCTCGGTGCTGGGCGCGAAGCCGTTGTTCGCGGCGACGATGGGCAGCCAGCCGATCCAGACGTTGATGGGGAACTCCACCACCTTGCCGGCGTCCCACTTGTAGGCGCTGGTCCCCTTGACGGGAGGCAGCTTCTGGGCGGGGATGTACTTGTACTCGGTCACCGTGGTGATGCCGGTGGGATCCATCGCCTCGGCGCCGCCCTGCTGCTCGCGGAACTTGTCCATGTCCACGGTCCCGCTGCCGTCGCGGCCGGGGAAGAGCGTGTCCCGGAAGAACCAGCCGGCGGCGGCCAGGCAGACCAGGATGAACAGCACGATCACGATTTTGCCCAGCACGGTGGGCCCGACTTTCTCCGTAGCCATGCAAACCTCCTTATCCTTCGATGATCCTCAGCCCGGTGCGCGCCCCGCGCGCCCTCACTGGCCCTGCGGCCCCAGTTCCTTCTGGGGCTGGGGCTCGGGCGCCGCTTCTGCCGGGGCCGCCTCGGGGGCGGCCGCTTCGGTCGCCGGAGTCTTGAAGCCGTAAGCCACCTCGAATTCGGCCAGCGCCTGTTCGGCCAGAGCGGCCTGCTCGGCTTCCTTGAGTTCCACTTCCTGGATGTCGATGCCGGTGGAGGCCACGCGGGCGCGGCCGGCGGCCTTGTCGCGGCGCTCGGAGAGGTACTCCTCGACGCGGTTCAGGGTGTCGCCGGAACCGCCGATCTCGCTGATCATGCCGGCGGCCATCTCCTGGAGCTCCGCCTGGGCCTCGAGCATCTCGGTCTCGGAGAGCATCCGTTTGAGCTTCTCAATCTTGCCCCGGGCCTCCTGCACCGCCACGTCGCGCGACTTGACCAGCTTCTTGAAGGTCTCGTCGGCGGTGACCAGCTGCTCGCGGTTCTCCTCGAGCTGCCCCTTGACCGTCTGCAGCTCCAGGGCCATCTGGCCGGCCACGGCGCGGTTGCCCGCCTTGAGGTTGGCGGCGATCTTGGCGGTGAGTTCCTTCTCTTTCTGCTCCAGCGATTTCACCTGTCGCATCAGGCGCTCGACGAACCCGGCGTGAGTGGCCAGGTTGTCGTTGAAGCGCGCGATCTGCTTGCGCAAGTTTTCTTTTTCCGCCTCGATCAGGGCCTGCGGGTTCGACTTCTCCAGGCCGGAGACGAACAGGCCGACAAAGCCCCGGATCAGCGTCATGATACGTTTGAACATGTGGGCGGATCTCCTTTCCCGTAACGGGTGTTGGATTCGGGTCCCGGCGACGCGACGGCAACGGCGGTCCCGTTGCGACACGGTGTTACATAAACTGTGGTGGCATTGTACCCCACGCGCCGCCCCCTGTCAACGAATGGGGCGGGTAACGCCCGTGTTTGCAGCGAGTTGATTTTATCTCAGTTCGGGTCTCGAGGCTCGAGGATCGGGACTCGTTCCCGCTTCCCGTCCGTGTATTGCATTCGGTTCGGATTCGTGAGCGTCAGCACTCGCTTCGAACACGAGAACGAACCTCGAACCCCGTATCCCGTATGCATATTCACGATCCATTCTGAAGACGATCGCGGGGGAAGTGACCATGCCACGCATCACGGTGTTTCCAGTCCTGATTCTGCTGGCCGCGGCCTGGGCGTTGGCGTTGTAGCCCCCACGGCGGCCGAATGGGCCCGCTACCGGCAGGCGTCACTCGACCAGTTGGACATCGATGATGTGACGGTCACGCGGCGGCCTTGCCAGGACGCCGCGCCGGCAGGCGGCCTACCCCCGGCCACGGGCGACCTGAACGGCGACGCCGTGCTCGACGCAGCGGACCTGTACCTGCTGGGCATGCTCCTGGCGGACGGCACGCCCGCCGCACCCTGCCTGCCCCACCCCGCCGACCTGGACGGCGACCGTCGCCTCACCCTCATGGACGGCATGCTGCTCGCCGGGCGCATCATGGGGATCTGCTGAACCGGTCCGACCCGGGAAGAATGCGAGGCGAAGGTCAACCGCCGGAGACCGGACTCTGGAAATCGGACATCGGAACTGTACCTCGCGCACTCCGTGCGCGAGTTCGGCCACGGCAAGATCAGACCCCGCTGCCTTCAGAGTGCGGTGATGAGACGCACGGTAGGATTGGTCGGTCGCCGGGCTGCTGCGAGCGCCGAATCACCGCTTTGAGATATACACCCGTACATCGCGTTCGCCGAACGCGGCCTGCGGCAGGGTCCCGCCGTGAATGCGGCCTCGGAGTGTAGCCCGGACCGACAGGTCCGGGAACGCGGAGAGCACGGGACATCTGCCAGCTCCACAGGAGCGGGGGAAGACGCGGCCCGAGAGGCTTCGCAAGCGGCGGGTCATCGGTGCACCAACTCGAATCCGGCGCGTGGATTCCGCCGCCGCGGTCGGTACGCGGGATCGCGCGGGACGATCCCATGGATCGTGCCGATTCAGCGGGCCGCGTCCGGTGGACGCGGCCTACGGCGGAACCCGAGGCGCGGGCCACGGTCGGCATGCGAACCCGGAATGTTCTGCCGGTCCGCCACGCCCTGCTTCTGTTTCCCACGGATTCCATTCACCAAATTCGCCGGCTCGCCGGGTCGCCGGATCTTCCCGGCGGCCGCCCGTCCCTCGAGTCCCTTTTGGGCCGGTGGAGCCCCTGTGTAAATCCGTCTATTTGCTTCCGGCAGGCTCGGGCCGGCCCCGGACGTTCATGGCGGCCATGATGTCGGTTCGGGTGAGGATGCCCACCAGTTCCTTGGGATTGTCGCGGCGCACCACCGGCAGATGATCCACATGGTGGAACTGCATCTTGGTCAGCGCGCGCTGCAAGTTCTCGTCGGGATAGCTGACGATGAGCTCTGCGTGCATCACTTCTTTGACCGGCATCCACCCCCTGCTCTCCTTGATGGCTTGCTCGATCTCCGCCTCGGTCACCAGCCCGATGAGCTGCCGCTTCCGATTCAAGACCGGAAATCCGTGATGGTGCGTATCCACCACCATGTCCCAGACGGTCTGGAGGGTGTCGTTGCCATTGACCCAGATCACCTCGGGCGTCATCCGCGCCTGGACCAACTGCAGTTCCAGCGGATTGACCTCCATATCCAGATTCACGAACAGGCCCCGGTTGGCCAGCTTGCGCGTATAAATCGATTCCCTGTTCAGCGCCCAGGCCACTCCATCGGCCACCACGCAGGCGAACATCAGCGGCAGAATGATCTTGTAGTCCATGGTCATTTCGAACAGGATGATGATCGAGGTGAGCGTGGCCCGGCTTACCCCGGCGAAAACCGCCGCCATGCCCACCAGGGCATAGGCGCCGGCGCTGGCGGTCATATCCGGCGCCAGCGCATGGACCACGGTCCCGAAGGCGCCGCCCAGCATAGCCCCGATGAACAGGTTCGGAGCGAACACACCCCCCGATCCCCCGCTCCCCAAGGTCAGGGACATGGCCAACATCTTGAGGCCGGTCAAGGCAAGCAGCAATTGGAAAGGCAGCTGGCCCTGGAGCCCGGCGTCCACCGTTCCGTAGCCGATGCCCAGCACCTGGGGGAAGGCCAAACCGATGAGGCCCACGCCGAGTCCGCCCAGTGCCGGCTTGAGGAAATTGGGCAGCGGCAGGCGGTCGAAAATATTCTCGAAGCCGTAGAGCGTGCGGATGATCACCACTGCCAGCAGACCGGCCAGCAGGCCCAGGATAAGGTAAAAGCCGATTTCCACCGGGTGCTTGAAAGAATATGCCGGGACATGAAAGGCGGGCTGGTTGCCCAGGTGGATCCGCGAGACGATGGTGGCGAACACCGTGGCGATGACCAGGGGAACGAAGGACCGGGTCTTGAACTCGAACAGCAGCACCTCAACGGCGAAAATCACCCCGGCGATGGGCGTGTTGAAGGTGGCGGCGACGCTGGCGGCCGCTCCGCAACCCACCAGCACCCGGATCTTGGTGGGATTGAGCCGCGTCCATTGGCCGATGGCGGACCCGAGGGCCGAACCGATTTGGACGATCGGGCCCTCGCGTCCCGTCGACCCGCCCGAGGCGATGCACAGGCTGGATGCCACCGCCTTGCCCAGGACCACCCGCGGACGGATGCGCCCCTCGCGCAGGATCATGGCTTCCATCACCTCGGGCACTCCGTGACCCTTGGCTTCCGGGGCAAAGAAATAGACCACCAACCCCACCAGCACCCCGCCCAAGGCCGGTACCAGCAACAGCTTCCAGCCGAGTGCGTGGTTCGCGAAACCCGATTCGGCGAAAGAAATCTGCTGGTGGATGAACAGGTTCTGGAAGAACTGGATGAGGTGGATCAGCAGAACCGCGGCATAACCGCACAGAATGCCCAACGGCGCCGCAAGCAGGCTGAGCTGGAGGCTCTCGCCATGGCGAAAGGTGACCCAAAGTGGTTTGAGAATGGGCTGTCCCCGGATGATGTCAACCTCCAAGGGGGATTGGACCGGCATCGCGGCCAGATGCGGGACCCGACTCGAGTATTCTGCCCGTCTTCAGAACCTGCGTCCACAGCTGTCATTGTCGCGGTGGCTGGTGGAGGACGGCGCGGATTGACAATTCGAAGGTCCTGCTGCCGAACGGACGGTCATTTCCCCACATTGATCCGGTGCGTCAGCTCGCTCAGGATGTTGAAGTTGATGAAGAAGATGATGTTCTTCAGGTCCTTCTTGTACTTCGTCACGTAGCGGGCGAATTTGTCCTCGTCGTTGAACATCAGCACCGATTCGAACTCCACCACCTCCCCGGCCAGTTCCAGCAGCAGGTGGAGGATGCTCCGGTACGACGCCTTGACGCGGATCATCTCGGCCGCGTCCCATTTCGACGGCCGGAACTTGGGCGGGATCGTGTCGATGGCCCGGATGACCTCGGACACCACCTCCTGGATCAGTTCCCGGATCTCCCGAAAATAAGTCTCCTCGTATTTCTCCGGGTGTTCCAGCCGCCCCGCGGATTTTCCCTTGAGCATCTCGTACTGGTCCATGAGCGAGAGCACGTACAGGTTCAACCCCTTGTACGGCAGCTCCCGCCGCTCCATGCTCATGAAGCAGCGGCCGATGTAAATCTTGTCGGAGTAGTGGAGGGACAAATCCTTGATGGGGGCGGTGTAGAGCTTGAACTCCATCACCTTCTCCAGCTCGTTGTAGTACTTGAGCCGGGCCAGCAGCAGGCCGTTGTTCTGCTGAAGGTAATACGACGAGCGCTCCAGGATGGCCGAGTCGAGGATGAGATTTTCGACCAGGTGTTCCCGCAGGTAGGCCAGGACGGCGGTTTTTTCCTGGAGGAGCTTGCGGATGCGCTCCTCACAGTTTTCCTCCGCCGGCTGCAGCGCGGGTGACAGAAGGCAAAGTCCGCCGTCGGCCATGGGCAGTTCGAGATACGTGTTGCGGCGGATCTTTTCCTGCAGGGTGTCGAAGTGGACGCAACGCGGCGGCGGCAGGGATTCAAGTTTGAGTCCGGCGAGGTACTGGACCACGGCCATGGTGCACCTCCGGGCTGGCGATTCTGGGTTGAGTATATCGGCATTGGAGGTGAAAGTAAAGGCGGGGCTCGGGATTCGAGGCTCGAGGCTAGAGGCTCGTTCCCGTAACGCGAACACCGGATTTCGTGCTCGAAAGTCGTAATCGTCATCGTAATCGTGATCGTAATCGTAATCGAGCCGTTTGAATGTTTGAACGTTTGAAGGTTCGCAGGCTCGAAACCGTTGATGGTTGATGGTTGATCCGTCTCCCGTCCTCTATCGCTCGAGGCTAGAGGCTCGAGACTAGAGGCTAGAGGCTCGAGGCTAGAGGCTCGTCATCGGTTGTTCGTGGCGGTGTCGTTCGTAATTCGTAATTCGTGATCGTAATCGTGATTCGTAATCGTGATCGTGCTCGTAATGTAATCGAGGCTCGAGACTCGAGGCTAGAAACTCGTTCCCAACCGACGGACATCGGACATCGGATATCGGAAATCGGATAGCGGATGTCATCTCAGCAAAGCCCGACTCGTCTCCGAATAGCCAATAAAAGATACGCAATAATCATTAAAATATAAGCAATCATCTATAACCAATGATCGAAAATGACCAATGAGAAATGATCAATGAAAAATGATCAATGACAGCCTCATCCCGATTCACCCATTCACCATCCCCTTTCCTCTTCGTGCCTGGTGGTGAATTCCCCCGCCGGCTCGCCAATTCGCCGGCTTGCCATCAACCATCAACTATCAACCATCAACTGAAATTCAGGCGGGACGCCTGAACTACGCGTCCGGCTCCA
>CALAMB010000267.1 GCA_937925645.1 uncultured Acidobacteriota bacterium
CCCGCCACTTCCTGCCGAGATTCACGGCGCCCGTCCGGCGGACGGGCGCTACTGCTGACAAATGATCCAAGTTCGCCGGTTCGATGAAGATGTGAGAGTTGAGGATTCAGGGTTCGTCCGTCGCCACTCTGTCCCTCGGCCTTCCATTGACACAAAGAAGCGCTTGGCGTCTTCGCGCCTTGGCGAGCCTTCTCCTCCTTCGCGCCCACTGCGTCTCCGCGGTGAGCGGCATCGGGCATCCCGGAAACCGCCCGGGCAGACAGATGGCGTTGCGGGCGTCGGCTTAGCGCGTGCGGGCTTTCATCTCCTCGGGATAGGTCTGGGCCATGACGTCCAGGGCGAACCGGGCCGAGACCGTGGCCGGTCCCACGCCCATCTCGATGGCCACCTCCACTGCCTCCAGGATCTCGTCCAGTGTTGCGCCCGCCTGGGCGGCTTGCTCGATGTGCCACTGCATGCACGACTCGCAGTCGGTGACCACTGAGATGCCGACGGCGATCAGTTCCTTCTGCTTCCGGGCCAGGGCCCCGTCGGCAAAGGCGGCCTTCTCCAATTCCGAAAATGCCTGGTATACCTTCGATTTCAGGCGGGTGAAGCGGGTGTGGGCGAGCTTGCGGCTCCGGTTGAGCTCCTCGAAGCGATCCATGAGCATCCTCCTGGAGTAACGGCTTGGTTTCCGGGCGGCTGGATTGAGTCTTCCCCCGACGTCAGGCCATGCCGCGGCGGTCGTCTGATTCTACGGCGTTCGACGGGTGAAGATTGTCTCAGGCGATCCTCCTCGCGGGTACACCCCGCCAAACCGCATGGCGGCATACCGGCCAATTGCGGCGGCGGACGACGGACATTCACCACCGGGTTGGGAATTACGAGCACGAAATCCGATGTCCGATGTCCGAGTGATTCACCCCGCTCTTCGCAATCCCTCTCCCCCCTTCAGGACTTCTGAAAGAGAGACCGGTCCAGCCGCTGCCATTGCAGGATCAGCAGCCAACCGGCCCAGCCGATGGCGCCGATCATCAGCAGGATGGCCAGGACCTGGACGCTCTGCGCCAGCGCCTGGTCGTACTCCAGCCAGCCCAGTCGACCCAGGAGGTTGTGCCAGTCGTGGTAGCCGGGCACATCCCGGCCGGTGACGCCGCCCAGCAACGGCAGCACCCCGGCCCGGGCGTCATTGACGTAGACGGCCACGTCCAGCAGGTTCTGCGCCAGCCACCACAGGCTGAAGGCCGCGCCGAACGGGTTCTGCCGCCGCAGGAACTCCGCCGCGAAGAGCAGCGGGACCAGGCACTGCAGGAGGGAGCCGCCCAGCACGCGCATGAAGTCTCCGAACGGGATGAAGACGATGTGGCCGGCCTCGTGGATCACCAGGTCGATCCCGTGCCACAGGGAAGCGGTGCGCCACATCGTCTCCAGCGGCGTGGCGATGTAGAACAAGCCGAAGCCGAGGATCAACAGGAACACCAGGACCCGGCCGGCGAACACGAACGGATTCACTTCCGGTTCCACATGCAGCAGCCATTCCCGCGCTTCGCTCATGCGGACCTCCCGCGGCATTGTATCGCGCCCGCGGGGAAAAAGCGACCCGCCTACCGGCGGGGCGACTCGATGGACACCCCGTCCTCCGCGGCGTCCGGCCACCCCGCACCCGTTCCGGCGGACCGGCCGCATTCGCCCAGGGGCAGCACCCGCTCGGCTTCCACCGTGATGCTGCCGAACTCGTCCGTCGCCTTGCCCTCCACGATGAAGGCGCCGTAGTCCGAGGTGTGGCGGCCCCATTCCCGGTAGCACGCCGGGAAGAGCACCGCCTCGAACAGGCCCGACTCGTCGTCCAGGGTCAGGAACTTCATGTACTGCTTGTTTTTGGTGAACACCCGCCGCTGGGTGACCAGCCAGCCGGCCAGCCGCACCCGCCGGCCGGCCTTGGCGGGCAGGTCGGCCGCCCGGTCCCGCGCCAGGCCGGCCAGCTCCGCCCGATGCAGCTCCAGCGGATGGTCGCTGACGTAGAGCCCCAGCACCTCGGCCTCCTGACGCAGCTTCTCCAGCGGCGTGAAGTCGGGGATGCGCGGCGTGATGGCGTCGGGAA
>CALAMB010000268.1 GCA_937925645.1 uncultured Acidobacteriota bacterium
CCGAGCGGCCTGCAGGCGGTTCCCAACCCGGTCCAGCACCGGATCGCCCTGTCCTGGCAGGACAACTCCTCGAACGAGGACAGTTTCATCGTGCAGCGCCAGGTCAATGGCGGCGGCTGGAACAACACCTACCACACCGTGGGCGCCGGCGTCACGGCGTGGACCGACACCGGGCTGTCCGACGGCGCTTACAACTACCGGGTGGTGGCGCACCGGAACGACGACGGCACCGGGTCGCCGTGCGACTCCGCGCCGTCCAACGAGGCCGGGGCGGCGCTCAGCAGCTCGCCGCCCGCCGCGCCTTCGGGACTCACGGCCGCCTCCGGCGCCGCGGGCATCCGGCTGGATTGGTCGGACAATGCGGACGACGAGGACCTCTTCCGGCTCGAGCGCGCCGTCGGCGGCGGTGAGTTCGCCCCGCTGGCGGAGACGGGGCCGAACGTGAACGAGTACCTGGATGCCGGCGTCACGGAGGGGGTCACCTACCGCTACCGGGTGCAGGCCGCCAACGGGTTCGGCGCGTCCGCCTGGTCCAACACGGCCACCGAGACCCATCTCGCCCTGGGCGACCTCAACGGCGACGGGCTCGTGAACGTCGTCGACGCGCTGATCCTGGAGCACGTGCTGGCGGGCAACATCCCGCCGGGAACCGCGCCCTGCAACTGCCCCGGTTGCGGTGACTGGAACGGCAACGGCATCCTGGACGCCCGGGACCTGGCGGGGCTGGTGCTCGCGCTCGCCGAAGCGCGCCGGACCGGCGGCGTGATCTGCGCGGGGCACGTGCCGGACCTGGTCACCGATCAGAACGTCCGGCAGACGCCCGCCCTGGCCGAGCCGGCCGCCCGGGATCCCTACATCGATCCGGTTTTCGACACCTGCGTCGTCCGGCTCACCGACCGCGCGGCCGATCCCGAACCGGACGATACGTCGGCGGGGCTGGTCCCCGAGTACGCCCGGGTGCAGGCCTTCAATGCCGACGAGACGCGGATCCTGATCCGGGGGACCGACGGCACCGCCTACCTGTACGACGCGGCGACCCTGCAGCCGCAGGGGCTGGTCTGGTACCCGGGAACCGAACCGCGCTGGGACGCCGACGACCCGGACCGGCTCTACGCCATCGATGAAACCCGCCTGGTGGCGTGTGATGTCACCACTGGGGACTGCCAGACCGTGCGCGACTTCGCCGCCGACCTGCCGGCGTTCAACCTGGCCACCGTCTGGACCCGCTGGGAGGGGAGCGCGTCGGCCGACGGCCGCTACTGGGCGTTCATGGCCGAGAACACCGACTGGATGGCGGTGGCCCTGCTGGTGTATGACCTGCAGGAGGACCAGCTCGTGGCCGTCCGGAACCTGCCCGGCGACCGCGACATCGACAACGTCACCATGAGCCCGTCGGGCAACTATGTGGTCGCGCTGTTCGACGTCTACTGCGACCACGGCGAGCTGGGCACCGGCGACGCCCCGTGCGGCGTCATGGTGTACGACCGCGACCTCGAGAACGCCCGCGGCCTCCACCGGCAGAGCCCCCACGGCGACGTGGCGCTGGATGTCCAGGGCCGCGAGGTGATGATCCTCCAGGACCCGGACAACGACCACATCGCCATGATCGACCTGGCCACGGGCGCCTACACGCCGCTATGGGCCATCGATTTCAGCCACTCCCCGCAGGGGTTCCATTTCAGCGGACGGGCGTTCCAGCGGCCGGGCTGGGCCGTGGTGTCCACCTATGCCGGCGATCATCCCACCGACGCCACCTGGATGGACGACCAGGTGTTCCTGGTGGAGCTGCAGGCCGGCGGCCGGGTGGTGCGCCTGGCCCACGACCACACCCTCTACGTGGACCAGGAGCACGACTACTGGGCCGAGCCGCACGCTACCGTCAACCGGGACCTCACCCGGATCCTGTTCGGCTCCAACTGGGGCCGCAGCGGCACCAGCCAGGTGGACACCTACCTGATCGAGCTGCCGGCGGACTGGACCGCCCTGGTGAAATAGCCGCCCCCTGACGCCCGTCCGCCCACTTCTGCTACAATACGGATGGCGCCGCCGCCTGCGGCGGGCCCGGAGGTTTCGGACATGGAGTGCCGCGTCGGCTGCGGGGCCTGCTGCATCGCCCCGTCCATCAGCTCGCCGATCCCGGGGATGCCCGGCGGCAAGCCCGCCGGCGTGCGCTGCGTCCAGCTCACGCCTGACAACCGTTGCCGCCTCTGGGGGCGCCCCGAGCGGCCGGCGGTGTGCGTCAGCCTCCGGGCGACGCCCGAGATGTGCGGCGGCAGCGCGGCCGAGGCACTGGCCTGGCTGGCCCGGCTGGAGCAACTGACCGCGCCGGCCGCGGGCGCCGCGGCCGATCCACGATCACAGGAGACATCATGACCGACGAGCGTTTTCCGCGGGAGGAACTGGCGGGGCGGCTGGAGCGGTTCCAGGCGGCCCTGGCCGGCGCCGAACTTGACGGCGCCATCGTGCTGCAGCGGGCCGACCTGGTCTGGCTCACCGACGCCGCCTTTCAGGGCGCGCTGCTGGTGCCGGCGGCGGGCGCGCCGCGGCTCTTCGTCTGGCGCGGCCGCGGCCGGATCGGCGACGGGTGCCCGGCCGAACCCGAGCCGGTGGCCGGGATGGGCAAGCTGCCGGCGGCGATCGCGGCCGCCGGCCTGGCCGGCTGGCGGCGGGTGGGTTTCGAGGAGGACGTGCTCCCCGTGGCCTGGTACCGGCGGCTCGTGGCCGGCGTCTGGCCCGGGGCCGAGCATGCCGACATCGCCCCGGCGCTGCGGCGCCTGCGCGGCGTCAAGTCGCCGCGGGAGCTGGAGCGCGTCCGCGCCAGCGGCCGGGTGCTGGCCGGCGGATTCGAGGCGCTGCGGACGATCCTGCGAGAGGGGATGCCCGAGTACGAGGCCCAGGCGCGCCTGGACCTGGCCATGCGCCTGGCGGGCGACCAGGCGGCCGGGCGCAACCGGGGCTTCAACGCCGAGGCGCGGGGCGTGGTGGCGTGCGGCGCGTCGGCGGCGGTGGACACCGCCTTCGATGGGCCCATCGGCCAGCCGGGCCGCTACTACCTGGCGCCCATGGGGGCGGGCGGCGGCGTGATCCGCGCCGGCGCGCCGGTGATCGCCGACTCCACCGCCGGCTACGCCGGCTACATGACCGACATGACCCGCACCTATCACATCGGGCCGCTGGACCGGCGCTTCGTCGACGCCCACAATTTCTGCGTCCACATCCTGGCTGAAGTCACCCGCCGCCTGGTGCCGGGGGCGGTGCCCGAAGAGTTGTACCAATGGGCCGTCGACGAGGCGGCGGCGGCCGGCTACGCGGAGCACTTCATGAACCGGGGCGAGAACAAGGTCCGCTTCCTGGGGCACGGCATCGGGCTGGAGATGGACGAGGTGCCCATCCTGGCCCGGCGCTTCACCGAACCGCTGGCGGCGGGAACGGTCTTCGCCGTGGAGCCCAAGATCATCTTCGACGACGGCGGCGTGGGCGTCGAGGACACCATCGTCGTCGGCGCCGGCGGCGGCGAGGTGGTGACGCCCATGGAGCTCGGCCTGATCCAGGTCGGCTGAGCCGTGACGGAGCGGGGGCCATGCCGTACCTGGTTGACGGCAACAACCTGATGGGCCGCGCGGCGGCGCGGGGTCTGGGCGGCGCCGCCGACCGCCGCGGCGTGGTGGCCGCGCTGGCGGCGCTCGCCGCCGGGCGGGGCGGGCGGTTCACCGTCGTGTTCGACGGCGCGCCGGACGCCCACTTCGCCCGCGACGTTGCGCTCGGTCCCGTCCGGGTGGAATTCGCCGCTCCCCGTTCCGCCGACGACCGGATCCTGGCCCGGGTGCGCGCCGCCCGCAACCCCCGCGACCTGACGGTGGTGACCGACGACCGGGCGCTCGCCGCCGCCGCCCGCGACCTGGGGGCGCGGGTGGCCGGCGTGAACGAGTTTCTGGACCGACTGGCCTCCGGCGGTCGGGCCGCAGGCGGAAAGGGCGATCCCGGCCGGGTGGACGTGGCGTTCTGGGAGGACTACTTCAAAAGGGAAAGTGAGGAGTGAAGGGCGGCCGGTTCCAGGTTCACATGTTCACAGGTTCCAGGATCACAGGTTCGTACTCGTAATCGTAATTCGTAATCGTG
>CALAMB010000269.1 GCA_937925645.1 uncultured Acidobacteriota bacterium
CCTTGACCGTTTCCTCGTCGCTTTCGGGAGCCAGCGGCGATGCCGCGTCCTTTTGCAGGACGATCACGTACACGTTGCGGCTCGACGGGCGGTTGTAGCTTGACAGATCCAGCCAGGCCGTCGTGGGGCCGATATCCGTGCTGGCGGTGAAGAAAAGGTACTGGCCGTCCCGGTCGAACGCGGCGAAGCGGGCGTCGCTGAAACCGTCGGTGAGCTGGCGCTTTTCGCCCGTCTCCAGCGAGTAGACGCACACCGCCCGCATGTGGTTGGCCAGCTGCCGGGTATAAGCAATCCAGCGGCTGTCGGGGGACCAGACCGGATCGAGGGTCCGTTCGGGCTTGTCGTAGGTGTCGCTGTCCACCTTGACGTTGCGGCCGCTTTCCACGTCGACATACCAGAGGTTCAGCCGCTTGTCGGTGTAGGCGATTTTCTTGCTGTCCGGTGACCAGACCGGGTTGTAGTAGAACGACGGCGCGTCACCCAGGCCGATGCGCCGCGGCTCGCCGGCCCCGTTCTGCTCGATCAGATGGATGGCGTATTCTCCGTCGGCGTCCGACAGGCAGGCGATCCACTGGCCATCGGGCGACCAGGCCGGGTCGCGGTCGGCCGCGCCGGAGCTGCGGGTGAGGTTGCGCGCGTCGCCCTTTTCGGCGGGCACCGTGAGCACTTCGCCGCGGGCCCCGAAGACCGCCCGCTTGCCGGTGGGCGACAGTCCCGCCGACTCGATCCGCTCACCCACCTTGACATAGCGCGGCCGGACGCCCGGCATGTCACCGGCGAGCTGGATGGGCACGGGCCGGGACTTGCCGGAGGCGACATCCAGGAGGTGCAGCGAGCCGAACTGCTCGTAGACGATCGCGCCGGCCCCGGCCGACGCCGACTTGATGTCCAGACCGTCGTTGCGGATCACTTCGCGCACCTGCCGCTGCCGCGTGTCGTATGCGTACAGTGTCACCGGCCCGGTGCGATCAGAGAGAAAATAGATGGTGTCGCCCAACCACATGGGATTGAAGTCGTTCCAATCCTTCCGCGGGAGCGCGTCCACCCGCGAATCGGCCAGATCGGCAATCCACACCGCCGAGGCCAGACCGCCGCGGTACCTTTTCCAGGTCTGGAAGGCGCCGGGCAACGGCACGTACGCGATCCGCCGGCCGTCGCGCGAGTACGACCCCTGGTACCCCATGGGCAGAGGGAGCGCCGTGGGCATGCCGCCCTCGGTCGAAACGGTGAACAGTTGCGATTCCCGTCCCGAACGGCTTTCCCGGCTGGAGACAAACAGAATCCGCTTGCCGTCCGGCGTCCAGCCGGCGACGGTGTCGGCGGCCGGATGCCAGGTGAGGCGCCGGGGATTTCCGCCGGCCGCCGGCATCAGGTAGACGTCCGGATTGCCCTCGTACTGGCCGGTGAAGGCCAGCCACTTCCCGTCCGGCGAGAACGCGGGGCTGGTCTCGCTGCCCGGGCCGTCCGTCAGGCGCCGGGCGCTGCCGCCCGGCCGGGGCACGGTCCACAGGTCGTCGGCGTAGGTGAAAACGATATCGGTCCCGTTGACCGTTGGGTGCTGCGGCAGCAGGTTTGTCTGCGCCAGGGGAAAAACCCCGAACATCATCGCCAGACATCCAACCCCGATCGCGATCCGAGCCTTCATGAAAACACCTCCGGAAGGGGAAGATCGGCGGCGCGGCCGTGGCCGCCGCCGCGGCAAACAGACTCATTGTAGACCAGGTGCAGGGCCAAGGGAACCCGCAAACTGCCGGCGTCCGGCCGGCCGGAGTCAATCCCCGAGGATGTCCCGTGGCGCCAGGTGCCAGCGCAGCGTCATGCCGCCGGCGGCGAACGTCCCGGACAGGAGCGCGATCCCCGCCTTCTTCATGGAAGAGTCCCGCCCGAACCGGCCCGTGAGCCCGGCCACCAGCAGGCCGCAGTCCGGCTCGTGTCCCACCAGCAGGAGCGGATCGGGCAATGGCTGCCGGGAGGCGAACAGCCGCTCCAGCCGCTCCAGCGAGGCGCCGCAGGCCAGCTCGTCCAATTGGCAGACGGGGAGACCTAGCGCCTTCCCCGCGATGGCCGCAGTCTGGGCGGCCCTCGCCAGCGGGCTGGACCAGACGGCCGCCGCCCGAAGCCGGCCGTCCCGGATGAGCTGCTGGACCACCCGTTTCGTCCGCTTCATCCCCTCGGCGGTCAGGGGCCGGCCGGCTTCAGAACCGGTCCATTCGTCGCGCTCCGCCGCGATGCCGTGCCGCATGATGTACAGTTCCATAAATCCGCCTCCCGAATGTCAAACGATCCCCATCGGGACCATAGCACATTCCCGCGCGGGGACGTATTGTTTCGATGACAATCTGAACACCGCCGCTTGAAAAACCGGCGGTCGCCGCGGCCGATCGACTACGCTTCGAAACGGCCCAGCACCAGGCAGGCGTTCTGGCC
>CALAMB010000270.1 GCA_937925645.1 uncultured Acidobacteriota bacterium
CCGGCTGTTGACCGAGGGCGAATGGGAGTACTGCTGCCGGGCGGGGACGGCGACGGCGTTCTGGATCGCGGAGCCGAATTACACCGCCGGGAATTGCGGCGGCGTGTCCAGCGCCGGGATGTACTCCGCCCTGGAGACAGCGGCCTGGTTCTACGGCAACAGCTCGGCCAACGTTTCCCTCCCGGCGGGGACGAAGGCGGCGAATCCATGGGGTCTGTACGACTTTCACGGCAACGTCTGGGAGTGGTGCTGGGACCGGTACGATGCGTACCCGGCGGGAAGCGTCACCGATTACGCGGGCGCGGCCTCAGGCACGAACCGGGCGATACGCGGCGGCTTCTGGAGCAGCTACGCTCCCTTCTGCCGGTCGGCCTATCGGACCAACGAGCCGCCCAGCCACCTCTACTTCAACCTGGGCTTCCGCCTGGCCCGGTCGGTGGAGTGAATGCAAGATTTTCCGGCCGCTGCGGGCGGGTTCTGCTTTTCCGCCAACCGGTCGACTTGAACCGGCGCGGCGGTGGGTCGGCCGGGCGACAGAACGGGTGGGACCCAGCGCCGGGCGCGGCTATTTTCATTTATAAATATCCCCTCTTTTCTGGTAACGTATCTTTTCTAGTAAATCATAAAGGTAATCCATAACAAGAGATGGAATAAGGAGGATGCATGAGGGCGTTCATTCTCTGTTTGATCATCGCGTGTGCGCCGGGCGTGTTCGGTGAGGAGATCGCGCCGGTCAAGGGGGACCTGAACCAAGACGGGGTGGTGGACACCGTGGATGCGGCGTTGCTGGTCAACCTCCAGGCGGGCAACTTGGAGACGCTGTACGCGGCGGGTGACTTTTACCAGGTGGACCGGATCGTGGGCGTGCTGCGCTTCGTGCCCGCGGGGACGTTCACCCAGGGCTCGCCCGCGGATGAGCCGTGCCGCCAATCCGATGAGACCCAGTTCAGCCACACCCTGACCCGGAACCTGGCGGTGATGGAGACGGAGGTGACGCGGCAGATGTGGGCGGACCTGCGGGCGGCGCAGCCGACGCTGCCGGCCGATCCGACGGATACCACGTACGGGGCCGGGATGAGCAACCCTGTTCAGAACAACACCTGGTACGAGGCGGTGCTGTTCGCCAATCTGCTCTCGCTCCAGCAGGGCCTGACGCGGTGCTACTACACCGACGCGGGCTTCACCACGCCCATCGACGCCACCAATTACACGGCGGGGAATTACCACTGCGACTTCGCCGCCACCGGCTACCGGCTGTTGACCGAGGGCGAATGGGAGTACTGCTGCCGGGCGGGGACGGCGACGCCGTTCTGGATCGCGGAGCCGAACTACACCAGCGGAATCTGTTATTCGTGTACGCCTGGATTGTTACCGAATTTGGAGTCCGTGGCGGTGTTCTGCGCCAACGATCCTGGCGCCACGGCGGAGGTGGCGACGAAACTGCCGAACCCGTGGGGCCTGTTCGACACCCACGGCAATGTGTGGGAGTGGTGTTGGGACTGGTATGGCACCTATCCGACGGGGAGCACAACCAACCATCTGGGAGCTGAATCGGGTTCTTACCGGGTGAACCGAGGTGGCTGCTGGTACAACAGCGCCGGCAACTGCCGGTCGGCCTATCGGTACGGCTTTGCCCCAGACTACCGCGGCAACCAACTGGGCTTCCGCCTGGCCCGGACGGTGGAGTGACGGCAGGGTTACCCGGCCGCTGCGGCCGGCTTTCGTGTTTCCGCCCACCGGTCGACTTGAGCCGGCGCGGCGCTTGGTTGGCCGGGCGACAGAACGGGTGGGACCCATCGCCGGGCGCGGCTATTTTCAGTTTCATTTATTCTGTCTTTTCTGGTAATTTACCTTTTCTGGTATCTCATATAAAGGGAATTCATAAGAGTTGGAGTGGGAGGGCGCATGAGAGCGTTCGTTCTCTGTTTGATCCTCGCGTGTTCGCCGGGCGTGTTCGGTGAGGAGATCGCGCCGGTCAAGGGGGACCTGAACGAAGACGGGGTGGTGGACGCCGTGGATGCGGCGTTGCTGGTCAACCTCCAGGCGGGCAACCTGGCGACGCTTTACGCGGCGGGTGATTTCTACCAGGTGGACCGGATCGTGGGCGTGCTGCGCTTCGTGCCCGCGGGGACGTTCCCCCAGGGCTCGCCCACGGATGAGCCGTGCCGGTTTTCGTATGAAAACCAATTCACCCATACCCTGACCCGGAACCTGGCGGTGATGGAGACGGAGGTGACCCGGAAGATGTGGGCGGACCTGCTGGCGGCGCAGCCGACGCTGCCGGACGATCCGACATATCCCAAGTATGGCGCCGGGATGAACAACCCGGTGCAGACCGTCACCTGGTACGAGGCGGTGCTGTTCGCCAACCTGCTGTCGCTCCAGCAGGGCCTGGCGCGGTGCTACTACACCGACGCGGGCTTCACCACGCCCATCGATGCCGCCAACTACACGGCAGGCGATTACCACTGCGACTTCGATGCGGACGGCTACCGGTTGCCGACGGAGGGCGAATGGGAATATTTCTGCCGCGCGGGCACGAGCACACCGTTCTGGATCGCCGAGCCGAACTACACCTCCGGCAACTGCAACAGTTCCTCACCGGGGCTGTTCGCGGCCTTGGAAACGGCGGCCTGGTTCTATGACAACAGCAGCGCGCTCAACGCTTCCAGCCCGGTGGGGACGAAGGCGGCGAACCCATGGGGCCTCCACGATGTCCACGGCAACGTACATGAGTGGTGCTGGGACTGGTATGGCACATACCCGACGGGGAGCGCAATCAACTATCTGGGAGCTGAATCGGGCCCCGGTCGGGTGTATCGTGGTGGCAGCTGGTTCAAAGGCGCCATCAACTGCCGGTCGGCTTATCGAGGCGGCAGCACCCCCGCCAGCAGCATCTATTACGGTGGCTTCCGCCTGGCCCGGACGGTGGAGTGAAGGCAGGGTTCTCCGGCCGCTGCGGCCGGGTTCTGCTTTTCCGCAAACCGGTCGACTTGAACCGGAGCCGGCGCTTGGTTGGCCGGGCGACAGAGGTGGGACAGATCGCCGGGCGCGGCTGTTTTTAGTTTTATTTCAGAGAAGCAGAAAATTTCACCCTCTGACAAATAGATAAATCCAAAATGTTTTTATCTGCAATATTAATAACACACCGAAATG
>CALAMB010000271.1 GCA_937925645.1 uncultured Acidobacteriota bacterium
AAGAATATGGGACACCCAAAATCCCAGGTAAAGAAGATGGGAAGAAAATGGGACACCCCAAAACCTAGGCGCTCAACCCGAGACATCCATGCTGCATCCGGCGAGCAGACGGACGCCGCGCGGGGTGTGGATTATGAACGAAAGGGAACTTTGGGTGTCCATGTTTGTCCATGTTTGTCCCGGTTTGATGAGAGGGAATGTTGGGTGTCCAAGTTTGTGCTCTGCTTGGGGTGTGCAGAATGTGCGAGAAAATATTGGGTGTCCAGGTTTAGATGAAATAGGAAATGTGGGTGTCCCGGTCTGTCCCGGTTTGGTGTGTGTCTGCTTAGGGGATGGCTTTTCCGTCGGGAGTCAATCAAGAGTCTGGTTCTCAATCCGCTGGAACGGCGTGGCCAAGCGTTCTCGGGCGTACGGGCTGAGCTGGAAGCGGAGGCCGTACTGCCCGTGCATGCAACTGTCGGTCAGATTCATCTGAACCACCTTATCATAACAGGTCCGGGCTTCGTCTCGGCGGTCCAGCAGGTCCAGCATGTGGCCCTGCCAGACAATGGCGAGAGCCGCCTGGTCGCGGGATCCGGCCGCGACGGACACCGCCTCCATGCGCCGGAAGATGAACAGGGCCTCTTCGTATTGCTCCTCGTCATACAGGGCGAAGCCCAGTCTCAGGACGTCCCGGGGGGAATCGTATCGGCCCAGTTGCTCCAGGCTGTAGGCGGCCGCCAGTTTCTTGCTGCCGTGCCGGCCCCAGCCGTCGTTGCGCAGCTTGAAGTCTAAGGTCTCCTCCTTGACCGTCAGGAGTCGGCGGGCTTCATCCTTGAACGTCAGGATCCGGTCCCGGGGAGGATCGGAGATCCCCGCGATGAACTCGTTCAGCACCGTGAAGAATCGCTCGGTGTCTTCGGTGTAAATTCCATGCCCGGCTTCTTCAAACACCACCATTCGGGCGTTGGGATGATTCGATTTCAGGACATCCTTCTTTTTCTCGCCCCAGGTCAGGTCCCATTTTCCTTCCAGAATCAGGGTCGGGATGGGGCAGTGTTCAAACACCCCGGTGAGATCAATGCGGCCGGCACTGTCGTTGAGCAGAGCGTTGAAGTTCACGTCGTTGACCCATTCGTACCAGGCCGTCTGGGCGATCCGCTCTCGGGAAGGCCGGTAAAAATTCTGCCGTTTCCAGTCTCCGTTCAGCATGTTGTTGTAGATGAGCAGCCGGATGAATTCCTCGCGCGAGAAAGGCCGCTTCTTGCCCAGCTCGCCCAGCTGCTGCCGTATTTCCCGCAAGCGATTCTTCTCTTCATCCGACATGAAATCGGTTTGCCGAGATGAACCTGTGTCCGCCCACATGCCCGGGACGGCACCCAACAGGATGAGCCCGCGGGTGTGCTCGGGATAGAGGACGGCGTAGTACTGGGCCAGGAAACCGCCGTAGGAATATCCCAGCACCACCCATTTTTCGAAACCCAGGGTGCGGCGGATGGCGTCCAGATCGCGCACCGCCTGTTGGACGGAATAGCCCTCAGTGCCGGGTTTGAAATCGGACAGTCCGCAGCCGCGCTGATCGTAGTAGACGACGGTGATCTGGCCGGCCACCCGGGAGAACCAGGGGTGAAAATCGTGATGGGTGCCGCCGGGTCCGCCGTTGATGAGCACTAGAGGCGGTCCAATGCCCTCGGTTTCAATGTACAGCTCGGCGTCGCCCACGTCGATCCGCCGCTTCTGAAGGCTGTCCAGCCGGTCGCACCAGCGGAATGGCCGGGGTGGATCCAGGATCAGCTCCTTTTCCAGATGAACCTGCCGGTCCAGGATGGATTCCCGCACCGATTCGGTTGTTTCGCCTGTGACTGCGGATGCGGAGAATGGGGCCGAAATCCAGACCATCAAGGCTGCCAGAATAATTCCCAAAATAATGCGAAGACTCATCATGATGCCTCCCCGAGCATATGCATCAGATAAAATGCATATACTCTTAGCGACGGCAGAAAGTTTAGATGATTTATCCCAGAAAAACTGGACACCCAAACATCTTAAAACTGGACACCCAAACATCTCTGAATCTAACTTCCCTTACACCGGGTGACTTCCGGCACAGGCCGGGCGAGCAAAGGCCATGAAGGAACATACAAATGGAAAAATATAGGTGTCCCGTTTTGTTCAGGTCTGAATTTGTTCTCCAAATCTTCTGCAAGGGCGA
>CALAMB010000272.1 GCA_937925645.1 uncultured Acidobacteriota bacterium
TTGCGGCACAGAGCTGGAGTTCACCATCATGCCCCTTTGGTTCCGGCTCCGCCGGCTTAGGTAATCGCAATCGTGCTCGTAATCGAGCGTTAAAAGTAAATAGTAAACAGTAAACAGTGAATGATTGATTTTCGATCGTTGATCGTTGGCAGACTCTCCACCCGCCTCTCCCGCCCCAATATTCCATACAATCCCGCGGACGACATACTCTTCCACTGGCCCTCCGGTATCGTCCGCCGGAGTGCCGATTTTTTGCATGAAAATTGAGCCGTTTGGTGCTACGATTAATTTTTAAACCCGACAATTGATTTGACCCAGGAGGCATCATGTCAGCGATTGCCCGTTCCACCCGATTTTTCCGCGGGACCCATACTTCACGGAACGCCGCCGCGCCGACGCGGCTCGCGGCGCCGGCCCTGGCGCTGCTCGCGGCCGTGTGGCTGCTGGCCGCTCCGGTCCAGGCCCAGACTGCCGACCTGTTCTTCTCCGAGTACATCGAGGGGAGCAGCAACAACAAGGCGCTGGAGATCTACAACGGCACCGGCGCCGCCGTGGACCTGGCGGCCGGCCAGTACGTCATCCAGATGTACTTCAACGGAAGTGCCACCGCCGGCCTGACCATCACCCTGACCGGCACCGTGGCCGACGGCGACGTGTGGGTCGTGGCCCACTCATCGGCCGGCGCGACCATTCTGGCCCAGGCCGACCAGACGAACGGATCCGGCTGGTTCAATGGTGACGACGCCGTGGTTCTGCGCAAGGGCGGCACCGGCGGCACCGTGGTCGATGCCATCGGTCAGGCGGGCTATGACCCGGGTTCCCAGTGGGGCAGCGGGCTGGTCTCTACCGCCGACAACACCCTGCGCCGCATGGCCTCGGTGTGCACCGGCGACACCGATGAGACAGATGCCTTTGACCCGGCGCTGGAGTGGGACGGTTACGACACCGACACCTTCGACGGCCTGGGCAGCCACACCGCCGACTGCGGCGCGCCGAAGATCAATGAGTTCTCGGCCAGCACCACCGGCACGGACGTTGAGTTCGTCGAGATATTCGCCGTCCCCAACACCGACTACTCCAACCTGACCATCCTCGAAATCGAGGGCGATTTTTCCGGCACCGCCACCGGAACGGTGGACGAAGTGATCGCCGTGGGCACCACCGACGCCAGCGGGTTCTGGCTGGCCTCGCTCGCGGCCAATTCACTGGAGAACGGCACCATCACCCTCCTGCTGGTGGAAGATTTCACCGGCAGCGCCGGGAACGACCTCGACACGGACGACGACGGCGTGTTCGACTCCACGCCCTGGACCCAGATCCTGGACGCGGTGGCCGTCAACGACGGCGGCGCTTCGGACCTGACCTACGGCGTGCCGGTCCTGGGCGTTTCGTACGACGGTCTCCCCTACGCCCCCGGCGGCGCCTCGCGCATTCCTGACGGCGCCGACACCGACACCGCCGCCGACTGGGTGCGCAACGACTTCGATCTGGCCGGCATCACCGGCTACACCGGCACGCCGGTGTACGGCGAAGCGATCAACACGCCCGGCGCGGCCAACGCCGCCGTGCCGCGGCCGGCCGTGATCAACGAATTTTCGGCCAGCACCACCGGCACGGATGTGGAGTATATCGAAATCTTGGGCGAGCCCAACTACGATTACTCCGCCCTGACCCTGTTGGAGATTGAGGGCGATTTCTCCGGCACCGCCACCGGGACGGTGGACGAGGTGATCGCCGTGGGCACCACCGACGCCAGCGGATTCTGGCTCGCCTCGCTCGCGGCCAACACGCTGGAGAACGGCACCCTCACCCTGCTGCTGGTGGAGAATTTCACCGGCGCCCTGGGTAACGACCTGGACACGAACGACGACGGCGTATTCGACTCCACCCCCTGGACCCAGGTCGTGGACGCGATAGCCGTCCACGACGGCGGCGCTTCGGACCTGACCTATGGCGTGCCGGCTCTGGGCGTGTCGTATGACGGGCTCCCCTTCGCCCCCGGCGGCGCCTCGCGCATCCCGGACGGCATCGACACCGGCACCACCGCCGACTGGATGCGCAACGACTTTGATCTGGCCGGCATCACCGGCTATGTCGGCACGCCGGTGGACGGTGAGGCCTACAACACCCCCGGCGCCACCAATATGAAGGTGCAGACGTTCGTCATCAACGAGATCCATGCCGATGTGGCCGGAACCGGCGGGGACGCCAACGGCGACGGCACCGTCAGCGCCACCCAGGATGAGTTCGTGGAAATCGTCAATACCACCCCGTCCGACCAGGATATCTCCGGCTGGACGCTCTACGATGGGGCGGGCCTCCGCCACACGTTCCCGGCCGGAACCATCGTGACGGGCGGCTGCGCCATCGTGATCTTCGGCGGCGGGACGCCCACGGGCGCGTTCGGCGGGGCGGTGGTGCAAATCGCGTCCACCGGCACCCTGGGCCTGAACAACACCGGGGATACCATCACTCTGACGGACACTGTCCCGACCGTCAGAGCCGCGGTCGCCTACGGCGCCGAAGGGAACAACAACCAGAGCCTGACCCTGGATCCCGACGTCACCGGCTCGGCGTACGTCCAGCACAGCGTGGCCACCGGCTCGGGCGGCGCCCTGTTTTCGCCCGGCACGCGCATCGACGGCAGCCAGTTCGCCGGCTGCGCCCTCGAACTGACCATCGCCCAGATCCAGGGCGACGGCCTGGCCTCTCCCTACGTCGGCAACACGGTCGTCACCAACGGCAACATCGTCACGGCGCTCGACACCAACGGCTTCTTCATCCAGACGCCCGACGGTGCCGACGACGGCGACGCCGACACCTCGGAGGGGATCTTCGTCTACACCAACAGCGCGCCCACCGTGGCGGTGGGGGACGACGTGGACGTCCGGGGCACCGTGGCGGAGTACTACGATTTCACCGAGATCACCTCGCCCACGGTCAGCGTCAACAGCTCCGGGAACACCGTTCCCCTGCCGGTCACCCTGGACGCCACCACTCCCGTGGGCACCCAGCCGTGGCCGGCCGTCGAGCTGGAGCGCTACGAGAGCATGCTGGTCGAGGTGACCGGCGCCCGCGCCACCAGCCCCACGGACCAGTACGGCGACGTGACCATGACGTCCGGCCCGAACCTCAAGTTCCGGGAACCCGGCATCGAGTATCCCGGCCTCGTCGGGCTGCCGGTGTACGACGGCAACCCGGAGATATTCGACCTGGATCCTGATGGACTGACCTTGGCCAATGTCGACGTCTTCGGCGGCGCCACCTTCGACGCGGTCGGTCCCCTGGCCTATTCCTTCGGCGACTACCAGATCTGGCCCACTGAGCTGACCCTGACGAACCCGACTCTGCCCCGGGCGGTGCGGGATCGCGATCCGGGCGAGTTCACCGTGGCCACCCAGAACTTCTACCGGATCTACGACACCGTGGACGATCCGGCCAAGGACGACGACGTGTTCACCGCGCAGGAGTACGCCGACCGCCTGAACAAGGCGTCGCTCCAGGTGCGCACCGTGCTGGGCGCGCCCGACATCCTGGGCGTCCAGGAAGTGGAAAACATCACCGTGCTCAACGACCTGGCCGCCAAGATCGTCGCTGACGACCCGACCCTGAACTACACCGCCGTGCTGGAGGAGGGCTGGGACATCGGCAGCATCGACGTGGGCTTCCTGGTGCGCGACACCATGACCATCGTCAACTGGTACCAGGTGCAGCGCGACGACACCTTCGATTACGGCGGCACGACCTACATCCTGCACGACCGGCCGCCGCTGCTGCTCGAGGCCTACCATTCGGCCGGCCTGATGGATATTCCCGTGAGCGTGCTGGTGGTGCACAACCGGTCCATCGATGACGCCAGCGACCGCGTGCGCGTCAAGCGCTGGACGCAGGCATATCGCATCTCCCAGTTCGTCCAGAGTTACCAGGACACCTATCCCGACATCCCGCTCGTGGTGCTGGGCGATTTCAACTCCTTCGAGTTCACCAGCGGGTACGTGGATCCCCTGGGGCAGATCACCGGCAGCCCGGATCCGCTGGGCGCCATGTACCCGGCCACCGACGAGGTGGATCCCGATCTGACGAATCAGATCTTCAACCTGCCGGCGGGGGAGCGCTACACGTACCACTACGACGGCGACGCCCAGGCGCTGGATCACATTCTGACTTCCGCCTCGGCTGCCCCGCTCGTGGTGGAGATGCAGGCCGGCCGCGGCAACACGGACGTGCCGCGCTCCTATCTGAGCGATCCCAACACGCCGCTGTACTGTTCCGACCACGACGGCCTGGTGTTGTACCTGCGCGGCGCCTCTGTCGGCGACTGGGTCTGGGAAGACCTGGACCAGGACGGCATCCAGGACGCCGGCGAACCGGGCTTCGCGGGCGTCTGGGTGAGTCTCTACACCGCGGCCGACGAGTTCGTGGGCTCCGTCCAGACCGATGCCAACGGCCTCTACCGCTTCGACGGCCTGTGGCCCGGTGATTTCTATCTGATCTTCGAGCCACCGGCTGATTACGTGCTCACTCTGTCCGACCAGGGCGCCGACGACGCCTTTGACAGCGACGCCGACCCGGCGACCGGATTGACAGCAACATTCACCCTGGCGCACGGCCAGCAGGACATGACCCGCGACGCCGGCCTCATCCGGGTCTTCATCATCACCGCCAGCGCCGGTCCCGGCGGCACCATCGACCCGGTGGGCGAGGTGGTGGTGCTGGACCACGCCGACCAGTCGTTCACCATCACCGCCGACGCCGGCAACACCATCCGCGACGTGCTGGTGGACGGCGTTTCGCAGGGCTCCATCGCCGCCTACACCTTCTACGACGTCACCGCCGACCACACCATCGAGGTTGTTTTCAACCGGCCGCCGGTGGCCGTGAACGACAGCTACTCGCTGTTCGAGGACTTCCCGCTGTCTGTCTTCGCCGGCAACGGCGTCCTGGTCAACGACAGCGACCCCGACGGCGATCCCCTGACCGCCGCGACGGTGACCCTGCCGGCCAACGGCACGCTGGCCTTCCAACCCGACGGCTCCTTCGTCTACACGCCCAACCCGGGCTTCAACGGCGAAGACAGCTTCACCTACCAGGCCTCCGACGGCGAACTCGTCTCGGCGCCGGCCACCGTGATCCTCACGGTGCGGCCCGTCAACGACCCGCCTGTCGCCGCCGACCTGGCGTTGACCACCTTCGTGGACACGCCGGTGGGAGCCACCCTGTCGGGCGCCGACCCGGACGGCGACGCCCTCTCCTATCACATCGTAACCCTGCCGTCGCTCGGCATCCTCGGCGGGCCTCATCCGACCACCGGTGAGTTTGTCTACACGCCCGATCCGTTCGTCACCGGCACGGACACCTTTACCTTCGCCGTGTCGGACGGCGAGTTCATGTCGGCGCCGGCCACGGTGACGGTGACCATCCTGCCGCTGCTGTACCAGACCTTCGCCGCCCACGTGGTGGCCAACGACGAGTGGTTCACCACCATGTGGGTCACCAATGCCGGCGACGCGCCGACGCCTGTATTCGCGCACGCGTTCGGCGCCGACGGCCGGCTGCTGGAAGCGGTGGCCCTGGGCGATCTGCCGCCGCAGGCGACGCTGACCGTGAATGCCGGCGACATCTTCGGCGAGGCGGCCATGGCCGGCAACGCCTGGGTCCGGATCGGGACCAACGCGCCGGCGCTGGGCATGCTGGCGTTCGGCACCGCCGACCTCCAGACGTACTCCGCCATGCCCATGTTCGACTGGGCCGCGCACGAGCTGGTGTTCCCGTACGTGTACATCTCCGACATCTGGTTCACCGGCGTCACCCTGATCAACGTGAGCCCGATGGAGGCGGATGTCGTCCTCGAAGCCGTGTCCGAAGCCGGCGAGATCCTGGGCCAGGCCGACGTGACCATCCCGTCGCGCGGCAAGTACGTCCGGATGGTGGACCAGATCTTCACCGTCAACGACCCGAACGCGATCCGGTTCATCCGGGTGACGGCCACGTCGCCGCTGATCGGCTTCGAGCTGTTCGGCACGTCGCTGGGGCAGGGTGTCGCCGGGCTGCCGGCGTTCGCCGAGGAGGCCATCGATGTGTCCGGCAAGGTCAAGCCGGCCGGCAAGGCCGGTTCGGACGCCGTGCTCGGCGAGATGTCCGTCCCGCCGGGCTTCTGGGGCTGGGGCTTGTCCGGCGATTCCATCCAGCTGGATTGGGACCCGAATCCCGCCGGCGAAGGGGTGCTGTTCTACAACGTCTACGACAAGGACGACATCTACACCACGCTGCTCGGCAGCACCGAAGAGACCCGCTTCACCGTCACCGGCTTGCAGCCCGATAAGTGCTACCTCTTCCAGGTCCGGGCGGTGAACGCCGAGGGCCTGGAATCGCTCGACACCAAGTGGCTCGTGGTCTGCACGCTGGCCGAGGGCGAGACCGACTACGCCTACCGCATGTTCTACAACGAGGTGCCCGACCCCGCCGCCTACATGACCGGCATGACCGTCTCCAACCTCGGCGACGCTCCGGCGACGGTGCAGATCACCCTGTATGACGCCGCCGGCGCGGCGCTGTGGCAGGAGCAGTGGGAGGTGCAGAGCCTCGAACAGATCACCCGGGAGTTGCCGGCCATGCTGGGCGGCAGCGTGCCCCCGGGCACGGCCTACCTGAAGGCGGCCGGCGACTCGCCCATCCTCGGCTTCGAGCTGTTCCACAACCTGCTGGACAAGGCCGATACCTTCCGGGTGGACTGCGTCGCGGGCACTGACCGCGGCGGCCTGCAGGTGGCCTTCCCCATGGTGCGGGGCGGCGCGGACTGGACCACGTCGCTCCGGATCACCGATCTGGCCGGTTCGGACCAGGAACTCACAGTCGAGGCCTTCGCCGCCAGCGGCGCCCTCGTGGGGTACTGGACCTCACCGCTGGCCGCGCACGGGCAGCTCGAGACGTCGCTCGAGGCGATGTTCCCCGGCCACGGCGCGGCGGTGGTATCGCTCAAGGTTTCCGCCACCGGCCGGATCAACGCCACGCTGGTCACCGTCTCGTCCGACCTGACCCGCATGGCCGCGGCTGCCGGCCTGCCGGTGGATTGATTCGGTTCAGCAACACCATCTGATCAGCGAACCCGCCGGCTCCCTTCGGGGAGCCGGCGTTTTTTAAAACGGTGAATGGGTGAATCGGTGAGTCGGTGAATCGGATGGCGACGAGGCTCGAGACTCGAGGCTGGAGGCTCGTTCCCGTAACGCGGACATCGGACTTCGGGCAGTCAATCTTCACCACAGAGAGGCACAGAGGACACAGAGTCTTTTTATGTTTTAGCCCGGATCTGAAACTGTCTCCGACACTCCCATTCACCGATTCTCCCATTCACCGATTTATCAACCATCAACCATCAACCATCAACCATCAACCATCAACCATCAACCATCAAC
>CALAMB010000273.1 GCA_937925645.1 uncultured Acidobacteriota bacterium
CATGCAGGAGGTGGGCCATGGCCGAGGCAGCCGTCCAGGTCCTGTTCATCAGCGGGTCCATCGGCCTGGGCCACGTCAGCCGCGATCTGGCCATCGTCCGCGCGTTGCGGGAGATCCGGCCGGGTGTCGCAATCGACTGGTTGGCGGCGCCGCCCGCCGACCGGTACCTGCGCGACGCGGGCGAGCGCCTGCTCCCCGAGTGCGCCGAGCTCGTCGAGGAGAGCGCCCTGGCGGAGGCGGCCGCCCAGGGGGCGCGGCTGAACCTTGTGCGCTACGCCTTCGGGGCGATGAAGCACTGGTCGAAGAACGTCGAAGTCCTCGGGCGGGTCACGGCGCGGGAGCGCTTCGACCTGGTTGTGGGCGACGAGACGTACGAGGTGAGCCTCGCCTTCAAGAAAAACCCCGCCCTCAAGACATTCCCCTTCGTGATGATCTTCGACTTCGCCGGATTCCAGCCCATGTCGGCCCGTCCCCTGGAGCGCCTCGGTGTCTGGTTCTGGAACCATGCCTGGTCGAAGGGCTACCGGCGGAAGCCCCGCCACGTGGACATGAGCCTCTTCATCGGCGAACCCGAGGACGTGCCCGACCAGCCGTTCGGTTTCCTGCTCCCCAGCCGGCGTGACTGGGCCCGGGCGCGGTGCCGGTTCGTGGGGTACATCCTCCCCTTCAACCCGGCGGCCTATGCCGACCGGACGGCGGTGCGCCGGCGCCTGGGCTACGGTCCGGAGCCGCTGGTGATCGCGGCCATCGGCGGCACCGCCATCGGCCGGGAGCTGCTGGAGCTCGCCGCCCGGGCGTTCCCGGCCCTCCGGGAGCGGGTGCCGGGCGTGCGGCTGGTGCTGGTGTGCGGGCCGCGCCTGCCCGAATCCGCCGTCGAGGCACCGCCGGGGGTAGAGGTCCGCGGGTACGTGCCGGCGCTCTACGAACACTTCGCCGCGGCGGATGCCGCCGTGGTCCAGGGGGGCGGCACGGCCACGCTGGAGCTCACCATGCTCCGCCGACCGTTCATCTTCTTCCCGGTGGAGGGGCATTGCGAACAGGAGGTCGCCGTCGCCGAGCGGCTGGCCCGCCACGGCGCCGGGCGCCGGATGGCCCTGTCCTCCACCACGCCGGAACTCCTGGCCCAGGCGATAGCCGAACAGCTCGGCGCCACGCCCGACTACCCGCCGGTGCCCGCGGACGGCGCGCAGCGCGCCGCGGAGCTCCTGGACGGATTGCTCCAGTCCCCGAGGGCTGAAGCTCGGAGATAGTGGCTCGGGCTCGGGACCAAGCGGTTTCGCCTCAAGAGCACGGAGGACGCAGGATCATCTTCTGATCGATCATTGATCACTTTTCATTTGTGATTTTTCCAACTCCCCCGGTTGGATCGCCGGAAGGCGGTTCACCCGGCGTGACTGCGTGGCCTGGCCCCCGACCCGCCGGGCGGGTCGAATGTCGGTAGCCCCGGGCGCGAGCCCGGGGTTCGGGTCCCGGCCATCGCCAGGGCGCGACCCGCAAGGCGGATCGAATGTGGTCCTGACCTCGAGGGAAATCACGGAATGCCACGAGCAAGCGGCCTTGAGACTTCGGAACCACCCCGGCCCCACCCGACGCACCCGATCATATTCGACCCGCTTTGTGGGTCGCCCCTGATTCTTACGGGACGGAACAGTCACCGGGTTTCACCCGGGGCCACCCATGTTCGACCCGCGTGCCACGGGTCGTTCCCCGGACTGTGATTCCCATGCGCCGGCCGTTCTTCCACCGGTGATTTCCGTCTCGCGGATGGCGGCCGTAGCCGGCGGCGGGGTCCCGCCGCGCCCGCGAGCCCATTCCATCGCCGGCAACATCCGACGTAGTGGTGCAGCCCCAGGAATGAGGGACCACGAGAGCCCCTTCCCGCCGCTCGCTCCCGCTCGCGGTACCTCCGCTGTGCCAACCGCTTGATTGTGCTAATTACACCGGTGAATGGGTGAATGGTTAAATCGGTGAGATCGGTGAATGGGTAAATGGGTAAATGGGTGAATGGGTGAATGGGTGAATCGGTGAATGGGTATTAGGATCTGGGTTATGTGATCCAGGGCCCGAACCCAGAACCCAGGTCCCAGGTCCCAGAACCCAGAACCCAGGTCCCAAGTCCCAGGTCCCAGGTCCCAGGTCCCAGAACCCAGGTCCCAGGTCCCAAGTCCCAGGTCCGATTTCCGCATTACGGGAACGAGCCTCAAGTCTCTAGCCTCGAGCCTCGATTACGATTACGATTACGATGACGATGACGATCATGAATTACGAGCACGAGGAGATCGCAACTCCTATCTCCTATCTCCTATCTCCTCACTCCTATCTCGCTCTCGCCCGCCAGGCCCATATGCCCAGGGCCAGCAACATGACGGCGCTCACCGCCAGCAGCCACCCGGCACCCCGGGGCCAGCCGTCCCGGCGGAACGGGACGGGGCCGGGATCGCCCTGGAGGATGAACGGCGCCCAGAAGAACGGATCGCGGCTCCGGGGATCGCGCGCCACCGCCAGCTTGGCCGCCCGCAGGGCCTCGCTCTTGGACGCGCCTTCCCACATCTGCCGGTAGAACTCGGTCATGAGCGTCGCCGTGCTGCGATCCCCCACCGGCCAGAGGCTCATGACCAGGCTGGCGGCGCCGGCATAGGTGAACGCCCGGTTCAGCCCCACGATCCCCTCGCCGCGCGACAGCTTGCCGAGGCCGGTCTCGCAGCCGCTCAGCACCACCAGGTTGGCGTCCAGCTTCATGTTGAATATCTCGTAGGTGTACAGCGCCCCGTCGTCGTCGCCGTCGGCGCCGCCGACCGAGGCGAACACCAGGCGCGAGTAAAAGGGCTGGCGATCATCGAGGTAACTGTGCGTCGAAGGATGCAACACCCGGAAGGCGCCGGCATTGGCCTTGAAGTTCTTTTCCGTGGCCTCGCCCTTCAGGAAGAGCTGAGACCGCGGGATCAGGCGGTAAATGTCCCGGGTTTCGGCCTCGGACCAAGGCAGGCTGACCGGCGCGGCGGCGCCCGACGCGCTCGCGGTGTCCGGCCGGAGGAATTCGGGATTGCCCAGGAGCAGCACATTGCGCAGCCGGGCGTCCGGCGGCGGGCCGGTGGGAAACGTGTTGATCATCCCGGCGTACGGCAGGTAGCTGATGGCGAACCGCTCCAGCCAGAACCGGATCTCACCCTCCCGCGACCAGCGGTCCACCAGCATCTCGAACGGCAGGTAGTGGAGCATGTGATCGGGAATGATCAGCAGGCGGTCGATCCCCGCCAGGTGTTCCGACCATGGACTGGACAGTCGCCGGCACAATTCGTGCATTCCCTTGGTCCGGATGCCGGCCCACCGCTGGTTGCGCAGGAAGTTGCCGTCCGTGTCCACTGACCGGGGGCTGAACAGGTTGAAGCTCACGTCGCGGAGCAGTGCCTCGAGCCGGTCGCGCGTAAGGTGCAACGTGCCGAACCGGACCCCATCCTTCCGGATCAGCCAGTAGTACGTGTCCAGCTCGCCGACGAAAAACTCCACCGCCGCCGTGCGCGGCGGCAGGCGCCGGCGCAACTCGTCGAGCGACACGAAACCCGGCGTCAACAGCTCGAAGAAACGCGGGTTCTCGCGGCGGAGCCGATCCAGGAACTCGCCCCGCTGGCGCTCCAGCAGCCCGATCTCCGACCGCACCGAGAGCAGCCGCACGTCAGTCTCGGCCACGCCGGCGCGGACCAGGTCGGTGTACATCTTGTGCCGGTCCTCCAGCTTGCGGCCGAGCAGCAGGAACTCCGTGTTCCGCTCCGGTGACACCCCGCCGATGTGCTGCAGGAGTCGGGTCTGGGCAATGGTCGCGGACAGGTTGCGCGCCTTCGCCTTCTCGGAGAGGCGGAACGCCTCGGCCATATCCCTCGCCCGGCCGTGCCGCCGGAACGACTCCTCGTGGATGGCGATCAGCGACTCGTAGTTGCTGAACAGGTCCTCGCCGAATCCGATCCGCTCCTTGTAGTTCAGGAGCGAGTTCTCGATCTCCTCCAGATAGTCCAGCGCCCGCTGGTAGTGGTCGATCGCCTCCGCCGTCCGGCCCAGTTTCCGATAGCAGGCGCCCATCGCCCGCAGCGTGCCCACCTCAAACGCCCGGCTGTTGAGCCGCCTGGTCGCGGCCAGCACCTTCTGGAACTGGTCCAAGGCCTCGACGAACTGGTCCTGCTTGTAGAGGAAGTGCCCGATCACCCAGTCGCAGTCGGCGACCGCGCCGTCTTCGCGGATTTCGGCGAACAGGCGGCGGGCGTTTTCCACGTAGGTGTACGCCTCGGCGCGGCGATCCATCTTGAACAGGCTCCACCCCATGCACTCCAGCACGACGCCTTTCTGATATTGGAGACGCATCCGATCCGCAATTTCGAGCGATTTCCGGAAATGCTCCATCGCGGCTTCATGTTGCTTGCGGGTCTGGTCCAGGATCCCCAGGTCGGCCTCGAGCACGGTTTCGCTGAACGGATCGTTTGTCTCCCGCGTCATGCGCAGGGCTTGCTGGTAGAAGGCCTCGGCGTCGTCGTACTCGTAGAGCCGGTGCTTGAGATCGGCCAGTTTTTTGAGCGCCTGCACCTGGCTGCTCCGCTGCTGCACCTTCACGGAGAGCACCAGCGACTGGTTGTAGGCGTCCAGCGCCCCCTGCAGGTTGCCCATCCGCTCGCTACAAAGGCCCAACTGCACGTGGATGTCGGCCTGCCGCCGGATGTGCTTGGTCTGTTCGGCGTGGCGCATGACGTTCCGGAAGTGCTCCTGGGCCAACAGGTGGTCTCCCAGTTGGGCGTAGTAGTTGGCGTAGAGTTGCTCAATGTTGCGTTCGAGCTCTTCGTCCCCGATGATGGCGCACAGGCTGAACGCCTCGTCGGCCACCGCGCGGCACTTCTCGTACTCGCTGGCATACAGGTGCAGATTGCCGATCTGTTGGAGGTAGTACGCCTGGTCGCGCAGCCGGCCGGCGTGGCCGGCCTCGTCGGCCCGCTGCCGGGCCAGCGCCATGGCCTTGTCGTCGCGCCCCTCCATCTGGTACCGCACGATGGTCAGAATCGACGTGGAGAGAATCTCGGGATTCTGGGCGCGCGCGACCTCTTCCCACCGAAAAAAACCGTTGTAATCATCGAGGTAATAATGGAGCTCGGCGATGGAGCTGGTGAGATAGCAGTTATCCGGATCCAGCCGGCGCAGCCCCAGCAGGAAGTTCAGCGCGCGCTGATGCTCGCCCGTGACATCCACCGCCAGGAGGTAGATGTCGAAGAACATGTCCTGGCGGGGCCGGCGGGCGATGGCGTTTTCCAGAAACTCGATGGCCCGCGGATAGTCGGTCTGGATGCGGTAGTTCGTCCCCAGCGCGAACAGGTAATAGGCGTTGTCGGGGTCGCGCTTGAGCTTTTCCAGGAAATAGCGCTCCCCCCAGGCCAGGCGGTCCAGCTTGGCGAGCACCCAGGTGAAATAGTAATAGCCGCGGACGTCCTCCGGCTCCTGGGTCATGAGCAGGTGGGCCTGCTCCAGCGCCTCGTTCAGGCGGTTGTCGCCCACCAGGAACATGATTTCGTTGACGCGATCCACATCGGGGGCCGCAGCGACACCTCCCAGTCCGGTCAGGCCCAGGACCGCCCAACAGAGTGTGGCTCGAAGCACGCGGAGGTGATTCATGACGTTCTATTGTATTGAAAGGGCTGCCAAAAACAAAGGATTTCCCAGCGGTGATTTTGGTATAATGGCGCCGCCGCCGTCCGGAAACGCGCCGCCGGCCGCCGGGAATGATACGCGCGAGGAGCCGCCCGTGAGTGAACCCGCCGCCGGTCCGCCCGCCGCCAAACCCGCCAAACCCGCCGAGCTGACAACGCTCGACAAGTACCTTGTCGCCGGAATCGAGAACCAGGCCACCACCATTTACATGTTCCCCGGGGCCTGCATCACCTACCGGGTGGGCAACAAGCTGCTCAAGGTCCCGAACACCACGCTCAATCCGGGCCAGACCATGGCCATCGCGCTGGAGATCCTGCCCAACTACGTGGTGGAGCAGCCGACGGCCGAGTCCAAGCGGATTTACCTGGACCGGGTCAAGAGCCTCGACTTTTCCTACTCCGTCCAGGGTCTGGCCCGCTTCCGGGTGAACCTGTTCCGCCAGCGCGGCTCCCTGGCCTTCGCCATGCGGGTCATCCCCCACGACATCCCGCTCCTGAGCTCGTACCAGCTGCCGGATGATTTCCTGCAGTCGCTCAAGGGGCTCCGGGGCGGACTCTGGGTGATCCACGGCCGGGGCCGCGGCGGCAAGAGCGCGTTCC
The DNA here is from genome assembly GCA_937925645.1 of uncultured Acidobacteriota bacterium. Lineage (GTDB taxonomy): Bacteria > Acidobacteriota > JAAYUB01 > JAAYUB01 > JAAYUB01 > JAAYUB01. Next base: position 6,282 of record CALAMB010000273.1, read on the forward strand.
TGGCCTCCATCGTGGAGCACCTCAACGCCACCCAGAACCGCCTCGTCACCGTGCTGGAGCCCACCATCCAGTTCAGCCACCGCAACAACCTCTGCCTCGTCACCCAGCGCGAGATCGGCTCCGACATGAACAGCATCGAGCAGGGGATCGACGAGGCGCTGCGGCAGGACCAGGACATCCTCGTCGTGGACGAGCTCAACTCGCCCGAGTCGTTCGACAAGGTGCTGGAGGCGGTCGTGAAGGGCATGACCACCTTCGTGGCCATGGGCACGCCGGACGTGGAAAAGACCATCCGCCAGCTCCTCGGATTCAAGCCCCAGAACCGGCAATTGGACCTGGTCAACGACCTGATGACCCACCTGCGGGCGCTGCTCTCCACCGAGCTGACCATCGATCCGGCGGGGCGCCGGACGGTCGCGGTCCAGTATCATCCGGCCAACCTCGTCAACTCGGTCCTCCTGACCAAACGCACCGAGCTGGAACAGAAGAGCTCCCAGAAGTCCATGCTGCACGAGTTCGACAGCTCCTCGTCGGTGGACCAGAGTTGGTTCGACAGTGAGTGATCCCCGCCACACCACCGGCCGGCCCGCCCGCCGGCGGCGGTTGTCCGCCGCCGCCTGGCTCTGCGCCAGCTTGTGGGCGGCCGCCGGCGCCGCCGGGGCGACCGCGCCGGAAGCCCCGGCCGGCTGGGTGACGGCGCTCCCCGGCAACTGCGATTTTTACGCCACGGCGGACCTGGCCCGCCAGCCCGCCGCCCGCGAAACGCTCCTGCGGCTGTTCCCCGCGGTGGCGCCCGTGCTCCAGCGCGTCCGGGACGCCGGGCTGCTCCCCGCGGCCGCGCGGCTGGACGGCCTCGCCTTGACGGGCATCCGGCGGGACGACGACGTATTCCTGGGCGTCTGGCTGCAGGGTGATTTTCAGGAGGCGGCCATCCTGAAGGCACTGGGGGACCGGGCGACGCCGGTCAGCCCGTCGCCCGGCGTGGCCTTCTTCCGGCTCCGGGAGCCGGGCGCCGATCCGCCACTCTGTTTCTGCTTCCCCCGCCGCGATCTCCTCGTGGCGGGCAAGGCAGAGACGCTGGCCGCACTCCGCCAGCCCCGCCGGCTCGACTCCCCGCCGCCAGCCCTGCTCACCGGCACGGGCGGCGCGGGCGCCCTGACTCTCTACCTCGGCGAAGGCCTCATGGCGCATCTGCTGGGCGCCGGCCCGATCGGATCGTCCTACGCCACGCTCCGGCGTCTGTTCGCGGGGATCACCGAGCTGGCCTGGAACCTGGAAACGACGGGCCGGGGGACCTGCGTCGCGCGGCTCACATGCCGGCGGCCGGAGGATGCCGCCGGCATCGCGCTGTTGCTGAAGAATTTCGTCTCGCTGGCCCTCGTGGCCGCCGGCCAGTCACCCACCGACGCGGAGACCATCCTGGCCGGCTTCGCAGTGGCGGCGACTGGCCCGTCGCTCCGGGCCACGTTCGACATGCCGCCCGCGCTGCTGGACCGGCTGTTCCAGCCGGCCGGCCCGTGAGCGGGATGACGGAATCGGCTGTGCAATATTCCGCCAAGGAGGACCGGTGTTT
>CALAMB010000274.1 GCA_937925645.1 uncultured Acidobacteriota bacterium
CCCGTCGCCATCTCGTAGAGCACCAGCCCCAGCGAGAAGATGTCGGTGCGTTGGTCGATGGGGTCGCCGCGCAGCTGCTCGGGCGACATGTAGTTGACCGTGCCCATGATGGCGCCCTGCTCCGTGAGGCCCGTGATCGCCGAGGCCTGGAGCTGGTCCGACCCGGTCCATTTCACCAGGCCGAAGTCGAGGATCTTGGCGCGGCCGACCGTGTTCACCATGATGTTGGCCGGCTTGATGTCGCGGTGGATCATGTTCTGGGCGTGGGCCAGATCCAGGGCGTCGGCCACCTGGATGCCGATCCGGCAGATGGACCCGGGATCGAAGGGGCCTTCGCGGAGCAGGTCGCGGATGGTTTGGCCCTCGACGTACTCCATGACGATGAAGTCGAGGCCCGCCTCCTGGCCCACCTGGTGGATGGTGCAGATGTTCGGGTGGTTCAGCACCGACGCCGAGCGGGCCTCCTTGAGGAACCGCCGGCGGATGCCGGAGTTGCCGCTCATCTGGGGCGAGATCACCTTGATGGCCACCTTGCGCTTGAGCTGGGTGTCCTCAGCCATGTACACCATGCCCATGCCGCCCTCGCCGAGCTGGTGCAGGATGTGGAACGGCCCGAGGTGGTCCGGCACCTGGTTGGGGAGCGCGTCGACCACCTGGCGGGTCTCCTCGCGGGAGAGCGACACCTGCATGGTGTCGCCGAGGTTGGATCGCTCCTCACTGTCCCGGCGCGTGATGAACTCGCCGAACGCCGTGGAAAACAGGGCCGGCGGCGCGTCCGCCGCCGCAGGCAGGAAGTAGCCGCTCTTCTCCAGCTTCTTGTACAGGTAGGTGAACGTGGGCGGGACCGGCTCGCCCCGGAGGACCTGCCGGCAAATGTTCTTCTCCTCGACGTTGAAGTGATCCCAGGCGTAGTTGAAGTGAGGGATCACCTCCTCGAGGAAGATCTCGAGCACCTGCGCCGGGTCCGCCGTGCCGTCGCCCATGGTCAGCTGTTCGAAGAAGGCGCAGCAGGCGATCTGGATGAAGAACGGATAGTAGCCGGACAGCTTCAGGATCGCGTCCGCGTGCGGCTCCAGCGGCGCGCCGGCGGCGGCCGACGGCTGGCTGATGAGCTGGAGCGCCTCGTCGCGGTTGAACACGCTCAGGTTGATGGTGCTGAAGATGTTGAAAAACGGCGAATCGGCCACCTTGCTGGTGTGGCACAGCTCCTGCAGGTCGCGCTTGGAGCTGGTGATGTAGGCCAGGTCGTAGTTGTTGGCCAGCGACCGGAAGAAGGAGAAGAACTCCTCGCCGAAGTGCTGGTTCGAAGTGACCACGTCGAACTCGTCGAACAGGATCACGATCTTGCGCCCCTTGCGCTGGAGGGCGGCCACGGCCATGCGGACGCCCTCGAAGTCGGGGGTGAGCACCTCGGAAAATTCCGCCGCCTGCATCAGCAGCAGGATCAGCTCGCGGAAAAACTCCGACAGCGCCAGATTCTTCCGCTCCTGCAGGTCCATCTTGACGAAGACGTACGGCGCCCGGTCCTCGAGGTGGCGCGCCTGGATCTCCGGGGAGGCGATGTGGTTGAGCAGGGACGATTTGCCGATCCGGCGCTCGCCCACCACCGACACCGACTGCGGCCGGGCGGCGCCGATGCGCGAGAAAATCCGCGCCACCTCGCGCCGCCGCCCGAAGAAGCGGTGGATGTCGCGGATGGCCACGCGGTCGAGGTAAGGATTCTGTTTCATCGTCTCACCGGTTCTGGTTTTCGCCGATGATCTGCCACGGCGAGTGGTCGCGGTGGATCCATTCCCGGAGCAGATCGATGCGGAACTGGAACTGCCGTCCCTTCTTGTTGACCACCTCGCGGGTGAAGAGCGCCTCCAGCAGGGTCTGCACGGTCTGCAGGTCCTGCTGGATGGGGAGCTGCAACCCGGCGGCGTGCGCGAGCAGTCCCTCGGCGTCCACGGCCTCGCCGCCGGTGGTGGTCAGGCCGTCGGCGAGCAGCGAGAGGACCAGCTTCTCGGAGAAGCTGAAGCTATCCCAGAAGTACAGCATCTGGGGCAGCGGGTTTTCGATGAGCTGGACCACCACCGCCGCCAGGTCATCGATCGTGACGAGATTGTGGCCCACCTCGTTGAGGTGGTCCACCACGTTCATGCAGACGGCCTGGGTGTAGAACGGCTGCCCCGCGGTGAGCCGAAAGATGCGCTCGGGCACGCCGTCGGCGTGGAACACCAGGTTCTTGAGCGGTTCGGTGATGAGCCGCTGGGTGTCCCGCGGGGTCAGGAAACTGATCTTGCGGTAAAGACTCTTGGCGATCAGGTGCTGCCAGTACGGCTTGCGGCGGTCCTCCAGCCGCATGGAGCCGGTCAGCACGAAGCTGAGCTCCGGGTGCCGGTCCAGCAGCGCGGAGAGGCAGTCCACCGTCGACGCGTGCAGGGCGCCCTGGTCGATGAGGGTTTCGAGGATCTCGTACTCGTCGAGCAGGAACACGAATTTGCGGCCGGCGAACCGCCGGATGGCGGCCTCCAGCAGCTCCTCGAAGCTCTCCTGGCCGTTGCCCGCGCCCACCGGCGGCAGCGTCGCGCCCCGCTTGCGCAGTCCCTCGGCGACGTCCCGGGCCACCCGGTTGTAGAACGACACGGTGTCGGGGCAGTTGCCGTAGAGTTGCAGGTCGATGAGCACCGGCAGCACGTCGGCGCCGAGGCGGCCGTTGAGGATCTGGTAGAGGATCGAGGTCTTCCCGCTGCGGCGCTCGCCGCAGAGCACGATGCAGACGCCGCTGTCCTCGCGGCGGATGTTCTTCAGGATGAAATGGAAGTCGTCCTCCCGGCCGAAGAACATCTCCTTCTCGCGGATGGGATTCCCAACGATGTACGGGTTGACCTTGATGGGCTTGAACTCGCGCAGGGCGCGTTCCTGGATCCGCTTGCGGATGGCGCGGCGCACGCGGCCGACGATCCAGTTGGCGACAACGAAGAGGAGGAGCAGGCTGGGAATCAGGATCAGGATCCAGCGCTGGTAGCCGGAGCGGACGCGCCATTCCTGCGCGGGGACGAACGCGCCGTTGTGGATGGCGACGATCTGGATCTTCTTGAGCACGTCGCCGTTGGCCTTGAAGTTGAAGTCGCCGGTGACGCCGGGGAAGTTCTCGGTGGCCGAGATGGCGTCACGCAGCGCCTCGCGGCGCGGGTCCGGCGTGCGCCGGATCGCCTGGAGCAGGATGCAGGCGGCGTCGTAGGCCCGGCCGGCGTGCGGACCGGCCGCCGTCTCGAACCGGGTTTTATAGCGGGCGGCGAACAGGCGCGCTGCGGGTTTCTCCTGCAGGAGGAAATATGAGTCCGTCGCCACCAGGCCCTCCAGGTTCTTCCAGCTGGTGAGGTAACGCTCGGTGACGTCGGGGGCGAAGAGCTGGACCGGCAGCCGCTGCTCCCGGACCAGCGTCGCGATGCGGATGTTGTCGGGGGTGATGCCGAACAGGCCGAGCGCCTCGATTCCCTGCCGCTGAATCTCCTGCAGCTCCGCGCTGAAGTCCGCCTGATCGCGCCGAAACGGCTGGGCATAGGCGAGTTCGAGATTGTGCCGTTCGAGGCTGCGCGTGAAGTCGGCCATCAGGCCGCGCCCGAAATCGTCGTTGTCGTACAGGATGCCGATGCGCCGCAGCGACAGCTCCTCGGTCAGGTAACGGCTGAGCTCGGCCATGCGGAAATAGTCGGATTCGATGCAGCGGAACACCCACTTGTTGTCGAGGGCGGTGACCTGTGTGGCCGTGGACGACGAGGTCAGGAGCGGCACCCGGGCGCGGGCGCACGGCTCCATGATCGCCAGGGTGCAGGAGCTGTTGATGGCGCCGAGCACCGCCACGGCGCCCCCGCGCAGGAGTTGGTCCACGCCGGCGGCGGATTGCAGCGGCCGCCCCTGGTCGTCGGCCTCGATGACCTCGACGAGCCGGCCGTGCGCGCCGCCCATCTTGTTGAACTCCTCCGCGGCGAGGCGCACCGCGTTGAGCTGGCCGACTCCGGCGGACTGGTTCGAGCCGGTGAGGGGGCCGATGACGCCGATGCGGATAGGGCCGGGCGGGGCCGGTCCATTGGCGGACAGCGCGGTCGCCGCCAGCAGCACGGCAAGCGCCGCCGCCCGGAAAACCGTCGTCGCTGTTTGCCTGAAATCATGGGTGCCGATCATGTTGTGCCGGGAGTCTCCCTTGACGATGTCTGCGAGGCGGTTCACGGGTTGCCCTCGGGTCCGGCCCGGGCCGGCGCCGGATCCTCGGCCGGCCGGACCGGATGCAACGCGTCGCCGGCGACGCGCCGAAGCAGCCCGTAGAGAGCCGGGAACTCCGATCGGAAGCTGGCCAGCGCTTCGGCGGAGGGCTGCTCCACGCTGTGGACATGGGCGCCCCAGCCGGCCTGGGCGATGACGTAACGCCCCACGCCCACCTGGGCCAGCGCGTGTCCGCCCACGCCGACCTGTCCCACCGCCAGCCGGGGGGCCACCGCCACCTGGCCGAACGCCTCGTAGCCGGACACCGATATCTGTCCCAGCGCGAGCAGCAGGCCGAGGGAAAGCTGGCCGATGGGGAGCACGCCCACGGCGACCTGCCCCAGGGCGATGACCCCGAAGGCGAACCGCCCGACGGCGATGATCCCGACCGCCCGGCCGGGGGCGCCCGTCTGCGGATCGCGGCCCACCACCAGATGGATCAGCGGCAGGCCGAGCAGCCGGTATTCGCTCCGGTATTCGCGCCGCCGGCCTGGCTGTTGCTGCGTCATCGGCTGGATCCTGCGCTGGATTCCGCTTCCGCTGTCCGGAGGGATTATAATCCAGAAACGTTCCGTCGGTCCGGAGAATCTTCCAGCCGGACAGCGTAAAAATTGTTTCCCCGCCGCCGCCGGTTGCGCTATCTTGGGCGCTCGGGCCGCCCGACCCGGAGACGAGGCCATGCATCCGAACTTCGCCGCATTCCAATCCCGTTTGGAGCCGCACAGGGACAAGCTGTGGTGGCTGCACAGCCTCTATTCGCTCCTGCTGGGCGTGGCGATGATATGGCTGGGGCGGGTCCGGTTCGGTTACGTCCGGCTGGTGGCGATCCACATCGCCTTCATCTGGGCCAGCAGCCTGCTCCTGCCCGTGATCCTGCGGCACGCCCGCCCGCCCGGGCCGTGGGGCGACCGCCTGCGGCTGGTGGTCAACTGGTTCAACCGCAATTTCTACCAGCAGATCCTTTTCTTCATCCTGCCCCTGTACTGGGCGAGCGTGACGCCCGGCTCCGCCAACATGATCTTCATGGCGGTGCTGGCCGCGTCGGCGGTGCTGTCGACTCTCGACGTCGTGTACGACCGCCAGCTCTCCGTGCGCTGGTACTACCTGTCGGTCTTCTTCTCGTTCAACCTGTTCGCGAGCATCAACGTGCTGCTGCCCGTCTCCTGGAAGATCGGCAACACCGCGGCCCTGACGGTGAGCGCGTTGCTGGCCGGCGCCGGCTACGCGACCTTCGTCCTCCGGCTCTCGGACCTGGCGCGGCGGCAGCGGTGGATCCTGGCGGGGCTGGGCACCCTGCTGCTGGTGGGATTGCTGGAACTGGGCCGCCCGCTGGTCCCGCCCGCCCCGCTGCGTCTCCAGCAGGCGGTATTCAGTCTGGGTTTCCGGCCGAAGACCCTGCGGAGCGTCGGGCCGGTGGCGGAACTGCCGGCGGGATACACCGGCCGGCTCTACGTGCTGACCGCCGTCACCGCGCCCCTCGGCCTCGAGGAGAAGGTCCGGCACCGCTGGTTCGTGGACGGGGAGGAGATGTTCGCTTCGCGGAACTACGCGATCACCGGCGGGCGGCAGGAGGGATACCGGCTCTGGACGTCCCTGTCCCTGAGGGAGCTGCCGCCGGAGGCGGCGGTCCGGGTGGACGTGGTGACGCAGGGCGGGCAGCTCATCGGGCGGGCGTCGATCAGATCCCGGCCGGCTGGGCCTTGATCACCGGGTCCGCCAAACGGCGGGCCCGCAGGCAGGGGGGCACGAGGAACAGGATGTGGGTCAGCCGGCCGGCGGTGACGGCGATGGCCGCCGCCACGGCGCCCGTGGCGTCGCCGAACCGGATGCCCGCGAACAGCACGGCGATGATCCCCACCACCTCGACGGCGGTGGCCCAGGTGATCACCCGGGTCATCCGGGCGTGCACCAGCAGGGCGCGCTGGAACGACAGCAGCACCTCCAGCGACGGCATCAGCAGCACGAGCTGGGCGGGGAGCAGGGCGAATCCCGCCAGGTCCGTCGAAAGGCCGGAGACCTTTCCCAGCCAGACGTCCGACAGCGGGGTCAACACCAGCAGCGCGTACGCGCCGCCGGTCGCCAGCGCCAGCCGGCTGCCGAAGTCGCGCAGGGCGCGGTAGCCCTCCTGCCGCTCGCCGAAGAGGGCGATGGATGTTTCCTGGAACGAGATGCCGAAACTCCGGAAGATGAACGCTGTCACGTGGACCACCGGCCAGACGGCCAGCGACTCGATCGCCATCCGGCTCCGGCCCATGAAAAACGTGAGCAGCGGGTGCACGCCCATGGCCAGGATCGAGGTCATGGCCAGGGGCAGGTAGAAACGGTGGATCTCCCGGTAACCGGGGGCGGAGTCGCTGTCGCCGTCGTCCTGCAGCAACTGCCCCACGATCCGCCGGCTCATCAGGCGGCTGGCGGCGGCCTCCATGGTCACGCCCACCGACAGCGCCGCCGCGCCCACCCACGCGCCCGGCACTCCGCCGGCGGCGTACAGGACCACGGCGGTGACGGCCATGGTAGACAGCCGTATTACCGTGCCGTAGGCCACCCGCCGGGTGAGGTTGTGGCGGATCATGATCCCCTGGTAGAACCGCCGGTAGCCGATGGCGCCCGGCCACGGCAGCAGCAGCAGGTAGGCGACGTACACGAGCCGGGCCACCTCGTCCGGCAACTCCAGCAGTTGCCGGGCGACCAGGTCGAATACCGGCGGGATCAGGCCCACCAGCATCACCGCCGTGATGAGGCCGTTCATGGCGTACGTGTAGGTGCGCAGGCGGACGAGCGACGTGCGGCCGGTGACCAGGGCGGTGGCGGCGCTCATGATCATGATGATGGGCGCCTCGATGATCAGGGCGAACGAAAAGGCCACGCCGTAGGCCGCCAGGTTGTACTTGGGGTCGGCCAGCCGGGCGATCACCGCCGCGAGGAACGGGCCCTCCAGCGCCATCATGAGCCAGGTGGCGGCCAGCGGGGCCCAGAAGAAGGTGATCTTGCGGAGGTTCAGCGTGGCCATGATCCGGTACCGGCGAGCAGCATAGCAATTCCCGGCGGTCAACTCAAGGGTGGAACCCGCCGGCGCCGCGGATTGTCCGGGCGTCACGCCGCGGCGGCTCCTGCGGGCGCATTGCGCGACGGTCCGCCCATAAAACGCCGCGGCCGGTTCCGAGGAACCGGCCGCGGGCGGATCGGCGCAGCGCGGGTGCGGGCTACTTGAGTACCTTGATGTACTCGGGCAGCAGCCGGCTGATGTCCGCGTACGCGTTGGCGTTCTGAATGCTGAACTTGTACTTCTGGTCGCCCACCTGAAACGAGAACTCGTCCCCCTTGGCGAATTGGATGTTCTTCATCGATTTGATCGGTGCGTTGAAGGCGTGTTTGGCTTCGTTCGTCTCGTACTTCACGTTGTCGGCGGTGAACACGAGGAACCCGTTGCACCCGCCGATGAAGTGCTTGTGCTCCACGGCGATGGAGCGGTTGATCAGGACGGCGAATGACTTGCGCACCTCCAGCTCCTGGAGGATGCCCTGGAGCTTGTCCACCGAATAACCCGGCACGCCGCCGAGCTGGACGACTTTCCGCAGGTGGGTGATGGCCTGGTCGTAGTTCCTGTCGGACTGGGCCAGGATGCCCAGGTTCAGGTGGGCCAGGGCGTGGTCCGGCTTGAGCTGGATGGCCTTTCGGAAATTCTCCTGGGCCTTGGCGAAATTCTTCAGTTCGAGATAGGAGGCGCCGATGTAGAAGCAGACCTCGGCCTGGCGGGGATTGATGGCCAGCGACTGGTTGAGTTGGTCGATGGCGTTCTGGTAGTTGCCCGCGTTGTAGCTGCCCTTGCCGGAGTTGAAGAGACTCTGGGCGCGGGCCTGGAGCTGCTGCTGCTGGTTGTCGCGCTCCTGCTGCTGGCGGCGGGCCTGGGCGTCGGCCATTTTCTGGTTGACGCGGTCGATCCGGCTCTCGATCTGCCGGTCGCCGGGGAAGTAACGGTTGTAGGCGTCCAGGATTGACTTGGCCCGGTCGAAGTTTTCGGCCAGGATGGCCTCGTCGGCCTGGAGGGGCGCCTGGTTCTTGATGCGCTGGATCAGCGTGTTGGCTTTCCGGTTGTTCTTTTCCAGGCGCTTGATCTGGAGGCAGTACTCGTAGGCATTGTCATCGGGCGGCGTTACCAGGCGGCCGGCGCCGATGGCTTGCTCGGCCCGGGTGGTCAGGTTTTTGATGCTCTCGGTGCGGGTCTTCTGGAGATTCTTGACCTCAGTGGCTGCTTTGTCATAGGCCTGCCGGATTTCCACGTCGTCGGGACTGAGCTCGGCGAGCTGGCCGTACAGCTTTTCCGCCAGGGTCCAGTTTTTCGTGGATGCCGCCTTGACGGCCCGATCCTTGAGCGTATCGGCCACCTGCTGTTTCAGCTCGAGGGCGAAAGTGTTCTCGGGATCGATCTCCAGAATGCGCTGGCTGTAGAACAGGGCGCAGTCTTCCGGCGGATCGGCGTAGCGCTTGTCGGCGAACGCCGCTTCGGCTTTCGACTTGAAGTCTTCCAGCATGGCCAGTTGTTCGTCGGTGGGTCCGGCCGGCTGGTCCGGCCCGGTGGGCGCGCCGATTTTCTCGAGCCGGAACGTCTCCAGGTTGAGCACGCGGTCCGCCTCGATCACAAGCTCCTGCTCCAACGGCTTGTAGCCTTCCTTGACGACCTTGAGGGTGTGCGTGCCCACTTCGATGTTCTCCTGGGTCCAGGGCGTGCTGCCCAGGAGGTCGCCGTCGAGGTACACCTTGGCGTTATCGGGGTACGACTTGACCTCGAAGCCGCCGTAGCGCCCCTTCATGAAGTGGAGCGCGAGCAGGACGCCGCCAACGACGACGGCCAGGAGCAGCAGCGCGGCGACGCCGATCACGGCGATCTTGAGCCCGGCGCGAGACGGTTTGGCGGCCGGCGGCGCGACCTCGGCCTCAACCGCCGGCTGGCTGTACTGTTGGGTGGGAGGCAACTTCGGCGCGGGCGTGTAGCCGCGCAGGTGGATCTCCTCGGCCCGGGTCAGCTCCTCGGGCGGGCTGGGCGGCTTGGGCGGTGGCGGTTGCGGCGGCGGCGTGTAGGCGGCCGTAGGCGCCGGTTGGTAGGGCGGCGGCGGCTGCGGTGGTGGTTGGGCCGGCGGCGGTTGCGGCGGCGCCGGTTGGTAGGCCGGCGGCTGGGCGGCGGTGGGGATCGCCGGTGGAATCGGCGGGGCCGGTGGCGGCGGCGGTTGCGGCGGCGTGGTGGTGTCCACCATGATGGTTTTGCCGAAGAAGGCGTCGTCGGCCGGTGGTTCAGCCGCCGGCGGCGCCGACTTCGCGCCGGCCAGCGTGTCCTCGTCCGTGGGCCGCACCGGAGTGTGGGCCAGATCGCCGATGAACACGGTCCGTCCGTCATCCTCCTCCGGCGGCGTGAAGGATTGCGCGCCGATGAAGAGCGTCTTGCCCGCGTCATCCTGCTGGGCGGCGGCGCCGGTCTGGGCGCCGATGAACACGGTCCGGGCGGTGTAATCCTCGTCGCTGTCCGGGACCATGTCGGAGCCGGCGGCTTCCGGTTCCGCCGGCGCGCCCGGATGCGTGTCTTCCATGCCGATGCCGATCTCCTCAAGCTGAATGTTCGTGTCGGACAACGGCGTTGCCTGCAGGATCGTGGGGCGCAACGTTTCCGGTTCGGGCAGGGATGTCGGGACCGCCGCAGTCGGCTTGGGTTCCTCGGCGGGCGGGGTTACCACCACCTCTTCGGGTTCCAGCACCACCTCCTCGGGCTCCTCCTGGGCGGTGATGCCGAGCACGCCCTGCTCCAGCTGCTTGCGGTCCATCATGAATGTCTGGGCCAGGGGCGGTGATTTCTTCTTGCCGGCGATGAGCGGCGGGGGAACCACCTCGGTGGTCTCCAGGTGCTCCTCGACCTCCTCCGGCGGGGCCGGCCGGCCGATCTCTTGTTCCAGGTCGGATTTCATCCGCATGATGGTGGGCTCGGCCTCGTGGCGGAGCGCCTCGCCGATCCGCTGCAGGTGCTGCTTGACCTCCTTGATGGACTGGAAGCGCTCGGTCTTGCTGCGCTGCATGCACTTGTCCACCAGGTTGTCCCAGAGCGGGTGCAGGGCCCGGCACTGCGGGAGATTGCGCAGCCGGACCGGTTCCAGGCTGCTGATGGCCTCGATCATGGCCTCGGCCGTGTCGGCCTGGAAGGGCAGGGCGCCGGAGAGGGCGTGGTACAGGATGATGCCGAAGCTGTAGATGTCATCGAGGTCGTCCACGGTGGTGCCGGTCGCCTGCTCGGCGGAAATGTAGGCGATGTCATCGACGCTGAGGTAACTGGAGTCGCTGGTGGCGTTGAAGCGGCGGAACTTCTCGTTGAGCAGCAGCTTCGAAATGCCGAAGTTCATGATCTGCACGCATTCTTTGCCGTCCGGGTTGGCGTAGACGACCACGTCCTGAGGCGTGAGATAGCCGTGTTCGATGAGGCTCTCGTGCGCCTGGTGAAGGGCGTCGGCGATCTGGTAGAAGATGTTGATCGCCCGTTCCTGTTCCAGCGGCGCTTCCGCCTTGAGGAGCGCGGCGAGTGGACGCCCTTCGACATACTCCGAGGTGATGAAGTACCGCTTGTCCTCGGTCACGTCCATGTCGTAGATGGTGCCGATGTTGACGTGCTGCAGCTTGGAGTATTTGCGGACGGCCTCGCTGAGCAGCGAATGGAACTTTTCGTCCCGGGTCAGGCCCTGCTGGAAGGCCTCCAGGATGACCGTCCGGCCCAGCGGCATCTGCCTGGCCTTGAAGAGGCGGCCGAGGCTGTCCTCGCGGATCATCTCCACGATCTCGTATTTGCCGTTCAGGGTCTTGTTGATGAGGGGGTCCTGTTGCTGGACCGCCTTGGCCAGCGGCGTGCCGTCCTCGGGGCAGAAATTGAATTCGTCCCCGAAACCCTTGCTGCATTGCGGGCAGATCTTCATGGTCGTCCTCGACTAAAAAATTGTAACAACCGGGAGACAGACAGAAAAATTATATTACAAAAGTTTGGCAAAGGAAAGCTCAGCCGCCCTCATCCGCGGGGGCGGGTCTCCTCGACGCGCTTGAGCGCGTCCTCCAACTCGGCGCGGGACAGCTTCGTGGTGCCCGGCAGCTGCTCCTGGAACTCCTCGCGGTAGATCTCCAGGACGACGAACGTCAGCCCGGTCACCAGGGGGCCGATGATGAGGCCCGAGAAGCCGAAGTAGGCCAGGCCGCCGAGGATGCTGAAGAAGATGACCACCGGGTGGATCTTGGAGCCGCCCCGGATGATCAGGGGCTTGAACACGTTGTCGGCCAGGGTCACGGTCAGCAAGCCGTAGATGAGGATGAACACCGCCTTGCCGTAACTGTCGATGGCGATGAGGTACAGGGCGGCGGGGATCCAGACGGTGAACGCCCCCAGCACGGGCACCAGCGACATGAACGCCATCACCACGCCCCACAGCAGCGGGGACGGCATGCCGATCAGCAGGAAGGCCAGCCCGCCGAGGACACCCTGGATGGCCGCCGAGGAAAACGTCCCCAGCATGGTGGCGCGGGTGATGTCGGTGAATTTCCGGATGATCTTCTCCTCGCGGTTCTTGTCCATGGGCGAGAGCTTGCGCAGCTCGCCCATCACCTTCTCGCCGTCCTTGAAAAAGTAGTACGTCGCGACCAGCAGCAGCACGAACCGGAAGGCGAAACCGGCGAGGCCGGAGAAGAAATTGGTGCTCTGGCCCACGATGAAGCTGCTGGCGGATTCCAGGCCCTTGATGACCACGGTCCCGAGATCGAATGTTTCGAAGTCGATGAACCGGCTCAGGACGGTTTTCACCTTCATGAGAAACGGATGGGCCATGATGGACCGCTCGATGTTCTGCTCCTGCCTGGATAGCGCGTCGGAGTACGTCACGTAGGCGTCGACGGACTGCTGGGCGATGTTGGCGATGAGCAGGATCACCGGCAGGATGATCAGCAGGGTCAGGCCGAACACCATCAGCAGGGCCGCCAGCGAGTCCCGCCCGCGGAGCAGCGCCCGCAGCCGGCGGTAGACGGGGTGGAAGGTGATCACCAGGATCGTCGCCCAGAGGAAGATCAGCAGGAACGGCGCGAACACCCGCACGAACAGGTACAGGACGCCGGCCAGGACCAGCACGAAAAACCAGAGCGGGAAATCCTGCTTTGTCATCAGACACCTTCTTTCGGGCAGAGGTCAGCCAGCGGGCAGTCGGGGCACGCCGGCCGGCGCGCCCGGCACGTGGTTCGGCCGTGAATGATCAGCCAGTGAGAGAGGTTGATCCAGTGCTCGGGGGGCGCCAGCTCCATGAGGTCGCGCTCGATCTTCTCCGGCTGGGTGTGGCCGGTGAGTCCGAGACGGAAAGCCAGGCGGCGGACGTGGGTGTCGACGACCACGCCGGCGGCGACGCCGTAGGCGTTTCCCAACACCACGTTGGCGGTCTTGCGGGCCACGCCGGGAAGGGCGGTGAGCTCGTCCATGGTGCGCGGCACCCGGCCGCCGTGGCGCTCCACCAGCAGCCGGCAGCAGCCGCGGATGCTGGTCGCCTTGTTGCGGAAAAAGCCGGTGGACCGGATCACGGCCTCGAGCTCCGCCTGCGGGACGGCGGCCAGCGCCGCGGCGTCCGGGTAGCGGCGGAACAGCTCCGGCGTCACCTGGTTGACCCGCTCGTCGGTGCACTGCGCGGAGAGAATGGTCGCCACCAGCAGCTCCAGCGGATTGCGGTGATTCAGCGCGCAGCGGGGCGCGGGGTGAAGCCGCGCCAGCCGGTCGATGATCCGGGCCAACCGATCCCGTGTCTTCACGCGAACACCTCCGCCGCGGTTGTGGTCCGCCGGGTCATGGGGTTTGGAAATCCTCCTCATTGTAAATCGGACGGGGGGATTGCCGCCAACGCTTTTTCCGCCGCGAGGCGGCGGGTCAGCTCCAGGTACTGCTCCAGGGCGAGGACGCCGGGTCGGACGGCCGGATTTAATCCCGCCGCCGCGAGCCAACGCCGGGCGGCGGCGCGGGCGTCGGGCGCGGGCAGGTTGTTGAGCAGGGTCTTGCGCGGCGAGCGGAACGCCGCGCCGGCCAGGGCCAGGAAGGCGGGCTCCAACTCCGGCGGCAGGAGCGGGCCGGGGCGCAGCGTCAGGCGGAAGAGCCGCGAGTGCACCTTGGGCGGCGGATGAAACGCCCCGGGCCGGACGCGCGCGCCGGACCGTCCGTCCGCGTAGTACCGGCAGCAGAGCGACAGGTAGCCGTAGTCGGCGTCGCCGGGGCACGCGGTGAGCCGCCGCACCACCTCGTCCTGGAGGATGCCGCCGATCAGGCTGAACAGCTCGCGGCGGGGCAGCAGCGTGCGCACGAGGTGGGTGCCCACGTTGTACGGGAAGTTGCCGAGCACGGCGGCGGGGAGCCGCCAACCGGCGGCCGCAAGCTCCCCGGCCCAGTCGACGCGGCGCGCGTCGGCCTCGATGAGGCGGAAGCGCGCCTCGCCGCCCAGCTCCGCCCGAAGGCGGCGGCAGCAGGCCGGGTCGATCTCCACGGCCAGCACCCGCAGGCCCCGGGCCAGCAGGGCGCGGGTGAGCCCGCCCGGACCCGGGCCGATCTCCACCATGTCGGCGTCGGCCGGCGGGCCGGCCAGGTCGGCAATCGCCGCCAGGATGTTCGGATCGGTGAGAAAATGCTGGCCCAGGCTTTTCCGGGGCGTGATCCGTTCGGGCATGATTATCATTTACCAGAAAACGGGTCGGGAATAAAGCGTGACGGCGACCGTGCGCCGTCGGCGGCGCACCCCGCGATCGCGGGTTGCATTCCGCCGACCTTTCCGATACAATTGCGCCTCGTGCCGAAACCGGCCGGACGGACAATCATCTAACCATAGACTACACGTTGGAGGCGCAGATGGCGGGCAACACCCTCGAGTTTACCGACAAGAATTTCCAGCAGGACGTGCTGGAAGCCAAGGTTCCGGTGCTGGTGGATTTCTGGGCACCGTGGTGCGGGCCGTGCCGGATGGTGGCCCCGGTCCTCGAACAGCTCGTGACCGAATACGCCGGCCGGGTCAAGGTGGGCAAGGTCAATGTCGACGAGAACATGCAGACCGCCGACCGGTACAGCATCCGCAGCATCCCCACGCTGCTGATCTTCAAGGACGGCAAAGTCGCCGACCAGATGGTGGGCGCGTCTTCCAAGGACAACATCAGCCGGTTGTTGGACAAGCACCTGTAGGCGACCGCATCGGTCCCGGACAGGATGGCTGGACGGGCGCACGACGCCCCGGTCCCTGACCGGCGAACCCGGCCCCGGGAGTGGTGCGGCCGAACCGTCCGCCTGAGCGCGGCGGTCCGGCCGGGACGCGAACCGAACCCAACAGAGGAACCGCCGATGAGCAACATGGTGATCCTGGGCTCCCAGTGGGGAGACGAGGGCAAGGGGAAATTCGTCGACATCTTCACCGACTCGTTCGACGTGGTGGTCCGCTACCAGGGCGGCCACAACGCCGGCCACACGGTCATCATCGGTGACGCCAAATACGTGCTGCACCTGATCCCGTCCGGGATCCTGCGTCCGGGAAAACTCTGCGTCATCGGCAACGGCCTGGTGGTGGATCCGGTGGCCCTGGTGGCGGAGATCGACCTGCTCCGCGGCCAGGGGATCGAGGCGGACGGCCGGCTGTTCATCAGCGACCGGGCCCACCTGATTCTGCCCTTCCACCGCGTCATCGAGAAGATCGACGAGACGGCCCGCGCGGGTCAGGCCATCGGAACCACCCTGCGCGGCATCGGGCCGGCATACGGTGACAAGTACTTCCGCTGCGGCGTCCGCGCCGGCGCCATCCGCGACGACGCGCGGCTCCGGCGGGAGTGCGCCGAGTACCAGGCGCTGAAAGCGCGCCTGATGGGCGCCGAACTCCGGCCCGACGAGCCGGCGGCGGAGTGGACGGCCTTCTTCGCGGCGTGCGCCCGGCTGCGCGACTACGTTGCGGACACGTCGGCGCTCCTGGAAGAGTGCCTGGCGAACGACCGGCGCATCCTGTTCGAGGGCGCGCAGGGGACCATGCTGGACGTGGACCACGGCACCTACCCGTTCGTGACCTCGTCGAACGCGGTGGCCGCCGGCGCCGCGGCCGGCGCGGGCGTGCCGCCCCACCGCCTGGGTCAGATCGTGGGGGTGATGAAGGCATACACCACCCGGGTGGGCGCCGGGCCGTTTCCCACCGAGCTCGCCGACGGGACGGGCGCCGAGCTCCGGCACCGGGGCGGCGAGTACGGCGCCAGCACCGGCCGGCCCCGGCGGTGCGGCTGGCTGGACCTGTTCCAGATGCTTTACGCCCACCGGGTGAACGGCTTTCACTCGCTGCTCATGACGAAGCTGGACGTGCTGGACGCGCTCGCCGAGATCCGGGTCTGCATCGGCTACAACCTGGACGGACAAGCCCTCGACAGTGTTCCCCACTCGGTGGAAGACCTGCAGCGGGTGGAGCCGGTCTGGCATGTCATGCCGGGGTGGCAGAGCACGACCGCCGGCCTGAACCGCTTCGAGAACCTGCCCCCCAAGGCGAAGGCCTATCTCGACTTCATCCGGGAGTACCTGGGGGTGGAGATCGGCATGGTCTCCACCGGTCCCGAGCGGGACGAGACCATGATCATCCCCGGCGCCGCCGAGATCGTCACCGCCCTCGGCCGCCCCACGCTGTAGTTCTCGTACTCGTAATTCGTAATCGTACTCGTAATCGTAATCGTGCTCGTAATCGAGGCTCGAGTCTCGATTACGAATTACGAGTACGATTACGAATTACGATTACGAGCACGAACCATCAACCATCAACCATCAACTGTGATACGGGGCCGTGCCGTCGAGGATGGGGATGAGTTCCGGAATGGCGGCGATGCGCCAGTGGGGGATGAGGGCGGTGCCGTCGAGGGTGCCGTAGCCGGCGGTGAAGTGGCAGCTCCAGGCGCCGGCGTTGGCGGCGCAGGCCACGTCGGCCGCCGAGTCGCCCACCATGAGCACGGCCGCGGGGCGCAGGCCCGTCCGCTCCATGAACGCGAGCAGGGCCGCCGGGTCGGGTTTCAGAACGGGGAACGAGTCGGAGCCCCAGATGAAACGGAAGCGTCCGCCGAAACCCAGCGCGTCCACCACCTGAGTGACGATGCCGGCGGGCTTGTTGGAAGCCACCGCGAGCACCAGGCCCCGGCGGGCGCACTGGGCCAGCGTCTCGGGGACGCCGGGGTAGGCCTCAGTCCGTACGCACGGGTGGGCGTCGTAGTGGGCGACATAATCGCCGACGAGGCGCTCCAGTGCGGCCTCGCCCGCCGTGCCGGCCACCGCCTGCCGGACCAGGTGCGTCGCGCCCAGCCCCACGTTCCGGCGCACCCACTCCCGGTCGCGCTCCGGCAACTCCTCCCGTCGCAGGACGGCGTTGAGACTGGCGGTGATGTCCGCGAGCGAGTCCACCAGCGTCCCGTCCAGGTCGAAGACGATGCCGCGGATGTCCGGGGCGGTGGCGGGGGATGCGCCGGGCACGGTCCCTCACTCCTCGACGCGGGTCTTGTCGCCGCGCAGGGGGATGTCCAGCTTCCGGTACGCCCGGCCCACCGACGGGCTCTTCAGGTCCACGCGCTCGAGGCGCGCCAGCAGCACGTCGAAGAATTCTTTCCGCACCGGCTCCAGGGTGTGCACGAACGGCGGCAGGGTCAGGGCGAGCGCGTCGAGGGGCGGGAGCGGATCGGGCAGGCCGCCCAGCTCGAAGTGGAACGACGAGTGGGGCCGGATGGTCAGGTACGACCGGAAGAGGTAGTCGCCGCTGATGCCGGTGGCGATCTTGAGCTGGTCGGGCTTGAGCGTCCGGCCGTCGGCCAGCCGGAATTCGAAGCGGCTCGCGTCCGCCACCATCTCCCGGTCGGTGAAGTTGATCATGTTGACGAAGGGGCGGCGGTGAACATCCAAACTGAAGGTGATCACCACCTCCGAATCGATGTAGACGCGGCACTGGGGGTCGACGCGGTCCGCGGGCGCCACCTCGATCACGCCGGGGGGTTGCTGCTGCCCGCAGAGCGCCGGCGCCAAAAAGAGCCACCCGGCCAGCCACGCGAACGCGGTCCAGACCAATCGGTTCATCGCGCCATCTCCTCGTTGCGCAGGTCAATCAGGTAGCGGCCCAGGGTCTCGACGTCCTCCGGCCGGGTGCGGTAGTTCATGAAGTTGACGCGCAGCGCCACGTCGCCGTCCCGGAGCCTGGTGATGGAGATCCAGAAACGGCCCTCGAGTTCCACGCGGCGGTGGATCCGCCGGTTCAGCGCGTTGGCCGCATCGCCGTCCGCCCCGCCGGCGGGCACCGCGCGGAAGCAGAGCAGGCCGAGCTCGGGCCGGTGGAACGGCTCGAAACCGCCGGCTGCTTCCAGCAGCTCATGGAACCGGCGGGCGAAGGCGCAGTGGCGGCGCACCAGGCGCCGGTAGGCGTCCAGCCCGAAGGAGCGGAGCGCCAGCCACAGCTTCAGCGCCCGGAAGCTCCGCGAGCCCTGCAAGCCGTACTCGAAGAAGTTCACCCGGCCGTCGTCCCCCCCGCGGCCCTGCTCCAGGTAGTAGGGTGGGCGGGTGGCGAAGGCGGCGCGCAGATCGTCGCGGCGGCGCACCAGGAGCGCGGCGCACTCGAACGGGACGAAGAACCACTTGTGGGGATCCAGGGTGACGGAGTCGGCCCGGGCCAGGCCGCGGAAGCGGTCCGCCAGCTCCGGCAGGAGCAGGGCGGCGCCGCCGTACGCGGCGTCCACGTGGAACCAGGCGCCCGCCTCGGCGGCCACGTCGGCCAGCGCCGCCAGGTCGTCGAGCGTGCCCGTGTTGGTGGTGCCGGCGATCCCGACGACGCAGGCGGCGCGGACGCCGCGGGCGGCGTCGGCGCGGATCATCGCCCGGAGCGCCGGCACGTCGACGCGGAACGCCGCGTCCACCGGCGCCCGCCGCAGGTTGTCCGCGCCCAGCCCCAGCAGGTCCACTCCCTTGTCGAAGGAGTAGTGCGCCTCGGTCGACGCGTACACGGCCGCCGGCGGGGCGCCGGCCAGGCCGGCGGCGCGCGCCGCGGGACCCAGGCAGCGGTCGCGCGCCAGCTTCAGGGCGGTGATGTTGGCCATGGAGCCGCCGCTGAGCAGGACGCCGAAGGCGGGCGGTGCGGGCAGGCCGGCGAAACCGCAGAGCCAGCGGACCACCAGCCGCTCCAGCTCGGCGGCCGCCGGGCTCTGGTGCCACAGGGAGCAGTTCTGGTTCAGCGCCGCGGCCAGGCTCTCGGCCAGCACGGCCGCGAGCGCGGGCGCCGGATTCATCATGCCGAGGTAGCGGGGCGAGGTCACCCGGGTGGTGCCGGGAAGCACGAGGCGGCGCAGGTCGTCCAGGAGGCGCGGCAGCGGGATGCCCTGCGCCGGCGGCTCCTGGGCGGCCAGCTCGGCGAAGTCGGCGGGGACGGTTTCGGGGTGGATTGGCGCTTCGGCCGCGGCGGCCCAGCTTCGCACCAGCTCGTCGGCGAACAAGGCGGCCGCCGCCCGGATCTCCTCCGGGTGTTCGGCGAACCGGTCGTCGAGGATGAGGGGTGCTTCGGCCATGGCGCTCCGCCGCAAAAGTCCCGCCATTATAGCACGCGGCACCCGGCACCGCGCGCTTCGGCGCGCTACTTGCGGTGCGGGACCACCTGGCCGTCGGGGGTCTGGAAGAAGATCGCGTAGCGGCGGACGGGCGTCTCCTCCCGTTCGGCCACCTGGACCGTGAAGGCGAACTCGCGGCCCGGCACGAGCACGGGCGGCTCCACCGGATGCACCAGCGTCTGGACCGCGCCGCCGGCCGCGGTCACGGTGATCACCGCCTGGAGGCGCTCCAGGGTCGCCGGGGAGATGTTGCGGGCCTGGACGTGCAGGATGAAGGCGCCCGACTGCCGCTCGTGGGCGAACGCGAGGAGCTGCAGGTCGTGGGCGCCGGCGGGGGGCTCCGCCGTCGGACCCCGGACCATGGCGTCGAACACGGGTTCGGGGATCAGGATCACCAGCAGGCACAGGCCGGCGACGCACGCCAGCCCGATGAGCAGGGCCCGCGCCAGCTTCTCGCCCAGCGGGCCGGATGGAAGCAGCGGCATACGCATCGACTCCGGAGGAAAGTCAGGCTACTTGCGGAGAATGATCTCCTGGGAACTCTTCTGCCAGTATTGCAGCTTCTTCTCGTACGGCCGTTTGCCGGTGACGAGGTAGCTCAGTTCGTTCAGGAAGCGCATTTCCAGCACGCCGTTGGATTTGAGCGGCGCCCACTCCTCGGTCCCGTCGGCGGACCGCTTCAGGCCGCGGATGACGGCGGAGGCGGCCACCGCGGTCCGCTGGGGGGCGAGGAAGGAGAGCTGGAGCTCCATGTAGTACTTGCCCTTGTGAAACGAGGTCTGGTAGTCGGTGACCACCACGGCGATCTTCTTCAGCTCGGAGTCGGCGTACGCGCCGCTGATGGTCTCGTCGTCGCGCGTACGGATCAGGCCGGCGGCCCGGTCCTGCTCCACCACCTCGTAGCCGAGCTTCTCGGTGACGAGCAGCACCTGTTCCAACGCCATGGGCAGGTCCAGGTCGAGCTCGAGCGGTTCCGGCATCTCGACCTTGGCGGCCGGGGCGCCCAGGAGGGTGGCGCAACCCAGAACGGCCAGGATCAGGCAGGCAGGGCGGCGGATGCTCATGTTCGCCTCGGAGCGGAAGGTTCGGGCGGCTTCATTATATAATGTCGCGATGCCGAAAGAAAAAGAAACCGCCGCGCCCGCACCGACGCCGCCGGCCATCCGGCTGCGGGGGGTGCGCACGCACAACCTCCAGGCGGTCGACGCCGCCTTCCCCCACCGGCGGCTCACCGCGGTCACCGGCGTGAGCGGCTCCGGTAAATCGAGTCTGGCGTTCGACACCCTGTTCGCCGAGTGCCAGCTCCGCTTCCTCGAGTCCCTCTCGCCCTACCTGCGGCAGTTCATGGACAAGTTTCCCAAACCCGCGCTGGCGGCCGCCGAGGGGCTGCTGCCGGCGATGGCGCTGCGCCAGCGCCGGGCGGTCAAGAACTCGCGCTCCACCGTGGGGACGCTCACCGACCTGGCCGACCACCTCCGCCTCCTGATGGTGAAGGCCGGCGCCCGCCACTGCCCGCAGTGCGACGGGCGCATCGCCGTCTACTCCGCCGCCGCGATCGCCGCCTGGTGCGCCGAGGCGCTCGCCGGCGCCGCGGTGACAGTGCTGTTCCGCTTCCCGGCGCCGGCGGGGCGGGGCGGGCCGGCGGTGCGGGAGTTGATCCAGCGGATGGGCTTCGCCCGCGTGCTGAGCGGCGACCGCTTCGTCCGGACCGAGGAGTGGGCGGGCGGGGAGCCGCCGCTGGTGGTGGTGGACCGCATCACGGCGGCGGATGGGGAGCGGGACCGCCTGCTCGAGGCGGCGCGGACGGCGCTGGCCGAGGGGGGCGACGAGTGCCTGCTGGCGCTGCCCGCCGCCGCGGCCCCGGCGGCATGGCCGCCCAATGTGGCCGTGGAACCCGCCGGCGAACTGCTCCTGGTGTCGTTCCCGGGCCGCAGCCGGTGCGCCGGGTGCGGCGCCGAACTGCCGCCGCTCACCGAGAGCCTGCTTTCCTCCAACAACCCGGCGGGGGCGTGCCCCGCCTGCAAGGGCTTCGGCGACGTGCTCCACTACGACCCGGCGCGCTACCTCGATCCGGCCCGCACCCTGGCGGAGAATCCCGTCGTCGTGTGGCAGAGCCGGTCGTTCCGCCCCTATCACCGGTACCTGCTCACGGTGGCCGAACGGCGCGGCTGGCCGCTCCACGTGCCCTTCCGCGACCTGGCGCCGGAGATCCGCGACGCCGTGGTCCGCGGCGACCGCGGCTACGCGGGCGTGGACGGCTTTTTCCGGCGGCTTGAGAAGAAGAGCTACCGCCTGCACATCCGGGTGCTCCTGGCCCGCTATCGCCGCTACGGCCGCTGCCCCGACTGCGGGGGCAAGCGCCTGAATCCGGCGGCGCTGTCGGTCCGGCTTGCCGGCCGCGACCTCGGCGAGATCCTCGGCCTGACCGTGGACGAGGCCCTGCGCTTCCTTCGCCTGGCGGCCGTGCCGCCGGACGTCCTGCCGGCGGTCCGGCGCGTGCTCGACGAGATCGCCGACCGGCTGGAATGCCTCCGGCAGATGGGCCTGGGCTACCTGGCGCTGGACCGGCCGGCCTTCACCCTGAGCGGCGGCGAGGCGCAGCGGGTGCACCTGGCCGCGGTGCTGGGGACGCGGCTGGCCGACACGCTGTTCGTGCTGGACGAGCCCACCATGGGACTCCACCCGCGGGACCACGGGCGGCTCGCCGGGATCCTGCGGCGACTGTGCGCGGAGGGGAACACGGTGGTGTTCGTGGAACACGATCCGGCGTTCATCGCCTGCGCCGACCACGTGGTGGAACTGGGACCGGACGCCGGGCAGTTCGGGGGACGGGTGGTCTACCAGGGGGCGATGGAATCGTTCCGGGCGAACGCGGACACCGCCACCGCCGCCGTGCTCCGGGCGCGCGGCGACGGGCGGGTGCGGGCGGCCGGTCCCCGGCCGGCGCACTGGCTGGAGCTGGAAGGCGCGTCGGCGCGCAACCTGAAAGGCCTGCGGCTGCGCCTGCCCCTTGGCCGCCTCAGCGTGGTCAGCGGCGTGAGCGGCAGCGGCAAGTCCACGCTGCTCGAGGAGGCGCTGCTCGCCGGCGTCGCGGCGGTCCTGGCCGGGCAGCCCCTGCCGGCGGGGCTGGCCGCCCTGGGCGGCGCGGAGGCGTTTCGGAGCGTCCGCCATGTGGACCAGGGACTCCCCCCGGGGAGCGGGCGGTCGAATCCGGCGACCTTTCTCAAGATTTTCGACGCCGTCCGGACGCTCTTCGCCAACCTCCCCGAGGCCCGGCTCCACGGCCTGGCGCCCGGCTACTTTTCGCTGAACACCGACGGCGGGCGCTGCGCGCTGTGCCGCGGCCGCGGGGCCACGGTGCTGGACATGCAGTTTCTCGCCGACGAGGAGATCCTGTGCGAGGCGTGCGACGGCACGGGCTTTTCCGCCGAGGCGCGCGAGTACCGCTATCGGGACCTGGACATCGTCGGCGTGCTGGATCTGACGGTGGACCAGGCCCTGGACTTTTTCAGCGAGGGGGCGCCGCCGGCGATGCGGCGCAAGCTGGAGTTCCTGGCCGGGCTCGGGCTCGGCTACCTGCGCCTGGGGCAGCCGCTGAGCACGCTCTCCGGCGGCGAGATGCAGCGCCTCAAGCTGGGGCGGGTCCTCCTGGAGCCCGGCGCGGGACCGGAGCTCATCCTGCTGGACGAGCCCACCATCGGGCTCCATCCGCGCGACACGCGGAAACTGTTCGCGGTGCTGGACCGACTCCTGGAGCAGGGCCACACCGTCGTGGCGGTGGAGCACGACCTGTTCTTCATCGAAAACGCCGATTGGGTGGTGGACCTCGGACCCGAGGGCGGCGACCGCGGCGGCTACCTGCTCTACCAGGGCCCGCCGGAGGGGTTGGCCGATTGCCCGGAATCGCTCACGGGGCGGGAACTGGCCCGCTGGCGGGGCAGAGAATGATCGCAGGGTGATTGGGTGAATCGGTGAATGGGTGAATGGGTGAATGGGTGAATGGGAGGAATTTATTGGTTATTGATGATTGCTTATATTTTATTGGCTATTTGGAGTCGATTCTGTTTCTGCTGAAACGAAATCCGAAGTCCGATTTCCGAAGTCCGATGTCCGCATCAATTGGAACGAGGATCGAGGCGCGAGCACGATTACTCAGTTACTCCCGAAATCTTGCCAAAATTTGGCAAAATATTTCACCGGTTTCTTCCCCCCGGTCGCCCGTCCCAACATCGACCGGCCCGATCCACGCTGTCACGACGAAAATAGCCAGGCGCAGCCCCGCGAATGCGGGGCAGCGCCTGGACAATCGATTGTTTTTGACGTCGCGCGCCCCTGTTAAGGGGCGCGGAGAAGATCCCAGCAGATATCGTTCGTCGACTCCGAAGCGCCTC
>CALAMB010000275.1 GCA_937925645.1 uncultured Acidobacteriota bacterium
GTTTGGGAGACGTCTTTCCGGTGGCCGCGGCCGGCCTTTCAGGCCCGGCCTTGCCCCGCGGCACGCGGGGCTAATATCCAGGCGCGCCCTTCGGCGCGCCCCGGAAGAGGGATCTCAGCCCGCCCATGTCCTGCTGGCAGATGAGATCTTCGCCTTCGTAGAAGTAGTAGCTGTGGTCGTCCACGAAGACGACGTTGCCTTGATCATCGACCCGGGTGGCCGCGCCGCCAGCGGTCTTCACCTTGATCCGCCGCTTGCCGTCGGCGTCGTAGATAAATTTTCAAAGTTGCCCATGTTTTTCCGACGATTTCATCATGATTATTTGAATGAAAACAGCCAATCCGATATAGATTATCCACACAAACCACGTCTTACTTAGAAGAAATGGAAAGAAGTCATCAGGAGCCATAAGATCATTTATCGGCGCAAACGGCCGCGAGGCTGATACAAAAGCAGCGATAGTATAAAAAACCACAAACAAAATAGAATGGACCAACAATTTGAATCCTGTTTTCATACTATCACCAATGATATTTTTCATCATACGCCACCCAGTGGCGCTGTCAATCCACTCAAATCGTCCGACACATCCCGCATCCCTGAGGGAGGCGAGGATATTACCCGGTGGCGAGGGGTTCTGCGACGGACCCTGCGGGGGCGCTGGCCGCGTTTGAACAGTAATCGGTGTCGGTCTGTCTGTATAATTCAACCGGACACTTCCGGAGGACAGAAGGGTAAAGTCATGGCTCAAGGAAAACGTCTGGTCCCGCTGCTCGGTGCGATCCTGCTGGGGATGTGTCGGCTCATCCCCGCCCAGGCGGCGGATACGGTGCGGGTCGACGTGCGCCTGGTGCCCGTCGCCGTGACGGTGGTGGACGCCGACGGCCGACCCGTGACCGATTTGACCGCTGATGATTTCAGGGTGTTCGACGACGGCGTACCCCGGGAGATCCGCTTTTTCAGCCTGGAGCGGCTGGCGTCCGATCCCGACCGGGCCGGTGACGCGGCTCCGCTGGCGCGGGACCGCGCCGCAGGACTCCATCGTTCGGGCCGTCGGACGTTCCTCATCTACCTGGGGCAAGGCGGGACGACCGATACGTTCAAGGCCATGGACGACCTGATCGCCTTCGTCCGCGAACGCCTGCTGCCCCAGGACCGCGTGGCGGTGATGGCGTACAACCGCGCCACCGATTTCACCACCGACCGGGAGCAGATCGCTGGCATCCTCAAGAGGTACCAGGAGCGGCGCGGACAGATTGAGATCCTGATCCAGAGGCGCGCTTGGGGAAACGGACTGGAAGCGATCTATGCGCCGGGAATGCCGCCGCAGGCCCAGCGGTATATCGACGAGATCTTCGAGGACGCGTCCGCCGTCGCGCCGCCGCGCCCCACCGACGGCCGCGTGCGCTCGGCCCATCCCGCGGCGGGGCGGGTGCTGCCCGCGCCCACCGGCGGCGTGGACACCGCCGCCATCCTGGCGGATCCGGGAGCGCTGGCCGCGATTCTGCCCAATCTGTCGCCCAAGGCGCGCGGGATGGTGATGCGGAGCGTCATCCCGACGGACCCGTTCGACCTGATGCAACTGCTGGCGCTCACCGATCTCCCGTTCGGCGAGTTCATGGCCAACATGCAGCAGTCGTCGCTGGACATGCAGAACCTGTTCGCCGCTGTCAATTACCTGCGATATTTGGAGGGGCCCAAGTACATCCTGCTCTTCTCGGACCAGGGGATCTTCCTGCCGCGGATGGACCATGACCGCAGCCTGGCCGCTGTCGCCAACGACGCCCAGGTGGCCATCCACACCTTCAAGACCGGCGGCGTGGACAGCCATTTCTCCATGGACAAAGAGCAGGGGTTGTGGGGACGGGAAACCAGCTGGCAACCGGCTGCGCCCACCATCGTCCACAACAGCCGGGACTCGCTGGTCGCCATGTCCAGCCTGCGGACCATGGCCGACGCCACCGGCGGCCTCTACACCATCCACCGGGCGGTGGCCCCGGCGCTGGTGCGGCTGGACGCCTGCACCCGCTCCAGCTACCTGCTGGGCGTCGATCCGGGAGACATCGACTGGTCGGGAAAGTATCACCGCCTGCGGGTGGAGGTCGCCCGGCCGGGCGTCCGCGTCCACCACCGGCACGGGTACTATGCCTACACGCAGACCGTCCCGTACGACACCGAGCTGTTCCTGGCCGAGAGCCGGATCGAGGCGGCCCTGGCTCACAAGCGCGAGTGGCCCGGCATCCGCTTTCGGGCGAAGATGATCCGCGGCGCGGGGCCCGGCGATGCGGCGCGGCGGCAGCTCCGTTTGACGGTGGAACCGGACTCGCTAACCTATGCGGTCCATGACGGGATCCGGACCTGCCGGCTCTATCTCGCCGTGTACTACACCGTCAACGGTCGCGACATCAGCGGCAACACCTGGAGCGTGCTGGACGTGGAACTGGATGCGGGCGCATTCGCAAGGGCCCGGCGGGAGGGGATCGGCATCACCATCACGCTGCCGCCGCAGGTGGGCAACGACTCGTACAAGGCAATCGTTTACTGCGTGAACGCCGACCGCGTGGGGAGCCGCGTGGGCGGCGTCTTCGCGCGGCGGTGATCCGCCATACCCCGGAGGCCTGAGTTGCGGAACCCTGTCACATGCCGCTCCAAATGCCGGATGGATGCGGGGGCTGGGTGAACCGGTTCATCCGATACAGCCCCCGGGTCAGCACTCCGCAAAGCGGTGCGGCTCACGGCGCGGACGACCGGTAGATCCCCCAACGCACGCTGAATGACAGACGGACGGAAGCGGTCTCGACGCGGGTGAGCCAGCGCTCGGTCTCGGCCGGATTCATCATTCGGCCCAACTGGTAGCGGAGGAAGACGGGATCGGGTGGACGCGCGTCGCCCGACAGCGTTCCGGATTCCACGACTGCGAAGCCCGCCTCGGCGAAGAGCGCGTCCAGCCGGCCGCCCGTCTCCGGATGGAAGCTCTCGTGGCGCAACGAGGCCAGCAGCGCATCAACCAGTCCCAAACCCGCCGGCGACTCGACGGTGGCCGGGTAGTCGTACTCGGCCAGGACCGCGTACAAACCGTCCCGGTCCAGGACCCGCCGCACCCGGCGCAGGAAGGGGACGGGCTCCTGAAGCTGGTACAGGAAGAACGAGGATACGTAAAGTCCGGCAGCGGGCAGCCGACAATCTGAAACGTCGGCGTGCTCAAACAGCGCGGGGCCTTCGTGTCGGCTGACGGACGGCGCGTGCCGGGCTTCGGCCAGGGCTGCCGAGTCACGCTCGATCCCCACGAGCTCGGCCCGGGTCAGGGGAGCGAGTTCCCGCAGGACGAGGCCCGTGCCGCAGCCGGGTTCCACGATGCGGCGGAGCGCGCGCAGGGGCAGGCGGCCGTAGAGCCGGTGCCGGAGCGGCGCCAGCTCCGCGAACTGACGGCGGTAGATCTGGAACAGGTTGCCGTTCACCCGTCGGCCTAACCGTTCGACATGGCGTCGGGACAGGCGACGGGCTTCCCCTCGAGCTCCAGCGGGCACCCCCCGCCGCAGAGCGGCAGCTCGGGGCAGTCCCGGCATTCGGGCGGCAGCCACTG
The DNA here is from genome assembly GCA_937925645.1 of uncultured Acidobacteriota bacterium. Lineage (GTDB taxonomy): Bacteria > Acidobacteriota > JAAYUB01 > JAAYUB01 > JAAYUB01 > JAAYUB01. The sequence continues at coordinate 3,584 of CALAMB010000275.1, forward strand.
TCGCTCCCGCAGGCGGACCATCACCGGGTGGTTGTACACCGCGTCCCACGACTCGGTGAGCAGGTTGCCGGCGCGCTCGTAGTAGCTCTGGCACGGGATCACGGCGCCGTCGGGTTCCACGCAGAGGTTGTACCGGCCGGCGGTGCAGTGCTTGGGCCCCAGCTCCAGTTCCACCGGGTTGATGCGGCAGTAGCGGGTGGGCGTGTACCAGATGAGCCGGAGGTCCAGCCCTTCGGCCAGCTCCCGCACCCGCGTCAGCACCGCCTTCAGGTCGTCGTCCGCCAGGGCGAACTCGCCGCCGGCGGCCTTGCCGCTGTAGATGACGGAGTTGATCGCCAGCGCCTTGAGTCCCAGCGAGGCGATGAACCGGACGGTGGCCTCAATCGTCGGGGCGCTGTCGCGGGTGATGGTGGTGTTCGTGATGGCATAGATGCCCAGGTCGAGGCAGTTGCGTATCCCGGCCACCGTCTGCTCGAACGAGTCGGCGCCGACCATGCGGTTGTGCACCGCCGGATCGGCCGACTCCAGCGTCACCTGGACGTAGTCGAGCCCCGCCGCCTGCAGTCCCGCCAGGTAGTCGCGGTCAGCCAGCCGGACGCCGTTGGTGAGGAGGCCCGACACCATGCCCAGGGCCTGAGCGTGGGCGATGAGGTCCCGCAGGTCGTCGCGGAGCGTGGCCTCGCCGCCGGTGAAGACGACGTGGGGGATGCCGGCGTCCCACGCCTTTTGCATGATGAGCCGCCATTCGTCCGCGGTGAGCTCCGGGCTCTCGCGGCGCTCGTTGTAGCAGTGCGTGCAGTTGATGTTGCAGCGGTAGGTGAGGGCCAGATCCAGGCGGTATGGGGCGGAGACGGGCGTCTGGAACGGTTCGATCCGGTCCAGTCCGAGGAACGTGATGGGACAGACCGCGCTGTCGCCCAGCATGGCGTCGAGGGTTTCGCGGATGACCGCCCAGTCGGCGGCCGCCCGCTTGCGGCCCACGCGGTATTGCTTGCGGACGCGCTTCAACAGCTCCGCTTCGCCGAGGCCGCGCAGGTACAGCCAGGCGTAGTCGCAGGCCGTGGCGTTGAGGTGCAACACGCGGGATGCGTCGATGAGCAGCAGACCGGTGCCGTTTCCCTCCACGCGGAGGTGCACCCGCTTGCCTTCCGGCACCGGGCCGCCGGCCAGATGGTGAAGGCCCGCCGGGGCGATGGGGGGGCGCTTGGCGAAAAAGTTCTTCAGGTTCATCGGCCACCTCCCGCGCAGGCGCACGCACAGCCGGCGCAGGCGCAGGCGCAGGCGCAGCTGCTCCCGCCGCTGGAACGTCCGGAAGATGACGACACGGGAACGGGATTGGTCACGCCGGTCACGCCGGAGACCAGACTGCCGAAGGATCCCACGGCGCTGTGGGAAAAGCCCTCGATGGCCGAAGCCGCCTGGTGGCAGATGTCCGGCAGGCTGAATCCGCCCCCGGGTGTCACCGGGGCGCCGCCGACCGGCGGATGAGTGCCGGGCACCGGGATCACGGCCGGCGGCCGGCCGGGTTCGGAATCGTCCATCCAGCCGCCCGCGGGGAACCAGCTCGGCGAGGCGAGCACGATGGGCGGCAGCTTCTGCACCTTGTCGTCGAAGTCATTGTCCATCAACATCCACTGGAGCTGCTCCTCGACGGTCTTCAGGCCGGCGGCATCGGACCCGGCGCTGCGCACCATCTCCCAGGCCTGGCGGACGATGGACTGATAGTATTCCCGCGTCTCTTTCAAAGAAAAACCCTTCATCCGGTTGTTCAGGTCCTTGATCATCTGGACGAACATGCTCTTCAGTTCCTTCTCGCCGAGCGTTCCGTCCGCCTTGATGGCGTCCACCAAGCGAAGTTCGTAGTCCCACAGCTTGTCTCGGTTCTGGCCGGTCTTTTCGATCACGGGTTTGCCACCCGGGCCGGGTTTGAGCGCCACCGCGCCCTTGCGCAGCAGCCCGTACAGAATGAGCACCGTCACCCGGTCCAGCTTTTCTTCGTTGAGCAACGCCGCCATGGGGGCGGTGAGGCCGCGCTTGATGCCCACCCCTTCCACTCCGATCTTGGGCGGCAGGTATTGGCGCCGGCGGAAGATGCCGCGCACGATGGAGATGGCCGCCGGCACGATCGGCACCAGGAAAACCAGCAGGACGAAGCAGCCGCCTTCAAACAGGAAACAGCCGCTGGCGCTCATGTCGCCCGCGACGGCCGGGGCTTCCGGAGGCGTCAGCGGCCCCTCGACGAGCGCGCCCGGGAACGAAATGCCCACCATGTACTCGCCGTCCACCCGGCGCTGCTCCACCCACTTGTACACGATCCGGCCCGCGTCGGTGACGAACGACTCGGTGAACGCGCGCTCGTGGTGGCGCACCGTGTCCGGCTCGGCGCCCTCCGGGAACTGGACCTGGAGGGTGAAGGCGGAGGCGCCTTCCAGCAGGCTGCCGTCGAACCAGGTGGGGCTGAATTCCATCGAGCCGTCGGTGGGGACATCGCTATCCTGAAACACCATGTACAGGTTGGTGCCGCTCACCTCGAGGGTGCCCGTCTGGCCGGGGCCGATGGTCTTGTCGCCCAGCGGAATCTCGACGCCGTTGGAAATGTAGCTGGAAGTCTTGATGCCGCTGAGCGCCTGGCCGCCGATCTGGGCGCGCACGGTGTCCAACTGGTAATCCTTGCTGGGGAAGCCGATGTCCACGATGTCGATGGGATGGGCGCCCGGGGCGCAGCGGAAGGTGATCTTGTAGTAGATCACCAGGCTGCGGTCCTTTTCCACCGACACGTTGCAGATGAACTCGGGCACTTCGAAGCGGTAGTCCTGCGCCGGTGCGGCGACTCCGAAAAGAAGCAGCACCAGGAGGGCGGCACCGACAATACGGGTCACCATTTGGGCTTCTCCTCCAGCTGATAATTGCTGCCGCAGAACGGGCACTGGACGAACGGGGCGCCGGCCTTGACGGTGATGTGCTCCTGGGTGATGGCGCCGCCGCAGCGGGCGCAGGCGAGGCTCTCCAACTGGACGTCGCCCGAGAGTTCGATCTTTTGCTGGATCACCGTGCCGGCCGCGCCGCCCGGCGCGGCTTTCTGCCGCAGGATGAAGACGAACAGGAACAGTCCGATTCCGGCGATCACGCTGCCGATGAACGCGCGCCCCCCCGGGCTGGCGGCTTGCGGACTCAACGCGGCGATGATGAATATCAGCCCCAGCAAGACCAAGCCGATGCTGATCAGGATGGCAAAGAGGCGTCCGATGCTCATGACCGCCTCCGCGCCGGAGTGTGGTGCGCCTGCGTCATAATGTGACTCCTGGTTAAACTGCAGGCCCATTGTACCCCATTTTCGGTTTTCAACCCATCCGTGGACTGAAAAACATCCGCCCGATTCGCCAGAACGGATCCTGATATCGTTGCTCCGGTTTTTTCGATAGAATAGGCGCGATGGAAAATCCCGCAACACGGTTCGACCCGGCTGGACCGGAACGCCCCGCGAAACGGCCGTGGGCCTGGTTGGCCTTGGCGCTGGCGCTGCCGGCGCTCGTGTCGCTGGGCTATGGGATTGCCACCGCCGGCGCCCGGTCCTTTGACCTGCGGCTGTTTCGGAGACTCGGCGCGGTCTGGTGGCGCGATTCCGCCTCGATAAGTCCGAAGCTGTTCCCGGGGTATCCTCCATACGCGCTCGTCGCCTTCTGGCCGCTCAACGCCATTCCCGCGGAGGCGCTGCCGTGGGTCTGGCTCGTGGTCAACGTCGCGGCCTGCGGTGCCGTGGTCTGGCTGGTGCGGATGATCTGGGGGCGGGGCTGGTCCCGAAGTGCGGTACTGTTTCTGGCGGCTTATTTTGCGGTGTGGGCGCCGGTCCGGGTGACGCTGCGCACCGGCCAGATCAGCCTGGTCATCCTGGCCCTCATCCTCGGCGCAGAGGTCGTGCGGCGATCAGGCCGTCAGGTGCCGGCCGGGCTGCTGTTGGGGGCCGCGCTGGTGAAACCGAGCCTGGCCGGCCCGTTCCTGCTCTATTGGGCGTGGCGGCGGGAGTGGCGCATGGTGGGAACCGCGCTGGCGGTCGTGACCGGTCTGACCGCCGCCTATTGCATCCACACCGGCGTCTGGCCGTGGGTGGCCATGTCCGGCTACCTGAGCAAAGGCGTGCGAGTCTGGTCCGGTAAACATGGCTACTTTGAGGGAACCACCGACATCCGGCCGCTGATGGAGACGCTCTGTGGTGGATCCGACTGGTGGGGTTGGGTAGCAGCGGTGGCTCTGGCGGCAGCCGCCCTGGCCGCCATGTTTTGGCTGTTCCGCCACCGAAAAGAGGAAGAGAACACGCATCTGGCCATCCTGGCATTGTTCAGTTTGTGGGCGGTCTATCACCGGGTCTACGACTCGGTGGCGGCCCTGCCGGCGGCGGCTCTGTTTGTCGCCGACCTCGAAGCGGAACGGCGGGTACGCCTGGCCGCAGCCGGACTGGCGGCGCTGGGGCTGCTGGCGGTCAGTCTGCCTGGCTTGCTCACCGAACGGCTGGGCCTGACTGCAGGTCAACTGGATTCCCCGTGGGGATTCCTCGGCCTCCATGCCGACCGGCTGGTGGTGTTCGGTCTCTTCCTGGCCCTGCTGATCACGCTACGGCGGGAAAGACGGGAGACGGTCGCCGATCATTCTCTCGAAAAAACGAATTCGCGGAGATAGCCGGCCAGAATGGCCGCCTGCGACAGCGCAACCCGCCAGGCCAGGCCCCAGCGACGCCCGGGCGGGGCGGAGCGAAACGGCCGGGTCAGCAGGCCGGCATAGAAGGCGGGCGGAGCGAAATCCGCCCCGGTCGTCGCAGCTTGACCGCCCGCATGGAATCGGCGGGCGCCGCGGCCGTAGCGGAATTGCTGGCGCCAGAAACCAGCCGCGGTGAAGCGGGGGGCGTGGTGGACCACGGCGCCCGGCGCCGTTCGCAGCAGACGGCCGGAACCGCGCCAGCGGCGGCAGAACTCGCGGTCCTCCCCGGCGGCCAGCGGATAGCCGGCGGCGAAGCCACCGAGCGCGCGGAAGGGACCGGCCGGGACGGCCAGGTTGCAGGTGGCGAAAAAACGGGCATCCTCCGGATTTCGATTGGATTGCTCGTAGACGGAGTCAAGGAGAAACTGGCTGGCCTCGGCCCACGGGTTGTCGGGCAGGGCGTTGACCACTCGGCCGCCCACCGCCGCACCGGGGTGCTGTCGGCACTGCACCAGCAGCTCCCGGAGCCAGCACCGGTCGGGGCGGCAGTCGTCATCGGTGAACGCCAGCCAGTCGCCCCGCGCCCGGGCGGCGCCGGTGTTGCGGGCTGCCGCTGGTCCGGCCTGGGGCTGACGGATGACGTGCCGGGGGATGCCGGCAGGCCATCCCGGCGGCACGGTCGGATCGGTTTCATCGTCGCCGTCCACCACTACCACCACCTCGAAGGCGTCCGCCGGCAACTCCTGGACAGCAAGCGTCGCCAGGCATTCGCTGAGGGCGGCCGGCCGGCCGCGGGTTGGCACGATGACCGAAATGAGCGGCGTAATCTCCGGCATGTCGTCACTCCGCGACCGGGGTGGGCCCGCTGGGTCTCTGGGATGCCAGAAGCGACCGGACGATCTCCAGTTCGGGGCGGCCCCATTCCCTGAGGATGACCAGCGTGACCGCAACCATTCCCGAGGCCGCCGCCAGCTTGACGGGGATCCAGATGCCCGCGGCCGGCCAGATGGTGCAGATCGCAAATCCGACGCCGGCGGCAACCGCAGTCCGCAGGAATGACTGCGGCGGCGGCGCGGCGTTGAACGCGCGGCACACCAGGGCGGTGGCCACGGCCGCTCCCAGCACGGCCGTCCCCGTAGTGACACCCGCCGCCCCCATTGCGCCCAGTCTGGGGATCACGATCAGGTGTCCGACCCCGGCCAGCAGCAGCATGGGCAGCGCTACGCCGGTGGCCCAGGCGGGATGGCCGGCGCAAGTCATAATGGATGTCGCGAAGGCGAGATAGACCATCGCCAAAGCGGCAAACAGCAGCACACCCAGAACGGGGGCGGCGGCGGCGTAATCCGGCCCGAAGAGCAAGCCGACGATCTCCGGTGCCGCAGCCGAACCCACGGCGGCGAATGCGGCCAGGTTCATAAGGCCCCGCAGCGCCGTGGCGGCGATGCGCCGGGCGCGTTCCGACTCGCCATCGCGGAGGCAACGCGTCATCACCGACAGCAACATCGGCGAAAACGCGATGCTGAGGATGCCGGCGGCCACCGCCGCCGCAGCCGCGGCGCCGTAGTTGCCCACTGTTTCTGCGGTACCGCCCAGGATTTTGAGCACGAACAGGTCCAGCTTGTCAAACAGCCGCATGCAGACGCCAAAGATGAAGAGCGGCATCGCGAACCGCAGAAACGGCCAGCCGATGACCGCCGGCTGTCCGCGGCCGGGGATACGGCTGCAGACGCCGCCCACGATCACTTCGACGGCGGAGGCCAGGATGTTGGCGCTGATGGCCCCGAAGATGGAGCCGCCGGCGGCTAAAAATGCCCATACCAGCAGCGGGCGGGAGAGATGGCGGCAGACGCTGACAACGGCCCGGCGGTTGAAAGCCGCGGTGCCCACCAGGACGGTCTTGTAGAAAACCGCCAAGGTGAAGAGCGGAATATCCAGGGCGTAAAGTCGAAGCAAGGCGGCGAATTCGGGTTCGCCGAACAGCGCGGCGACGGGGCCGGCGGCCACGCCCAGCGCCAGGGCGGACGAGACCCCGGCGACCAGGTGGTAACGCCACAGGGCCCGGGCCACCGGCGGCCAGTCCCGCGTCTCGGCGATGAGCTGAACGGCGGGGCGGGCGAACAGTGCGGCGATGGCCCATTCGATCCAGACGACGACGGCAGCGGCCAGAGCGAACAGGCCGAATTTCGCCGGTCCCAGAGTCCTCGTCAGCAGCACGATGATCAGAAAACCGGCGGGCAGAGCCAGGGATTCGCTGGCCAGCAATAACAGGCCGGACCGAGCCAGGTTGGGTTGCGCTTGAAGTGGTGGAGGAGCGCCGGAGGTCATGTCGCCACCTGACTGCGGCCCGTCTGATCGGGCTGGGGTCGGGACAGGTAGCCGGCGGCCTCACCCAGTGCCCAGGCGGCGAATCCGACCGCCAGCCAACCGGCGCTGCGGACAAACGCCTGGCGGGTGGAGGGATCGCTTGCGGCCGAGCGGGCGGCACCGGTGAAGAGCTTGATCGCGATGAGCGGCCACAGGGCGGCGTAGGCAAGCCGTTGGAGCAGTTGGAAACACCGATAGCGGGTCCGCACCCGGCCGAAGGAACGCCCGTGCATGAACTCGTGGCTCAGGAATTGCCGCCAGTCGGTGATGCCGCGATGCGCGACGCGGATGGCCGGGTCGAACCAGATCCGATCACCGGCATCGGCAAGCCGCCAGTTGAACTCGGAGTCGGAACAGTACGTCCCCTCGATGAACGGCCCGAAGCGCTGGAACGCTTCTCGTTTGAATGACAGGTTGGCGCCGGCCATGTCGTCGATCCAGCGGGCGGGCCGGTGGGGCATCCAGTCATGGAATTCCAGAATGTGCGCGGCCCAGCCCACCAGCGGGCCCGGGTGAGCGTTGGCGATGGAGCCGCCGACGGCCAGGTGTGGCGCCCGATGCGCGGACAGCACGGCGTCCACCCAGTCGGGGGCGGCCACACAGTCGGCATCGATGAAGGCTACCACCGGGGCGCGCGCCGCGGCGATGCCGGCGTTGCGCGCGTCGCCGCAGTACTTGCGCGCGTCAAACGTCAGGCAGCGGAAACCGGGGAAGTCGCGCTGAATCATGGCCGGGGTGCCGTCCGCCGAACTGTTGACGACGATCACCTCAAACGTGCGGGCGCTCTGCTGAGCCGCCAGAGACCGCAGGCAGTCGCCGATCTGATCCTCCGCCCGGTAGGCGGCGATGATCACGGACAGCTCGGGGATGGTTGTCTCGGCCACGGTGCTCAATCTCCTGCGGCGGACGTCGGCAGCGGCCCGGTCGGGCCGGGCGCGTTTGAGAATAAGAGCACCTCCGCGATCGACTCATCGTAGAGGCTGCCCCCCTCAAAGGCGTAGCTGCAGTCACGGCAGAGCGGCAACCGCTGGTAGTCGCGACGCAACCCCCGGCGCATTTGCCGGTAGGGCTCGCCATGCCAGATCTCCCGAAAACTCTGCGCGGCCAGGTTGCCCAGAACAAAATGCTCCTTGGGATCATAGGTGCATGGACAGACCGTGCCGTCGGCGTGGACGGTGGGGCAGTTCCACAGATTCTTGCACGGGTTATTCCGGCGGCGGATGCGGTCGCCCGTCCGTGGGTCGAGCGGGAACCGCCGGTAGCGGGGGTTGTCGGGGGTGAATTCGGCCAAACCGCGCCGGTGGGCATCGGTCTCAAAATACGGGTCCTGGCTGCATGGGTTCAGCGTCTTGAGCGACAGGGTGTCCACTCCGAGGCCGCGGGCCAATTCTTTCAGCGCCGGGATTTCATGTTCGTTGTCTTTCATGACGATGAACCGGAGGTTGAGAAACGGGCGATCGGCGCCAAGCGTCCGGCGCCGCTCCACCACCGTGCGGATGCCGGCCAGGACCTGCTCCAGGTTGCCGCCCTGGCGGTATCGTTCGTACGACGCCTGGGTGATCCCATCCACGGCGAAGATCAGGGAGTCGAGACCGGACCGGACCAGGCGGTCGGCCTCGTCCGGATCGGTGAACATGTGCCCGTTGGTGCTCGAAACCACCCGGATCCCGCGCCGCCGGGCATAGATGATCATGTCATAGATCGAGGGATTCAGGAACGGCTCCCCCCAATCCCACAGCAGAATCAGAAACAGGTTGGCCCCGAGTTGATCGATGGTTCTTTGGAACAGCGGCAGCGGCATGAACTGTCCCTTCCGGTCAAGGCCGATGGTGATGGGACAGAGGGAGCACCGCAGGTTGCACAGGGTGGCCGGCTCCACCATGAGATGGGTGGGCCAGCCCCAGGGGCGTTCCGGCCGGAAGAGCGTGGAACTCTCCACCCGGAACCAGTTCCAAAGCTTCCGCCACGCGACCCGCTCGAAGGGGTAGTCGATCCCGTCGCAGCGGATAATGAGCCGGCGACTGGCCAGCGCGTTCAAGGCGGTGGCGAACCTGCTGAACAGGCGGGGGCTCATGGGATCGGATTATCCTCTCTGCGGAAAGTTCGGATCCAGCGCCCGACACGATGGACCCGCCGATTGTCGGTCAGATGACAGCAGAAGGCGCAATCGCATCGCCCGGCCAGGTAATCCCGCCGGTCGGGGCCGAGAGAACCGCGACGGAAATCCTGGAACGCCGGTCCCCGCCAAATATCCTGGAAGGTGCTTCGGTTCAGGTCGCCCAGCGGTTCGGACATGATGAAGTTGCAGGGGTAGACGCGGCCGTCCGCCTTGATCCGGGCGTGATACCACGCGATGTAGCAGTCGGTCTCCCGCCAGGGGCCGTCGGCGGTTCCGTATCGGCGGATGGTCTCGGGAACATTATGACGCAGCCCGTATCGGCGGGAGTCGGCGGCCGCCCGTCGCAACAAGTCAACAACGGCGGCCTCCGATTCCCGCTCAAGCTGGTGCTCGTGCAGGACCCCGTGAAAATCGCGCAACGGCGAGTACGAAACGGCGCTGCAACCGGTTTCCCCGGCCAGCCGGACCATGTCCGGTATCTCCCGCCAGTTGGTTCGGTTGATGACCATATGCAGGGTTGTCCGGGGGACATTGCGCCCCGAACGGCGACGGGTCTCGTTGATCCTGGCCAGGCCCCGGATGATCCGTTCCCGGTTGGCGGGATCGGAGCCGGGGTAGTTTTGGGCATACCGTTTCGGTGAAACCGCCCACAGGCTGACCCGCAGGCGCTCGACTCCGGCGGCGATGATCGCGTCGGCCAGCGGTCCGTCGAGCAGGATCCCGTTGGTGATGATGCCCACGCGCAAGCCGCGCGCCGTGGCGATGGCCACGATCTCCGCGATCCGGGGATGCAGCAGCGGTTCGCCGTCGCCGCTGAGCGTGAGATCGTCCGTTCCCAGATTGTTCAGTTCGGCGCAGAGTTCCCGAAACAGTTGCTCCGGCAGGTCGACGGCCGAGCGGGCGGCGTTCGCGGCGATGACGCCATGGGGTGAATGGATGGGGCAACCCACACAGCGGAGGTTGCAGCGTGAGGTGGCGTCGACGGTCACATACAAGGGGCCGTCGGGAGGGCGGCGGCCGTCGAGCAGGCTCAGCAGCAGGTTGAATTTTTGCTTCCAGCGGGCCATCAGGGCTCCCGTCGCTGATCACGCCGGGCCGCGGTCACGCGTAAGGCGCCGCGGCCGACTCGTCGGAGGACCATTCCGAATCCACCCAGAGGTCGGTCCGCACGCCCAGGATGCTGTCGGCCGCCACCAGCCCGGTCCACATGGAATGGTCCATGTTGTTGTACCGGTGAAGTCCGTTGCGGCCGATGGTCTGCAGGTTGTCGAAATCGGACAGAAACCGGCGGACGCGCTCCCGGTTCTCGCGGTAGCGGGCGTTGTACACCGGGTAGGCGTGCCCGTGCCGGAACACGACGCCGTCGCGCACTTCGCCCTCTTTGACCAGACCCAGTTGAACCAGTTCCGAACGGGCGGTGGCGATCAGGTCCGAGTCGGACAGGGCCCAGATCGCATCGCCGACCGAGCAGAAGTATTCCACGCCGAGACTCGAGCGGTTGTCGTCGGGGACCATCGCCGGGCTCCAGTTGTGGAAGATCTGCACGCGGCCTGCCCGGACCTCCGGACTGTGGATGTAGATCCAGTTGTCCGGGAGAGTCAGACGCCGGTCGACGATGAGCCCCACCAGGATGAAGCCGCGATATTCCAGTTCCTGGGCGGCGGAGGTCACATTCTCGGGCGCTGCCGGTTGGAACATGCCCACGAGCTGGTTCAGTGGCACGGAAGTGATCACTTGTCCCACCGGCAGGGAGCGGCGACCGTCGCCGGCGGCCACCTCCACCTCGTGGACGGAGCGCTCCGCCCAGCGGAGGCCGGTGACGGCGGCGCCGGTGGTCACGGAGCCGCCGCGGCGTTCGATGGTGGCCGCCATCCGCTCCCAAATCATCCCGGGACCCAGCACCGGGTAGTCGAAAGTCCGGATGAGGCTTTTGGCGCTGTTGGTGCCCAGCAGGGCGTTGACGACGGCCGTCCGCAACGACATTCCCTGGATGCGCTGGGCGGCCCACTCGGACTGGATCTCGTGGCAGGGGATGCCCCAAACCTTTTCAGTGTAGCTGGCGAAGAAGATCTCGAACAGCCGGCGGCCGAACCGGTTGGACACCCAGCGGTCCAGGGTGCTCTCATCCGGGTACGGCCGCAATCTGGCCCTGAGGTAGCTCAGCAGCACCCGGGTGCTTTCCCAGAGGCCGAGGTTGCGCAGGGCGTTGAATGGCTCGAGCGGGTAATTGAAAAAGCGCCGCTGGTAGTAGATGTGGGAGACCCGGGGCACCTTGCGGAAGTCCTCCCCGATCACCTCGTCCCAGAGCGCCCGTATTCGGGGGTGGCCGGTGAAAAAGCGGTGCCCGCCGATGTCAAACCGGTAGCCCTTGTATCGTTCGGTCCGGGCCAGGCCGCCGAGAATGCCGTGTTTTTCGAACACCATGGGCGGGCGGCCGTGGTGGGCCAGTTCGTACGCGGCGGCCAGGCCGGCCGGTCCTCCGCCGATCACCGCGATGGCGTCCGCCGGATTCATGGCGCCTCGCGCTTCGGGCCGGTTTGGGCGGCATCGGGTCGGGCCGGTTGTTTCCGCAGGCCGGCGGTCAGATGAACGAGCAGACCGGCGATAAAACCAGCCCCGCCGTACAGAAAGTAGAACCAGTGCCACGAGACGGCGGCTAGGGTGAAGATCAGGCCGCGGCGCCGGTAGAAGAACCGGTACAGCGGGAAGTTCATGGCCAAAAGAGCGGCCGCCGCCAGCCCGGCGACCAGCAGCAAGGCCGGCCACCACCCGGCGGCGCCAAGGGCGCCGAGGACGACGTAGGCCGCCACGACGCTCCAACGCCCGGACCAGCGGAGGTTCAGGTCGTTGGGCATCCGGCCCTGGCGGAGGATCAGGCAGGTCCAGGGAACCGCCCGGTGCAGCACGTCGGCCCGGAGCAGGCTGACGGTCCGCCAGCACTTGAGGTGCTTGACCTGCAGCGATTTGTCCAGGCGGATGCGGCGGCCGCCGGCATGCAGACGGGTGCCCAACTCGATATCCTCGATGGACGGGACCGGGTAGGTCTCGTCGAAACCGTCGAAGTCCCGGAACGTATCCGCGCGGATGGCGCCACACGCTCCCCAGAAGGTGGCTGCTTGTTCGTTGGCATGCTGGTGGACGTAATGGTGCTGCAGATTCTTGAACTGGGAGAGGAAATTGGGCGCGGCCGGCTCGTCGTCGTAGCTGCCGAACAGCGCCGCCAGATCCGGATCGGCGGAGAAGGCGCGCCGCACCTTCGCGACGGCGTCGGCGGCGGGTGACACGTCGGCGTCGAGGAAGAAGAGAATCCGCCCACGGGCCGCGCGGGCGCCGGCGTTGCGGGCGGCGGCGGGACCCCGCCGAACCGGTAGGCTGATGGTGGTGAAGTCCAGCTCGCCGGCTTGACGTTCGGCGACCGCGTCGGCGCCGTCCAGGACCACCAGCACTTCGTCGGCGGCGGGTTGCAGCGCGGCCACTCCGTCCAGGCAATGCTTGAACATCGAGCCGCCCCGGTGAACGGGAACGATCACGGAGACCGTCGGCTCAGTTTCCGGGCTGGTCATGAATGCAGCTGCCCCTCGGTCGAGAAATCCTGATTTCAAGATAACATAGCAGATCGGAGGTTTGGGGGAAAGCGGGAATTGCGGCGCGGGAACTTGTTTCCGGAATTCGGCGCCGGTGACGTCACCGGCACAGGCGCCAGGGGCGGGCCAGTCCGTCCTCGGCCACCAGCACCCCGTCGTCGGACACGCCGAAATGGTGCTGCAGGGACTTGATCACCGTGTTCAGGTTGTGTTTCTCCACGAGGCAGGAGATGCTGGAAACCGACGTGCTGATGGCCAGGATGTTCACGCCGGCGGCGGCGATCGCGGCGAACGCCTCGGCCGCGCAGCCGGGGCGATCCCTGAAGTGGGGGCCGTGGATCGAGACCAAAACGACGTCGCGCTGGTGGACCACCTCCGAGAACTGGATTCTGGACGCGATATCCTGGACAGCGGACAGCGCCTCACCGAGATCCGTCTCGCTGACCCCGATGACGATGTGGGAACGGTTGGTGTTGTCGGTCAACTCCACCACGAAGTGGGCATTGACGCTCCGCCGGCCGATGGCACCCAGCAACAGGCCCGCAATCCCCGGCCGATCGGGCAGGGACATGATGCCCACCGTGGCAATGTTGAGAGTCAGCATGATGCTGCTGGCCTTGAATTGCGCTGCCGAATCGGGCGGAGGCGGCATGTTCTGCATGAGCGCATTATAGGTCAAGAGCGTCGACAGGGGAAGAGCGGGAAAGAGGAATCGGCTGAAGCGGTGCATCCCCGCCGCTTGGAGCCTGCCGCCGGTATCCGGATGAATCATCCGATGATCAGCCCAACAGCATCCAGACTGGCCAAACGGGTGATATCCTGATATTCTGTGCCGCTGATGCGATTGGGAGACGGAGTCGCCATGGACCTTACCCTGCTCATCCTGGCCGCCGGAGTCGGCAGCCGCTACGGCGGGTTCAAGCAACTCGACCGCCTGGGTCCGGCCGGCGAGACGCTCATCGATTACGCCCTGCACGACGCGCTCCGGGCCGGCTTCCGCCGGGCCGTGTTCGTGGTGTCGGATCGGCTGGCGGACGAATGCCGGGCGATGTTCGCACCGCGCTGGGGGCGACGTTTGGAGCTGGGCTTCGCCGTCCAAACCGTGCGGCAGTTTCCGGCCGGGGTGACGGTCCCCGACAACCGCACCAAACCATGGGGCACCGCGCACGCGGTGCTGGCCGCCCGGGGGCAGGTGGCCGCCCCGTTCACCGTGGTCAACGCGGACGATTTCTACGGCCGGGCCGCCTACCGGCTGGCAGCTGAATTCCTCCAGGGGATCGATCCGGCGGCGATGCGCGCCGCCGTAGTCGGGTACCGTCTGGCGGAAACGCTCTCCGAGCACGGCACGGTTTCGCGGGCGGTGTGCGAGCTGGATGCCCGGGGCCGCGTCCGCGCGCTCACCGAGCGTCTCGAAATCCGGCGCGACGCGGCGACCATCGTGTATCGCGACGAAGCGGGCCGCTGGCAGCCCGTCTCTGGCGAGGCCTGGGTGTCCATGAACATGCTGGCGTTCACGCCGGCCGTTTTCACGTCACTGGAACAATATTTCGCCGACTTTGTCGCGGAGTCTGGGTCGGATCCGGCGGCCGAGTTCCGGCTGCCTCAGGCGCTGAACCGGCTGTTGGCCGAAGGGCGAGGCGAGGTGGCGCTGCTGGCGGGAGCGGCGGGCTGGTTCGGCATGACGTACCAGGCCGACCGTCCCGCCGCCGTGGCGCGGTTGCGCCGGCTGGCGGCCGCGGGCGATTATCCGGAGCCGCTATGGTCGTGAATCCCGTGCCCGATCTGGCCGCGGTCGCCGCGGCGTTTGACCTGCCCGGACCGTTCGTCGGCGGCGAGCCCCACGGGACTGGCCACATCAACGACACGTACCGGGTCACCGTGGCCGGGCCGGCCGGTCCGGTCCGGTTCATCCTGCGGCGCATCAACCGGCGGGTTTTTCCGAATCCGGAGCTTGTGGTTGCCAATACGGTTCAGGTGTGCCAACACCTGGCGACGGTCTACCGCCGGCAGGGCGTGACCGACAGCGATCGCCGCCGCCAGGTGCCCGTGCCCGCGCGTGGCGGCGCATGGCGTCACGTGGACGCGGCGGGCGACTGGTGGTGCGCGTTTCTGTTTCAGGAGGACACTGTCGGACGCGACGAGATCGGTTCCGAGGACGAAGCGTGGCAGGCCGCCCGGGCGTTCGGGCGCTTTCTGCGCGACACGACCGATCTGTCGCCGGCCCGCCTGGCGGTGACCATTCCCGGTTTTCACGACGGCCGCCGCCGGCTGGCCGACCTGGAGGACGCTGCGGCCGCCGATGCCTGCGGCCGGGTTCAGGAAGCCGCGGGGGAACTGGCGTTCGTGCGGGACCATCGATCCGTCGTGGCGGCGGCCGAACGGCTGCTCGCGCCGGGCGTCCTGCCGTGGCGGGTCACCCACAACGACACGAAGTGCAACAATGTGCTCCTGGACGCCGTCACGGGGGAGGGGTTGTGCGTCATCGACCTGGACACGGTGATGCCCGGCTCGGCCCTGTTCGATTTCGGGGACATGGTGCGCTCGTTCGTCAGCGCCGCGCCAGAGGACGATCCGGATCCGGACCGCGCGCGCCTGCGTAACGGAATCTTCGCCGCCCTGGCCGCCGGCTGGCTGGAGCCCCTGGCCGGCGTGCTCACGCCGGCCGAGCGGGAGCACCTGCTCCTCGGCGCGCGCCTCATCATCCTGCTCATCGGCACGCGATTCCTGACCGACCATCTGCGGGGGGATGTCTATTTCAGGATCCGCCGGACCGGCCACAACCTGGACCGTTGCCGGAACCAGTTCCATCTGCTGGCGGACCTGGAAGCGCGCCAGGCCGACCTCGAGCGGATCCTCCGCGCGATTCCGTAACGGTCATATCAAACGGCACGCGTGTTATGCCGGATCCCGCTGCACCCGTCTGGCGGACGGCCGGCGCCGCCACACGACAATCAGCAGGCCGGCCATCACCGCCGAGATCACCGAAAGAATGCCGGCCGGCAGAATCCGGCTGTAGATCCAGTTGCCCGTGGCGAACAGGGCACAGTAAATCATCGCACAGCCGAGAAACATGCAGAGAATCCCGTGGGGGACGTCCCACCCCACGGCGCCGGGAGCTTCGAGTTCCTCCCCGTCCCGCCGCGCGGCCTCGAGCACGCGGCGCCAGCCGGGACCGCCCGGCCGGACCAGGCGGTAAAAGGCGCGCAGAGTGGCCGGATCGGTGGCCGGGCTGAACCAGGCGACCGCCAGCCAGGCCAGCGTCGTGACGGCCACGCCGGTTACCAATTGGGTGGGTGCGCTCATCGGCGGCAGACCGCTGTGGGGGTGGATGAACTGGAAATAAATGGCCGCCAGAAAGGACGTGACCATGGCCGTGATCTCGCTGGCCGCGTTGACCCGCCACCAGAACCAGCGGAGAATGAAGATCAGCCCGGTGCCCGCCCCGATCTGCAGCAGGATCTGGAACGCCTGCAGGGCGTTTTCCAGCAGCAGGGCCACGATGCTGGTGGCCGCCATGAGCCCGACCGTGGACAAGCGCCCGATCAGAACCAGCCGGCGTTCGCCGGCGTCCGGGCGGATGAACCGCCGATACAGATCGTTGACCAGATAGGACGACCCCCAGTTCAAATGGGTGGAGACGGTGGACATGTACGCGGCCAGCAGCGATGCCGTCACCAGTCCCAGCAGCCCGGCGGGCATGAAGCTGAGCATGGCCGGGTAGGCGAAGTCGTGGCGGATCAGTCCGGGATCGGCGTGCGGGAAGGCGTTCTGCAGGGCCGTCAAATCGGGAAATACGGCCAGCGAGGCCAGCGCCACGAGGATCCACGGCCACGGCCGCAGGGCGTAGTGGGCGCAGTTGAAGAACAGCGTGGCCGCCACGGCGTCCCCCTCGGACCGCGCGGCCAGCATGCGCTGGGCGATGTAGCCGCCGCCGCCGGGCTCGGCGCCCGGGTACCAGACGCTCCACCACTGAACGGCCAGCGGCAGCACCAGCAGCAGGAGGAACGTCTGGCCGTCCGCCGGGTCGGGGAGCAGGCTCAGCTTCGCCGCCACCGCCGGGTTGCCCAGCAGTCCGGTCAACCCGCCCACTTCCGGTCGTCCCAGCGCGACAACGGCGGCGCACACGGCGCCGGCCATGGCCAGGATGAATTGCAGAAAATCGGTGAGCAGGACGCCGCTGAAACCGCCCAGCGCGCTGTAGATCACCGTGACAATACCGGCGATCAGCAGCGTCCAGCCGGCCGGCCAATGCAGGATGACCGCCGCGATCTTGGTGAGCGCCATGGAAACCGTGGCCAGCACCAGCACGTTGAAGAACGCACCCAGGTATACCGCCCGGAAACCCCGCAGGAACGCCGCCGCCCGGCCGCTGTAGCGCAGTTCGTAGAACTCCAGATCGGTGAGCACGCCGGAGCGCCGCCACAGCTTCGCGTACACGAACACCGTGAGCATGCCGGTGAGGAGGAACGCCCACCAGGCCCAGTTGCCGGCGACCCCGTTCTGGCGGACCATGTCGGTGACCAGGTTCGGCGTGTCACTGGAAAACGTGGTGGCCACCATGGAGACGCCGAGCAGCCACCACGGCATGCTTCGGCCGGACAGAAAGAACTCGGACGCGCTGCGTCCGGCCCGCCGCGACACGGCCAGGCCGACGAGCAGCGAGAACACGAAGTAGGCGACGATGATGCCCCAGTCCAGTGCGTTCAGGATCATGCGGTGCGACTCCAGAGATGCGGTCGATCGGTTCAGCGCGCCGGTGCTTCCGGAACGTGGGCCAGCCGCGCGGCCGGCAATTCTTCACGCGCGAAACCCGGACCTTCCCAATACACGGTCAGGGCGGAGCTGCCAAGGATCTGCAGGTAATCCACAGCCAGGGCGTGCCGCCCGGCGCGCAGCGGGATCCGGCCGCTCGTTTCCAGGGTTCGGTGGTGCGCGCCGTCACAGTCCACCACGAGCACCCCGTCAAGGAACAACCGGCTCACGTCGTCGGAGCGGACGGTGAACGTGTAGTCGCCGTCCGCGGGGACGTCCAGCCAGCCGGTGAAGCGGAGCCCGAAGAACTCGGGTCGAAGACCCGGTGTCACGTCAATGGCTGAGACCGTCCGCACCGCAGCCGGGCGGAGCCGGGTGTAATCCGGCAGCGCGTTCCAGTTGCCGGGATAGTAGGCGGCGCGAAGGCCCGGCGCCGCGGCGTTGGGCGAGGCGGCCGGCAGGGCGTCGATCCGAATCGTCGCGCGCACCTCCGGGCTGGTAGTCAGACCCGGGTGAAAGGCGGCGGCCCGGATGGTCGCCGTGCGCTCGATGCGGATGGGGCCATCGGCACGGGACGAATCGGGCCGGGGCGCGGTGCCGTCCAGCGTGTAGCGAATCGCCGCGCCGGGCCAAGCGCCAGTGAGGCGGACCGTGCGCGGTCCGCCGTCAACTCCCTCCGATTCCAGCCGCGGCGGCGGCACCATGGCGGCGATCCCCAGCGCGGCCAGGCGGTCGTAGTGGCTGTTCATCCGGTTGGAAAAATCCGCCCAGTCGCGAGCTTCCCGGGGCGACCACAACACCTCGGCGAGACCGGCCAGCCGCGGGAACACCTTGCCGTCCACGGCGGACTGCGGGGCATACTCGGTCCACATGTTGGCCTCCCCGCCCAGCACCCGCGCCGCGTGCTCCGGCGGCATCCCCGCCGGAACGGGTTCCAGGGTGTAGATCTTGGCCAGGTCGATGACGGACCACGGGTAGTCGATGTAGCAGTGGCTGGTGGGCGAGACAATCACGTCGTTGCCGGCGGCGGCCGCCTCGGTCACGATCCGCTCGCCGAGCCAGCCCCGCCAGTACTGCACCGTGACGCCCTCGGCCAGGCCGCCCTCCATGATCTCGTCCCAGCCCGTGACCCGCTTCCCCTTGCCGCGCAGGTACGCGGCGATGCGGCGGATGAACCAGCTCTGCAGCTCCGCCTCGTCCTTCAGCCCCTCGGCGCTGATGCGCGCCTGGCACTTGGGGCAGGCCTGCCAGCGCGTTTTGGGGCATTCGTCGGCGCCGATGTGGATGTACTCGCCGGGGAACAGCGCCGCCACCTCGTCGAGCACCTTTTCCAGAAACCGGAACGTGGCGTCGTTGCCGGCGCAGTAAACGTCGTCGAACACTCCCCAGCGGTGGGTCACCGCGAAGGGACCGCCGGTGCAGGAGAATCCGGGATACGCCGCCAGCGCCGCCGTGCAGTGGCCCGGCATCTCAATCTCGGGCACCACGGTGACATAGCGCTCCCTGGCGTAGGCCACGATCTCGCGGATGTCGGCCTGGGTGTAGAAACCGCCGTACCGCTCGGCGCCCTCGCCCCGCCAGGCGCCCACCCGGGTGAGCCGGGGGAACGCCTTGATTTCGATGCGCCACCCCTGATCCTCGGTCAGATGCCAGTGGAGGCGGTTCAACTTGTGGTAGGCCAGGGCGTCGATGACGTGCTTCACGTAGTCCTTGCTCATGAAGTGGCGGCCGCAATCCAGCAGCAGCCCACGCCACGGGAAGCGCGGCTGGTCCGTGATCCGCAGGCAGGGCAGCGCGGTCGATCCCGGTTTGCCGCGCGCGGAGGACTCGGCGGCGACCGGAAGGAGCTGGCGGACCGTCTGCACGCCGCGAAAGATGCCCTCGGCCGTCGGCGCCCGTAGCAGGACGCCGTCGGTCCGAATCTCCAGCTCATAGCCTTCGGGCGCGAGCTCGGGCCGCGCGTTCTGCCGGGTCAGTCGGATGACCGATGCGGTTCCGGTCCTGGGCAGCCGGTCGGTGACCGTGAGCTTGTCTCCGGCGGCGCGACCCAGGGGGACAGCCAGCATCCGGGCGATGCGGCGGAGTTCGCGGTCGCCCGGGTCGGTGACGAGGCGCGTGGTCCGGGTCAGGTAGAACGCGCCCGCGTCCATCTGAATCTGCGCGGGCCGGGGAACCAGCGCCGGTTCCGCCACGGCCGCCTTTATGACGGACTGAGGGAACGCGACTCCGGCGGCTGCCAG
>CALAMB010000276.1 GCA_937925645.1 uncultured Acidobacteriota bacterium
GCCGTACAACTACCACTGCGGCTACAAGCCCGCCCCCATCACCTTCGACGTGGCGTACATTTACGGCTGCATCGTGCCGGATCCCGAACCGGTGGCGTACGACCTGTACCTCTGGTTCCCGTTCCTGCCCCCGGTCAACAACCCCGACGTCAACTGGTGGTGCGGTGTGGCGCTCACCAACTACGCCGCCCAGCCCACGGATCAGGGCACCTTCTGGATGTGGGAAGAGGACGGCGACGAGTACTCGATCGTGCTGCCGCCCCTGGGCGCTCACGAAATGTGGCTCCGCAACCTCACCGACCCCGACTTCATGGCGGCCGAGCTGAGCCCCGGCTACTCCGACACCATGTGGGGCGACGAGGCCATGAGCGGCATCGTGGTCTACACCGTCTGGGATACCGAGTATCCTCCCAACTACATGGGCGCTTTTGTGGATGACGGCGCCATCGCCGGCATCGACGCCTTTGTCCTGATGGGCGACTTCACCCAGGCCTACGGCTACGCCGCCCGTCACGTGGACGGCGCCCAGATCTGGAACGACGCGCCTGGTCGCGCGCCGGGTTGGGCCAAGAAGGGCACCAAGTAAGACTGCTGTGAAAGAGGTGGCGCGAGCCACCTCTTTCTTCCGATTCTACCGGGTAGCATTCCATCGCGATGCTACCCGTTTTTTTATGAGGCGAACATGAGGCGAATGGCCAGTGTCACGGTGATGTTGTGTGTCGCGCTGGGAATGCTCGGCGCGGCGGCCCAGGATGCCGCCGTCCCGCCGGCGGCGTCGCCGGAGACCCCGGAGGCGCAGGTGAAGGCGCGGGCGGAATCGTTCTGGACCGCCAAACAGGAGCGAAAGCTGGACGTCTGTTACGGGATGCTCAGCAAGGCCAGCCAGGAACAGATGACCATGGTGGATTTCATCGGGCGCCACAACACCCGCATCCTGAGATTCTCCGTCGACAAGATCCAGATCGATTCCCAGGCGCCCGACCGCGCACTCGTCGAGGTGCTCTGCGATGTCCACGCGATGGGGCGCAAGATGAGCAACCTCCGGAACCGCCAGCAGTGGGTGCGGGAGGAGGGCGTGTGGCGCTGCGTTCAATCCACCCGTTCCCCTTTTGACCGAAGCCCGGCACCTGCGGCCGGTTCGGACGCCAGGCCGGCGGAGGGTATGACCGACGCCGAACGTCAGAAAATGCGGGACGCGGTCAACCAGATCCGGCAGAAGTACGGCCAGACTCCGTCGCTCGCCGAGGCCGTGGGCGGCGGTCCGGCGG
>CALAMB010000277.1 GCA_937925645.1 uncultured Acidobacteriota bacterium
TCCGGCAAGAGCACGCTGCTGCACGTGGTGGGCGGCATGGAGCCGCCCGACGCCGGCC
Organism: uncultured Acidobacteriota bacterium; assembly: GCA_937925645.1. Classification (GTDB taxonomy): domain Bacteria; phylum Acidobacteriota; class JAAYUB01; order JAAYUB01; family JAAYUB01; genus JAAYUB01. Next base: position 59 of record CALAMB010000277.1, read on the forward strand.
GGGTGCTGGTCGGGGAAACCGAACTGTACGCGCTCGCGGGCGATGCGCGGGCGCATTTTCGGAACCGGCAGGTGGGCTTCGTGTTCCAGTTCCACCACCTCCTGCCCGAGTTCTCCGCCCTGGAGAACCTGATGATGCCCCTCCTCATCCGGGGCGTCGGCGCGGCGGAGGCGTCCGCCGCGGCAACCGTCCTCATCGCCGAACTCGGCCTCGAGCACCGCTTGGCCAGCCGCCCAGGCGAGCTCAGCGGCGGCGAACAGCAGCGGGTGGCGGTGGGCCGGGCGCTCATCACCGAGCCGGCGCTCCTGCTCATGGACGAGCCCACCGGCAACCTGGACCACGGCACCGGCGACCGCACCATGGACCTGGTGCTGGGGCTCACGGCGCGGCGCGGCACCACGGTGCTGCTGGTGACGCACAACCCGGCGCTGGCGGAGCGCTGCGCGGCGCGCTTCCGCATGACCGAGGGCCGGCTGGAGCCGGTGTAACCCGTTCCCGAAACCCCGTCTGGACAATTGCGTTGAAGCCGTCCGGTTTCACTCACCCGGCCGGGCGTCAATCCATGTATACTAGGGACGATTCCCGAACTTTCCGTTGAGGCAGGTGCCATGCGCAGACTGGTCGTGCTCGCGGCGGTGATGGTGATGGCCGGGTTCCTCCCGGCGGTTGATCCCGCTCCCGGCCTGGAGCGGGTGCTGGAGGCCGGGGCGCTCCTCGGCGACACGTCGGGCGACGGGGTGGCGGACGCGATCCGCGCCCGCATCATCCTGTCGGGGGATTCGCCCAACCACCTGGCGGCCGCGGCCATCGCCGAACGGTTGGGCTTCGAGTCCACCGGCATGAGTTTCGACTTTGTGACTGACGATGGCGGTCCGGCGCCGGATCCCGCGTGCTATCCGGTGGTGGTGGGCCGCGGCAACCGGCTGCTGCCCGCCGGGCTGGCGGCTACGGCGCCGCCTGGCGCCGCCGGCGGGCGCGGCTGGGCGGTGCTGCAGTCGGGCGCGCTGTCCGGCCGGCCGGCGCTGTTCCTGTACGGCTCCGACGCCCTGGCCGAGGCGTATGCGGCGCGCGCCTTCTTCGGGCGGTTCCCTTACCTGTGGGACGTCTGGGGACGGGCGGACGGCGTCACTTACCGCAAGGTGCTGGATGACATCACCCGGTATCTGGCGGGACTGGGCGTCACGCCGCGGGGGCTGGCGATCACGGCCGCCCGGTACGAGAACCGGGGCGTCTTCGACCGCCGCCGCGACGAGGCCGTCCGGCTGGCGCGCGACTTGAAGGGATGGGCGCTGGACGACGGGGAAATCACCCGCCTCACCGTGGAGATCGCGGTGACCGGGACGGCGCGGCGGAAGGTGGCCGAGGACCTGGCGCGTCTTTCCGCCGACCGCGCCTCCGGCCGGCGCACGGACCTCCTCAATTATCCCGGCCTGGCGGAGCTGGAATTGCGGCTGGTCGCGCCGGACGGCGCCGCCGCCGTCGCGGTCCCGCGTTTCTCGCTGCCGGACCGGTTCCTGAACCGGCGGTACCGGCAGGAGACCACCGTCAAGCTGGACCGCAAGGTCTGGCTGGACGACCTGTACTCGGTCGCCGGGTTGTACGCCGACGGCAACGGTGACCGCATCCCCGACGACGTGCTTTTCCGGACGGTGGCCGGGGCGGGGGAGACCTCGGCGGAACTGGCCCTGCTGGCGGGCCGCGTCGCCCTCGAGACCGCCGGCTGCCGTTTTCCGCTGGTCCGGCTGGACACCGAGCTGGGCGATCCGGCCAAGGCCGGTCCGCTGCTCATCGCGGGCCCGGACAACCGGGCCGCCCGCCGGCTCCGCGACCTGGGCCTGGACCTGGCGCCCCGCCGGCCGACGGCGGGCGAAATCCGGGCGCTCAACGACAAGGCGCTGGCGGCGCCCCAGCTGCTGGTACACGGTGACAGCGCCGCGGCGACCGGCGCCGCGCTCCATTACCTGGCGCGGTACTATCCGTACCTGGACGCGGCGCGGGACGAGGACCGCAGCGTCGCCGAGCTGGGCCAACAGGTCCTGCGCCGCCTGCAGGGCCGGGAGCCGGCCGCGGCCGCCGCAGCGCTGCTGGCCGAGCGCGCCCCGCTGCTGGACCTGCTGGGCGCGAACCCGGAAATCAAGGTGCGCGGCGAGCTGACGCTGGATCGGCTCGCGCCCGAGATCGCCGCCCCGATCGCCGCATACATCCACGACCGGTACTCCTCCGGCTGGGAGGTGGTGACCACCAGCCGCGACGCGAACCGCACCGCCTTCGAAATCCGGAAGGAACTGCCGTGGGAGGGCGACGGGGTGCGGGATCGCGTGCGCCGGTACCTGGCGGCCGCGCCGGCGGGCGCCGGGCTGGAGCTGGAAATCCGCCTCAGTGAACCCGCTGATTTTCGGGTCCGCCTCGAAAGCGAGTGGCGGGCCGAACTGGACAGGGACTATCCGGGGCGGATCCGGTCGCTGCGGGTCCTGAGCGCCTACAAGCAGGGCCTGTTTTGGCTGACGGAGTCGGTGCTCCCGCGCCTCCGGGGTCTGAAAGTCGCGGCGATCCGCGTCGAATTTCAGGATCGGCCGCCGGCCGGTGACGCCCTCCGCAAGGTCTACGGCGAAACGCCCGGCTGGCTGCAGGAACTCTTTCCCGCCGACGAGCTGATGGCGCGGGAGCTGGGCCTGGCCCCGGAGGCGGTGGAATTCCGCCGGATGGAACCGGCGGGCGACCAGCCGGTCTACCGGGTGGAGGCCCGGGATCGGGCCGGCCGCGTGGCGCTGGCCGAGACGTTCACGCCCCTGTTCGAGGAACGCCCCTTCTTCCGCCGCTTCCCGAGCTGGGGTGCGGCGCCGGTGCCCATGGCCGGTTTCGTTGTCCGCCGCGACGGCCGTGAGGTGGAGCGGGTGGCCGTGCCCACGGACATGGGCGCGGTCTGGGACGTTTACCAGGCCGAGGTGATCCCCGCCCTGGAGGAGCAGATCCGGAAGGCGGCGGGCGGCAAGCCCACGCCGGACAAGCAGCCGTTCTTCCGCCGCCTCACCGCGGAACTCGCCGCCAGCGAGCCGGACGAACGGCTGGGGCTCGACGAGGAGCACGTCTCGGCGCTCGAGGCCTTCCACGAGGACTTCTACTTCCTGACCCTCGAGTTCGTCAACCACATTCTGGAGAAGGACGCCGCCAAGGAGCCCGAGGGGGGCTATTTCCGCGCCAACCCGTTCGCCGCGCCGGGCAACGTGCTGCCGCTGGTGACGCGCGGGCCCGCGGGCAAGGGGCCCGTGGTCGCCTTCAAGCTCGAGCTGCCGCTGACCGACACCCCCCAGCTCGTTCTTGACTACACCACCCTGGAGCCCGTCACGCACACCGACAAGGTGAAGCTGGAGCCGCTCAAGGGCGCGGTGGTGCACTGCGAGTCGCTGTACGTGTCGGCGGACCGGGCGGTGTGCGGCGCGCGTTACCGCGTGGAGCTCAAGACGGCCGCCGAGTTCGACGCGTTCTGCCGCTTTTTCGCCCGGTACCGCGAGCTGGTTCGCGCCGGGGCGGACCCGGAGTTGGGCCGGTTCGGCCTCGCGGCGCTGGAGCTGGACGTGCGCGCGCCCGATGCGGCCGGCGTCTTCACCCTGGACATCCCGCCCGCCCCCGCCACAGCGGCGGAGCCCATTTTGGAGAAGCCGGCCCGGCCGTTCCGGCCGGACCATGTGGTGGGGCCGGAGGAGTGTGTCGCCGTCATGCGGCGCTGGGCGGGCGAGTCGGGCTACCGCGTCTTCCGGGCCGGCCGGTCGTACGAGGGGCGGCCGGTGTACGCCGCCGAGATTCTGGCGCCGAGCGCCGCCGAGATCCAGAGCCGGGTCAAGCTGGCCCTGCACAAGCCGACGCTCATGCTCACGGGGCGGCAGCACGCCAACGAGGTCGCCTCCACCGGCTACCTGCTCCACCTGATGGAGCTGCTGGCCCGGGACCCGGTTTGGGCGGCCTATCGGGACAAGGTCAATTTCGTCCTCCATCCCATGGAGAACCCCGACGGGGCGGCCCTGGCGGTGCGACTGGCGGCGCTGACCCCCGAGCACAGCCTCCACGCGGGGCGGTTCACCTCACTGGGGATCGACCTGGGCTACGAGGTGGACCGGCCGGACACGTTGTTGACGGAGGCGCGGGTGCGCAACGCCCTGTACGGCCGCTGGCTGCCCGACATCTACCTCAACCTGCACGGCTACCCGTCCCATGAATGGGTCCAGCAGTTCTCCGGCTACACCCCGTACCTGTTCCGGTCGTACTGGATCCCCAAGGGCTGGTTTGCCTATTTCCGCTACGACGACTCCGGGCTGGAGCCGGCCTACACCGAGGCCGGCGCCAAGCTGCTCCAGTACGTCAGCCGGGGGCTGGAGGCGAGTCCCGAATCCGATGCGTTCAACCAGCGTTTCTACCGCCGCTACGAGCGCTGGGCGGCCCGCTGGCAGCCGCACATTCACTATCTGGACCGGGTGAACCGCACCACGATTTTCCACACGCGCCGCTCCGGCACAGCCGCCCGGCCGAGCCCCCGCACCCGGGCCACTTTCGCCGAGGGCGTCCCGGAGCTGATGGACGAGACGGCCCACGGCGAGTTCCTCTCCTTCCTGTCCCGGCAGGGGCTCGCCTACCTCAAGGCCCACCTCGACTACCTGGCGGACTGCCCGGTGGTCCGGGTGCCGGTGGACGAGGAGCGGGCCGACTATACCCTCTTTCAGGTGTACCGCCGCCGGCCGCCGCTGCCGGCCGGCGATGGCGGTCGGCGTCCTTGATACGGGAGCGATTTTGGTGCATCATAGAGGGTACGGCCGGCGCCGCGCGCCTGCCGGGGGAGACGGACCGACACCATGTTCGAAAAATACACCGAGAAAGCCCGCCGGGTGATTTTCTTCGCCCGATACGAAGCGAGTCAGCTGGGCAGCAGCACCATCGACTCCGAGCACATCCTCCTCGGCCTGATCCGGGAGGACAAGAAACTCAGCCGCTTCTTCCCGAAGGGGGAACCAGCGTTCGAGTCGCTGCGCAAAGCCGTCGAGAGCCAGTCGCGGATGCGGGAGAAGATCTCCACGTCCATCGAGATTCCCCTGTCCGGGGACACCAAGCGGGTGCTGAACAACGCCTCCGAGGAGGCGGAACTGCTGGGCAACAAGTATGTGGGCACCGAGCACATCCTGCTCGGGCTGCTGCGGGAGAAGCAGACCACCGCCGGCCGGATGCTGTACGAGCAGGGATTGCGGCTCGCCATTGTCCGCGACGCCATCGGCTCGTCCCAGACGTCCGAGGAGCCGAGCAAGCCATCCCGCAAGAAGAAAGACCCCCTCGTCGTCTACGAGTTCTCCCGCGACCTCACCGAGGGCGCCTTCCGCGGGGAGCTGGACCCCCTCATCGGTCGCGACAACGAGCTGGACCGGGTGATCCAGATCCTGTGCCGCCGCACCAAGAACAATCCCGTGCTCATCGGCGAGCCGGGCGTCGGCAAGACGGCCATCGTCGAGGGGCTGGCCCAG
>CALAMB010000278.1 GCA_937925645.1 uncultured Acidobacteriota bacterium
CGTACACCACGTTCATGATCGGCTCCACCTCCAAGGCGTTCACCACGGCGCTGGCGGCGATGCTGGCGGATGAAGGCAAGCTCCACTGGAACGACCGGGTGATCCAGCACCTGCCCGGCTTCCAGCTCATGGACCCGTGGGTGACCCGCGAGTTCATCGTGGAAGACCTGTTCAGCCAGCGCAGCGGTCTGCCGGCCTACTCCCTGGATCCCATGTCCTTCATCGGCTTTTCCGGACGCGACATCCAGCGGGCGCTCCGATTTGTGGAGCCCGTCTCCAGCGCCCGCACACAGTTCGCCTACGTGAATCACCTCTTCCTGACGGGCGCAGCGGTCATTGAAACGGTGAGCGGCTTCAGCTGGGCCGACAACCTGGACCGCCGCATCTTCGGACCGCTGGGCATGGCCGGCACCACCGTCGATCCCGAGGTGGCCTTCCGGATGGGCAACCTGGCCCGGGAGCATCTGGACGGCGGCGCCGGCGGGCTCTGGACCGTGCCCCTGGACTGGCCGTACCGCGGCTGGCTGCAGAGCTACGCCCCGGCGGGCGGGATCTACTCCAACGTGATGGACATGACCCAGTGGATCCGCGCCCAGTTGGGGAACCCCACCGTCGACGGACGTCCGCTGGTCAGCGCCACCAACCTGGCCCACCTGCATGCACCCAAAACCCCCGCCGCCTACAAGGATTCCGGCATCATCTCCGCCTACTGCCTGGGTTGGGTTTACGAATCCTTTTCTCCGCATCCCATCGTCTGGCACAACGGCGAGACCGTTGGCAACCACTCCATTGTCTCCTTGGTGCCGGAAGCCGGCATCGGCATCGTGGTGCTCACCAATTCGGCGGGGAACAAGGTGCCGGAGCGCCTGGCGAAGCGCTACTTCAACCTCTACTTCGGCAATCCCCTGCCGGACGAGAGCGCGTCCGAAGGACCAAGCGCTGCGGCGTTCGATGCAGGCGTGCGGGCGGATCGTGACCCCATTCCGCCGGCCCCGCCGGACAAGGGGCCGGCGCTGCCGTATGACGCGTACGTGGGCCGCTTCGCCAATCCCGCCTACGGCGTGTTCGAGGTGGTGGTGCGGGATGACCAACTTCGCTGCCTCGTTGGGCCGGAGCGGTTTGAGGCCCACCTGGAACCGTACAGCGGCAACACGTTCAAGATCAGCCTGCCCGACTTCCCCGGCTTCGAATACCTGGCCACCTTCCGCATCGGTCCGGACGGCACGGCGACCGAACTGGTGGTGGACTTCTGCGCCGACGCCGCCGGCGGCGTCTTCCGGCGGATCCGATGATGTTTCGCTCCATCCCAAGCGAAGGAGATCCTCGATGATCCCTTGGTTTCGTGTCATTCACGCTTTCCCCAGAGGTCTGACGCTGCTTGCGCTGGTGGGAATCCTGGCTGCCTGGCCAACCGCCGCCGACCGGGCGGCGGTGGGCGGTGACTCATCCGTCATCCGGCGACTGCCCACCGACAGGCATGCCGAGCTGGAGGCCTACGCCATCGCGATCATGAATGAGGAGAGCGTGCCCGGCATGGCCTACGCCATCGTGGAAAACGACCAGGTGGTCTACGCCCGGGGCTTCGGCGTCCGGGAGCAGCACGGCGCCGGACCGGTCGACGTCCACACGCTGTTCCAGATCGGCTCCAACACCAAGTCCTTCACCACCGCGCTGGTGGCGATGCTGGCGGACGAAGGACAACTCGACTGGACCGACCGGGTGACCCAACACCTGCCCGGCTTCCAGCTCATGGACCCGTGGGTCACCCGAGAATTCATGGTGGAGGACCTGTTCAGCCAGCGGAGCGGGATGCCCGCCTACGCGCTCGATTTCATGTCGTTCATCGGCTTCGACGGACGGGCGATCCAGCGCGCCATGCGCCACGTGGAGCCGGCCTACAGCGCCCGGAGCCGGATGACCTATGTCAACAATCTATTCCTGACGGGGGCCGATCTGATCGAGCAGGTCAGCGGTTTCAGCTGGGCGGACAACCTGGACCGGCGGATCTTCGGGCCGCTGGGCATGGCCTCGTCCACCACCGATCCGGGCGTCGCCGGGCGAACGGGCAACCTGGCGCGGGAACACGTCCCCCTTGCCGACGGCACGCTCTGGACGATTCCCCTGGACTGGCCCTACCGCGGCTGGCTGCAGACCTATGCCCCGGCGGGCGGGATCTACTCGAACGTGCTGGACATGACCCTGTGGCTCCGCGCCCACCTCGGCCAGGTGACCGTTGGCGGTCAGCCGTTCATCAGCGCCGCCAGCCTGGCGCATCTGCATGCGCCGAAGACGCCGGCCGGCATCGTCGCCGGGGACATGATCACCTACTGCCTGGCCTGGTTCTACCAGTCATACTCCCCCCACGCCATCGTCTGGCACGGCGGCGACACCATCGGCAACCACTCCCGCATGTCGCTGATTCCCGAAGCCGGCATCGGGATCGTCGTCCTCACCAATTCGGAGTTCAACCGCGTGCCGGAGCGCCTGACGCGGCGCTATTTCGACCTGTATTTCGGCAATCCCTTACTGGACGAACACTTGTCCTTCGAGCCGGCCACCGGAGCGTTCGAAACCGCCGGCCTGGCCTGCCGGCCGACCATCCCCCCGGCGCCACCCGAAAAAGGGGCTCCCATGCCGTTCGAGACGTATGAGGGCCGGTTCGCCAATCCCGCCTACGGCGTGTTCGAGGTGGCAGCGCAGGACGACCGGCTCCGCTGCCTCGTGGGGCCGGCACCGATTGAGGCATATCTGGAACCATACAGCGGCAACACCTTCCGGTTTGGCCTGCCCGACTATCCGGAGTATGAATGCCTGGCCACCTTCCGCATCGGTCCGGACGGCTCGGCGACCGAGCTGGTGGTGGACTTCTGCGCCGACGCCGCCGGCGGCGTCTTCCGGCGGATCCGGTAGCCGCGGCGGAACCAAAGTGGCGCAGGCGTCCCGCCTGCAGGGATCAGCAAAAAGCGGGGCGTCAGACACGAGCGGTCCGCGCGTTCATGGATTCAGAAACGGTTGAGGGTTGCCAACTGAGGGTTCTTCACGTTCGCAAGTTCGCAGGTTCACCGACAGTCGATGGCAGGTAGGAGATAGGAGATAGTTGATCGGAATGCCTCTCCCGTTTCCCGTCTGCCGTCTCCCTCCTCCCGTCTCCCGTCTCCCGTCTCCCGTCTGCCGGCTCCCTTCTCCCGATTCACCGATTCACCGACTCACCGACTCACCGATTCACCGATTCACCGACTCACCGATTCGCCATTCACTTCTCGAGCTGGGCCTTGAAGGCGGCCAGACCGTCCGCCATGGCCGACCGGGTTTTCGGAATCACGATCCGGCGCAGCAGCCCGCCCTTGAAGCCCGTCAGCCCCGCCTGCCGGGAGCCTTTCAGGGTCATCAGGTACATGCCGCGCGTCGGCGCCGCCGGGTCAACGGGCACGCAGAAGTACATGTCCAGGGCGGTCTGGAAGTAGTGGCTGGCGTACAGTTGCTTGATGGCCACCACGCCGGGCGCCCGCGGCAGGTTGTCGGGCCGGTGGATGATCACGTGGTTGGCGCGGAAGGTGGGTTTCAGGCCGAACGACACCCGTTCCCAGTACAGGTATTCTTCCTTGTTGGCCAGTTCCGCCTTGGGATAATCCAGCAGATAGCGATGGAGATCGGGCAGAAAGGCCGGCAACAGCTCGACCCGGTCCAACAGGGTCCGGAGGACCTGCGCCACCTGGACCGGGCTCTTGTGGTCCCAGTACGTGCCCAGGGCGGAGTTGCCGCTCAGATTGTAGTTTTTGAGCAGATCCACCAGCCCCTGTCGGAGCAGCCGGTCCACCGTCGCGGCTGCATCCGGCTGGTCCCAGTTCACCTCGCGCCGCAGTCGGTCCACGAGTGCAGCGGGCAGCTGCACCACGCACTCGCCCGGCTCGCACTCCTGGAGCTCCTTCAGGTCGTCGTCGTCCAGGTGCAGACCGGCCAGGTCGGCCAGCCGCGGCGGATCGCTGAACCGCTTCAGGTCGAGATAGGCGTTGGACTTCGGGAACTTCCGGAAATCCCGGTACATGTCCAGGAAGGCGTCGGGGCGGGCCTTGACGAAGACCACGCCGAACACGACCACCTCGTCGGGATCGCCGGTGTCGAGGATCTTGGCCACCGCTTCACCCGCCCGGACCGCGGCCGCCTCTTCGTCGGTGAACCGGACCTGCTTGCGGAGAAACGCGTCCGCCGCCGGATCGGCCGGCGCACCGGCGGCCAATCCGCCGGCGATCAGGATACCCAACCACAGTGCCGGCGTCAGCCCTCGATTGAGCATGGAGACTCCTTGAAACGAGATGAGGATACTATAGCACAGGTCCCGGAGCACGTTCCGATCCCCTGCCGGTGAAGGGTCACGAGTGATCACGATCGCTCAATGACTCATTTGATTCCGCCGATTGTTATTTGGCTGGGCGTTGCCCTCACCATTCCAATTTCGCCGGCGGCGAGATCCCCGGGCCGGTTCACCGGTCTTGGATTGGCACAGCCCGTCGCTTCCAGCGACGGGGCCGAATGATCCGTTTGGGAGCCAGCCCCCTTCAGGGGACATGGATCGGCCGGCCCCTGTTGGAACGGGGCCACGAACGAGTGGGATGGGAACGAGCTACCAGTCTCGAGCCTCTTGCCCCGTTGACGATGACGATGACGATCACGAACGGGAGGCGGGATCACTCGCTCCGGCCGAGGGTGAGGGCGGCGAGGCGGCGGTCGATCTCCTCGGGGGACAGGTTCCGGAAACGCGGCGGCAGGAAGCGGTCGTCGGTGCACTCCTTCACCGCCAGCAGGTCCATCATCTCGAGGCGCGCCGTGTGAGCCGAGGTGCGAAAGCCGGCTGCTTCGTCCCGGAGGACTTCAGCGAGGGATTTCACCGAGCCGGCGAGGGGAGGCTCAGGCGGGGCGCCTGAGCTACCCGGTGCGGACTCAGGCGGGACGCCTGAGCTACTCTGGAGGGCGTGGCGGCGGACGGTGCGCACCAGCAGCCCCTCCAGCTCGTTGCCGCTCACCGGCTGGTCGGAGGCGAGCTCGGGCAGGTCCTCGGGCTGGAGGTCCAGCCGGAGCTTGCGCGCCATGGCCACGAACAGCTCGCGCTTGTCGGCGGCGTCCACGGGCGGGAACAGCGGGATGTGCACGTCGAGGCGGCCCTGGCGCTTGAGGTCCACCTCCACCATGTCGGGCCGGCTGGTGGCGAAGATCCAGAAGATCTTGCCGCGGTTGGCCGTGTCGGCCATCTCCTTGGCCAGCATGCCGTAGACGCGGCCCGACAGCCCCGCGTCCCCCTCGCCGCCGCCGCGGCGGCCGGTGGCCTGGTCGGCCTCGTCCACGAACACCATCACCTGCCCCAGGGCGTGGAGGATGGTGAAGATCTTCTCCAGGTTTCCCTCGGTGGCGCCCACCCACTTCTCGCGGAAATTTTTCAGCTCCACCATGGGGATGCCGCACTCGCCGGCGAAACACTCCACGAGCCACGTCTTGCCGGTGCCGATGCGGCCGGTGATGAGGTAGCCCATGGGGAGGGCGTTGGCCACATTGTGCCGGATGAGCTGGGCGTCCTCGCGGAGCCACCGCTTCGCCTCGGCGTGGCCGGCCACGTCGTCCAGGGTGCGGCGCGACTCGATGAACTCCAGCCGCCCCATGGACTCCTTCTCGATGGTTTCCTTCTTGAGGCGCGTCAGGTACTTGAGCGTCAGCTTCTCCTGGTTGCGCACCGCCCGCAGCACCAGGTTGCGCACCTGGACGCGGTTCAGCCCCACCAGCTTGGCCGCCAGCGTCGGCACATCCACCTCGCACAGCGCGGTGAAGCCGGGCTCGCCGGCCACCAGCTTCGCCACGTACTCGCGGATCTCCTCGGCGTCGGGCATGGGGATGGAGATTTTCCCGCTGGCGGGGCTGTCGGTGAGGTAGGCGCTCAGATCCAGCAGGTTCTCGCTCACCAGCACGGTGGCGATGTTGGCCCCCATGATGGCGGGGTCCTCGGCCCAGTTGCGGATCTTGATGAGGTTGGCGCCGATCTCGCCGCTCAGGTACAGCGACTCGCCCCGCGGCACGATGAAGTGGGCGAAGTTGACCACCACCGCCACCGCCCGGGGCCCGGCGGCCTTGGGATTACGCGAGGCGGCCACCACGCCGTTGAGAAACCGGTCGATGAGCTCCAGCGCCTGGGCCGGCGCCCGCGGCAGCAGCCCGGGCGAATCCAGCGCCCGGTCAGGGTTGCGGCCGGCGGCGGCGTCGGAGGCGTAGCGCGAGCCGTGGAACTTGTCCATGACCTTCAGGAAGGCGTGGAAGTGGTCGCCGCCCTTGGCCAGGCGGATGCCGCGGCCGCGGTCGTAGAAGAGCACCACGTCGAAGGGCTGGAACAGCACCTCGGCCAGGTAGTCGCCCAGGGTCAGGAAGCGCAGCGTGTCGTCCTCGCGGTGGGCGACCAAATCGTTGACGTTGCCGTGGAGGATGAACTGCGAGACCGTCTCCGCGCGGAAGATCTCCCGCATGCCCTGCGCCCAGTCCGGCAGCGTCACCTTGCCCATGGCGTCACTCCTGCTCCTTGTTCCGCAACGCCCGGTCGATGAGCGTCGGCGGCATGTTCACTTCCTCGAGACTGCCGAAGAGCTCGTTGTTCTCGGCCATCCACTTCGAGGTGCCCTGCAGCGACTCCATCACCCCGTCGAGCCGGTCGGACAACAGCGCCGGATCGCTGGTGACCAGCGCCTCCTCCCGAAGCAGCGTCACGTGCTTCTCGATCCGGTCCAGCTCCGCCTCGATCACCTGCAGGCTCGACTCGGCCTGGAGGATGTTCCCCAGGCGCCGCTTCTGGATGTCCAGCGTCCCCTGCACCGAGCGGGCCACCGCCGAGGCGGGATCCTCCCGGGCCAGGCGCTGGGTGAGCTCGTCGATCTCCCGCTCCAGGTCCTGCTTGGAGGTCTGGGCCAGGATGTCGCGGATGCGCCCCTGCGACACGAGGAGCTTGAGGAACATCCAGTGGAGCTGGTTCAGGCTGCCGGCGCGCAGGTCGCCAGCGGCGTCCGCGGCCACCAGCGGCCCCGAGGCGGTGAGCACCGCCGCGCCGGTCTCCAGCAGCCGCCGGAACCGCTCCTGGGACCGCGCGTCCAGCGCCGCCAGCATCGCCGCCTGGCGCTCGGCCCAGTTATCCGAGGACGCCTGCAGCCGCGTGGCCTTCACGAGGTTCTGGAACCGGTCGTTCCCGGCCACCAGCAGCAGGAAGCCCGCCTCGGCCGCCGCGCCCACGAGCCAGAAGCCCGGGTTGATGAAACCGAGGATCACCAGTCCCGCCAGCATCACCTTGTTCAGCGGCATCTCGCCCAGCCACGGGATGGCCACCTTCCAGTGGAAGGCGGCCTTGACGTAGTCCCAGTAGCCCAGCAGGTCCTTGGCCATCAGCGCTCCGCTTCGCCCTGTTCGATTGTGTGGAAGACCGCCGACACCCGCTCCACCGATTCCAGAAACTCGCGCTTCTGCTGGAGCACGTGCGGCGACTCGCCCGGCACCGCCGTCGGCGTCTGGGTGATCTCCTTGGCAATGCGCCCCGGCGCCTGGGAGAAGATCCAGACCCGATCGCCCAGGTAGACGGCCTCGATGATGGAGTGGGTTACCAGCAGCACGGTGGCTTCCGCATCCTGCCACAGCTCCACCAACAGGCGCTGCATCTCCAGCCGGGTGGGCTCGTCCAGCGCCGAGAACGGCTCGTCCATGAGGATGATCCGCGGTCGGCACACCAGCGTGCGCGCCAGCGCCACGCGCTGCTGCTGGCCGCCGGAGAGCTGGTG